>JAHJXZ010000147.1 GCA_018827205.1 Gammaproteobacteria bacterium | reverse complement strand
CTGCTCGCCCAGCCCCTGTGCCAACGGTAGCCGAGGATTGTCATAGCTGGCCAGTTGCGCCGGTAAATCCAGCGCGCTGATGCGCAGCATATGGTTCATGCCGGGGATGATCAGCAGCTTGGCATCCGGCTTGGCCGCTTGTAGCGCCTGGGCATCGGCGACGCTGACCTGAATATCGTGGCTGCCTTGCACGATCAGCGCCGGGATCTGCAAACGAGCAAAGGCTTGGCCGGGGTTCTGCCGCAGCAGCGAGATCAAATAGGGCTGCACGCTGGGGCGAAACAGCACCTGCAACTGTTTGGGCACCTGTGGACTGAGTTGCCCGGCCAGCAGGCGGTCGAGCAACTGATTGCTCTGCGCCAGCAGGTGCGGCGGCAGACGGGAGGCGAGTTGCTCCCGCAATAGCTGATCAATCGGCCGCGAGCTGCCGGCAATTGCCACCAGGGCGTCGGCCTGGGCCTGTTCGGCTGCCAGGCTGGCAATCAGCGCGCCTTCGCTGTGGCCAATCAGAATTAGCCGATTAAATGCCGGATTGGCCTTGAGTAGCTGTGCCCAGCTCACCGCATCGCTGACATAACCCTCGACACTCAGGTCGCGCTCATCCGGTGTGGCGGCGCGGCTGGCGGCTACGCCACGCTTGTCATAACGCAGGCTGGCGATGCCCTGTTTGGCCAGACTCTGAGCCAGGCGTTTGAGGCTGTCGCTCTGGCCGCCTTCGGGGTTGTTGCCGTCACGATCGGTGGGGCCGGAGCCGGCAATCAACAGCGCCACTGCCATGGGTGTGGTGCTGCTGGGTTTGAGCAACGTGCCATACAGCGTGCCCTGGTCTGTTTGCAGACGCATGGATTGTTGCACGCTGCTGTGTGTATTGCTGCTGTGCGCGGCGTTAGGGGCGGCTTGCAGCAGCGTGCTGCAGAGAAGAAGGGGCAACAGAAGAACTCGGGTCATGGATAGGAACTGCCAGGGGTAAGCCAATTGGACGTTTATCCGCCCTGAAGGTTCGAGGATGATCTGTGCGGACGCCACGGGTATACTCGCCGCCTTTACTCAAGTGGGGTTTTGCGCCGGCTGGCGTAGCCTCGGAGCTGATTTTCGCGGAGCGTTTTGCACATGTCCGGCAATACCTACGGCAAGCTGTTCACTGTCACCACCGCTGGCGAAAGCCATGGCCCGGCGTTGGTCGCCATTGTTGATGGCTGCCCGCCGGGGCTGGAGATTAGCCTGGAAGACCTGCAGCGTGATCTTGATCGCCGTAAACCGGGCACCAGCCGCCACACCACGCAGCGCCAGGAAGACGACGAGGTGGAAATCCTCGCCGGGGTGTTCGAGGGCAAAACCACCGGTTGCTCGATTGGCCTGCTGATCCGCAATACCGACCAGAAGTCCAAGGACTACTCGGCGATAAAGGACTCCTTCCGTCCGGCCCACGCCGATTACACCTATCACCACAAGTACGGCATCCGTGACTATCGCGGCGGCGGTCGCAGTTCGGCGCGCGAGACGGCCATGCGCGTTGCCGCCGGTGCCATCGCCAAGAAATACCTGGCCACCCAGGGCATCGTGATTCGTGGCTATATGAGCCAGCTGGGGCCAATCGAAATCCCGTTCAAAACCTGGGACAGCGTCGAGCAGAACGCCTTCTTCAGCCCCGACCCGGACAAGGTCCCGGAGCTGGAAGCCTATATGGACCAGCTGCGTCGTGATCAGGACTCGGTCGGGGCGAAAATTACCGTGGTAGCCGAAGGCGTGATGCCCGGCCTGGGCGAGCCGATTTTCGACCGCCTGGACGCCGAACTGGCCCACGCGCTGATGAGCATCAACGCGGTCAAAGGTGTGGAAATCGGTGCAGGTTTTGACAGCGTCGCGCAGCGCGGCACTGAGCACCGTGACGAGATGACCCCGGAGGGGTTCCTCTCCAACAACGCCGGCGGCATTCTTGGCGGGCTTTCCAGTGGGCAGCCGATTGTTGCGCACTTGGCGCTCAAGCCAACCTCAAGCATCACCACGCCAGGGCGCTCGATTGATGTGCATGGCAATCCGGTGGATATCATCACCAAGGGCCGTCACGACCCTTGTGTGGGCATCCGCGCTACGCCAATCGCTGAAGCGATGATGGCCATCGTGCTGATGGACCATCTGCTGCGCCACCGTGCGCAGAATGCCGATGTACGGGTCAGCACGCCGGTGCTGCCACAGCTGTGATCAGCGCTGCTGCGCGGCCAAGCGCGTCCCGCAGCATGCTTCCGGGTTTATGCACAGCATGAGCCCGGGATTGCCTTACTGGCGCCTGTCCGGTTTCTACTTCTTCTATTTCTCGCTGCTCGGTGCCACTGCGCCGTTTCTTGCACTGTATTTCGATCATCTGGGGTTTTCTGCCGCGCGAATTGGCGAGCTGATCGCCATTCCTATGTTGATGCGCTGCATCGCGCCGAATATCTGGGGCTGGCTGGGTGACTACAGCGGGCGACGGCTGGCCATCGTGCGTTTCGGTGCGCTCTGCACGCTGCTGTGCTTTGCCGGCATCTTTATCAGCCAGAGTTACGCCTGGCTGGCACTGATCATGGCCTTGCATGCGTTCTTCTGGCACGCGGTGCTGCCGCAGTTCGAGGTCATCACCTTTGCCCATCTCAAGGAGCAGGCGGCGCGCTACAGCCAGATCCGCCTATGGGGCAGTATCGGCTTTATCGCCGCCGTGGTGGGCCTGGGCAAGCTGTTTGAGGTGCTTAGCCTGGACGCCTATCCCTGGGCGCTGATTCTGATCATGAGCGGCATCGTCCTGAGCAGCTGGTGGGTGCCCAATGCGCAGCCGCAGATGCGTCCGAATACCCTGGAGCAAGGCGGCTTTCTTCAGCAACTGCGGCGCCCAGGGATTCTCGCGTTCTACCTTAGCGCCGGGCTGATGCAGTTAAGCAACGGCCCTTACTACACCTTCCTCAGCCTGCATCTGGAGGCTCTCGGCTATTCGCGTGGGGTGATCGGCCAGCTGTGGGCGTTGGGCGTGCTGGCCGAGATCGTGCTGTTTATGGTCATGGCCCGTTTGCTGGCGCGCTATTCCCTGCGTACCGTGCTGCTGGCGAGTTTTCTGATTACCGCCGTGCGCTGGCTGTTGCTGGGCAACCTGGCCGGGCATCTGCCGGTGCTGCTATTTGCTCAATTGATGCACGCTGCGACTTTTGGCAGTTTCCACGCGGCGGCCATGCAT
>JAHJXZ010000146.1 GCA_018827205.1 Gammaproteobacteria bacterium | reverse complement strand
GTCGAGGCGGTCGATATAGGCGTTGCAGGCCAATACCAATACGTCGCTGCGAATATCGCCGTGTTCGGTGCGCGCGACATAGCCTTCTGCGGTCTCGTGATATTCCAGCGCTTTGCTCTGCTCGAAAATCCGTCCGCCGGCTTTTTCGATGGCGTCGGCCAGGCCCTGGGCCAGTTTCAGCGGGTTGAGGTGGGCGGCGCCGCTGTCATGCAGGGCAGCCAGGTAACGCGGGCTGGCGATCCACTGCGACAGTTCGTCCTTGGGGATAAAACTCAGCTGCGTATAGCCGTATTTCTGCTCGGCCTCTTCGAGGCTTTCCTGCAGCTGGCGCACGCGGCGCGGCAGCACGGCGGTGTAGATCGCGCCGGTGCGGTAGTCGATATCGAAGTTATGCCGCTCGGGTAGCTCGCGCATTTCCTCGGCGGCCCAGACCATGCTGTCCCACAGGCGGCGCGCGCGTTCCAGACCGAGGGCTTTCTCAAACGGTGGCATATCGCAGGACCAACCCGGTAGCGCTTGCCCACCGTTGCGGCCCGAGGCGGCCCAGGCCAGGCGACTGGCCTCGAGCAGCACCACTTTTTTGCCCGCCAGAGACAGGCGCAGTGCGCTGTGCAAGCCGCTGAAGCCCCCGCCGATAATCAGCACATCGCACTGCAGCGACTCCTGCAGGCTTGGGCGCAGGGGGATCTGACCTGGATAGGTGCCGGCGTAGTAGGTGCCGATATGCTGGGCGGATTGTTTGAACATGGCGCGCCTCATGAAATTTTATTTAAATAATTTCATGAAAATCTACGCTACAAATTTCATAAAGCCAAGCCTGGGCTGCCATGACATGTCTGAGCCGCTTCACGTCTGAGCGTTCAAAGGGCGTTGGTCACCGCACCTGATTGCGTCCATTGTGCTTGGCGGCGTAAAGCGCGCGGTCGGCTTTATCCAGCAGATCGTCGGCACTCGCTGGTGCGTCTTCGGTGGAGGCGATGCCGGCGCTTAGGGTCACCGAGAACTGCTGGCCATTGGCGATAAAGTGCAGTTCGGCAAAGCGCTGGCGGATCTCATCGAGGATTCGTAGCGCCTGGTCCGATGGACAGTCCGGCAGCACCACGAGGAACTCTTCGCCACCATAGCGGCCCAGGCTGTCGATGCGCCGCAGGCGTTGGCGCAGCAGGTTGGCCAGGGCGCGAATCACGTTGTCGCCAGCGGCATGGCCATGGCTGTCGTTGACCTTCTTGAAGAAGTCGATATCCAGCATCGCCACGCTGGCCGGTTTGCCGCTGCGCTGCGCGCGCTCCAGTTCGACTGCCGCCTGCTCTTTGATATCGCCGTGCTTGAGCAGCCCGGTCAGGCTGTCGCGCGACAGCGCGTTGCTCAGCAGGCGCGCGCGCTGGGCGCGGGAGAACACCGCGGCGACCAACGCGTTGTCGGAAATCGGTTTGGTGACGAAATCATCACCGGCCTTGATCAGGGCGTTCATCTGCCGGTTGATATCGGTTTCTGCCGACAAGTAGATGATCGGCACGCGCAGCCAGTCGTCGTTCATGCGGATGATCTGCGCCAGTTCCGGGCCCGTGCAGTCGGGCATGCTCACGTCCAGTAGGACCACCTCGGGGTTAAAGCTGCGCATGCTGGCGAAGATGTCGGCGGGCTCGTGGAGCATTTCCACCAGCATATTGGCGCCACGCAGTATCAGGCTGAAACGACTGGCCAGCTCACGGTCGTCATCGATGATCAGCACCCGGTACGGTTCGCCCTGTTGCTGGGCAAAGCAGCGTTCCAGGCGGTTTTCCAACTGCGGAATGTCCACCGGCTTGGTGAAAAAGCCCATGGCGCCGACGCGCACCGCTTCCAGGTAGGTGGCGAAATCGTCCTGAGTGGTGATCACCAGCAGCGGTAGCGGCTCATCCAGGCGGTGCTGCAGACCTGCGGCATATTCAAGGCCGGTCAGGCTCTCGTCGGGCAGGTTGACGTCGACGATCAGCGCGTCGGGCAGTTGCTGTTGCAGCGCGTTATCGAGTTCGCTGATACGGCTGAAGTGTTCGGCGTGGTAGCCGAAGTTATTCAGCGTCAGGCGCATGTTCTCGCCAATCGATAACTGGTCTTCGAGGATATAGATGCGCCGCGCACTGCTGTTTGGCCGTGGCGGCTTTACCGCACGGGTGGCAGGTTCCTGGTTGCGTTCGGCCTGAAACTGCTGGCGCGCCAGTTGCTGCAGGCTGTGGCTGAAGTCCTGCAAACTCTGTTGTTCCTTCTGCAGGGTTTCCAGCCACTGATCGGCTTCCTGCTCCAGCTCGCGGGCACGCTGGCCGAGGCTGCTGAAGCCGAAAGTACCGGCGGCACCGGCTAGCTTGTGCAATTGATCGCGCAGGTTTTGCAGGTGCTGCAGTTGCTCCTGCGGGTCGGCGGTGTGCAACAGGCGTTCGGCGTTTTGCGCGAGAGCGGGCAATTCTGCCTGCAGGCGCAGGGCGAAGGCATTGCTCAACTGCTGCAGGTGTTGCTGCAGTTCATCGGCGGCGCTCTTGCCTTTACTCATGGGCCAGGCTCCAGATTTTGCGCACCTGCGCGGCCAGCTGCATCGGGTCGAAGGGTTTGATAATCACATCGCGGGCGCCGAGGCTGCGGTAATGGGCGATTTCCGCTGGTTGCACCTTGGCGGTCATAAAGGCTACCGGCACCAGGTTGATGTCGATCAGTCGGGCGATCTGCGCCAGGGTTTGCGGGCCGTCCATGTCCGGCATCATCACGTCCAGCAGAATAAAGTCCGGGGCAAAGCCCTGAAGCTGATCCAGAGCATCCCGGCCGGATGAGCAGCTGAGCACCTGAAAGCCGCCAACCGCTTCCAGTGCGAGCTTGGCCACGGCCTGGATCGATGGGTCGTCTTCCACATGCAGGATGCGCTGTAGCTCAGACATGCTGGTTTTCCTCAGGGCTGGCCTCTAGGGGCAGGGTAGTCAGTTCGAACCAGAAAGTCGCGCCGTGGCCGGGGCTTGAGTCGAAACCGATCTGCCCGCCCATGCGTTCGATGATTTCCTTGCTGATGGCCAGACCCAGGCCGGTGCCGCCTTTCTGTCGGGTGTCGGTGGCGTCGGCCTGGGAGAATTTGCTGAAAATCCGCTCTTGGAAGTTTTCCGGCACGCCGGTGCCGTGGTCGGTCACGCTGACGCGAATGCGCGCATCGTGTTGCTGAACGCGCACTTCCACGCTCTGCCCTTGGGGCGAGAACTTCGCCGCGTTCGACAGCAGGTTGGCCAGTACCTGAGCCAGACGCAGTTTGTCGACGCGCACGCGGGCCTGGGTTGCCGGGTTTTGCAGCTGCAGTTGCACCTGGTAGTGGCTGGCGTACGGCTGATTTTCTTCGATGGCCTGCTCCAGCAGCGGTTGCAGCGCTTCGTCCTGCAGTTCGAAGAGCATCTTGCCGGCCACCAGTTTTTCCATGTCGAGCAGGTCGTTGATTAGCAGGTTGAGGCGTTGGCTGTTGTCCTGGGCGATCTGCAGCATCTGTTGCATGCTCGCCGGCACGGCGCCGAGTGCGCCGCCATTGACCAGGCCAAGGGAGCCGGCAATCGCGGTCAGCGGGGTGCGCAGCTCGTGGCTGACGGTGGAAACAAACTCGTTTTTCATCCGCTCGATGCGCTTGCGCTCCTCAATGTCGCGGATCACCGCGATAAAACGCCGTTCGCCCTGGTGGCTGATCTGTGAGACCGCCAGTTCTATGGCGAAACTCTCGCCGTTACTACGCATGGCGGTGAGCTCAATGTCCTGGCCAAGCATCTGCTGGATGCCGGTTTTCAGGAAGTGACTGAGGTAGCGGGCACGCATCGAACGCTGTGGTTCGGGCAACAGCAGGGTGGCACGGTGCCCAGAGACCTCCAGGTGGCTGTAGCCGAAGATGCGCTCGGCGGCGTGGTTGAACGTTTCGATATAGCCCTGCTGGTCGATGGTAATAATCGCATCGAGCACGTTGTCGAGAAGGGTGCGCAGGTAATCCTCGCGCTCACGAATAGCCATCTCGGCTGCAATACGCTCGTTAAAGTCCTGAATCTGTACCACGAAGTGCACTGGCTGGTCGTCGCTGTTGCGCACCAGAGATACGCTCAGCAGCACCCAGATGATCCGCCCCTGACTGTCCAGGTAACGTTTTTCCATTTGATAGGCGCTAATTTCGCCGGCCAGCAGCTCTTCGATATTCTGCAGGTCGGCCTCCAGGTCATCAGGGTGGGTGATGTGCTGGAAGTCGCTATGCAACAGCTGCTCGCGGCTGTAGCCGAGCATTTCGCAAAGCACCTCGTTGACCTCCAGCCACTGCCCTTGCAAGGACACCAGGGCCATGCCCTGAGGCGCGGTGCTGAAGGCGCTGCTGAAACGTTGTTGGCTAAGGCGCAGTTGGTCTTCCACGGCCTTGCGGTCGCTGATGTCCCAGATAAATCCGGAAATCCATTGCAGCTCGCCATGGCTGTCGTATTCGCCGCGGCCCTTCTCACGCACCCAGACGCTGTGGCCGTCGGCGTGCAGCAGGCGATAGGTCAGCTCGAAGGATTCCTGGCGCTCGATGGCGGCCACCGCGCGGAAGGTGATCGGCAGGTCGTCAGGGTGCACCACGCTGGAGAAGCTGCGTACGCGGTTGTTGATAAAGTCACTGGCTGGGTAGCCGCTGAGCGCCTGGATTTCCTCACTGAGGTAACTCATCGACCAGCTTTCATCGTTGCGGCAGCGGTACACCGCCCCCGGCAAACTGCTGACTAGGCCGCGGAAGCGACTCTCGCTCTTCTGCAGGGCGCGGGTGGTCAGGTGCAGGTCGTTGATGTCGCTGGCGATGCCCAGGTAGCCAGTGATCAGCCCCTCGGCATCGCGCATGGCGCTGACCGTGAGGTTGACGATACGTTGCTCGCCGTTCTTGAGCCGGTAGGTCCACTGGCGGGTTTCCGGCTCGCCTTGGTCGGGGAGTTGGGTGAGCACCGCAAAGCCGCTGACTTCAGTGCCGAGCTGCAGGCTCAGCTGCTGACCACGCGCCTGTATTTCCTCGGCCAGGTGGAACAGCGCCGGGCTGTGCAGGCCAATCACTTCGGCGCTGCGGTAGCCCAGCAGGCGCTCGGCGCCGGAGTTGAACAGGGTGATCAGGCCGCTGCAGTCGGTGGTGATGATGGCTACGCCAGTGGCTGAATCAAGCACCGCCTGCAGGAAGCGCCGTGCCTCGCGGGTCTGTTCTTCATGGCGCATGCGCTCCAGGGTGGCGCCGACCCAGCGGGCGAACAGGCGCATAAATTCTTCGTCGGCATCGTCAAATGGCTCCGCGCGGGCCTCGCTTGAGGCGAAGCACAGGGTGCCGAAGCGCTTGCCGGCGACCCAGATGCTGGTGCCGATATAACTTTCCAGGGCAAACAACGGGTAGCAGGGGTGTGCGGCATGTTCGCTCTGGCCCATGGCGGCAATGGCCAGCACATCGTTGCTGCGCAAGGTGATGCTGCAGTAGGTATCACCAAGGGGGAAATACTGGCCGTCCTGCAGGGAGTCTGGCGGCGACACCTGAACCCTTACCTGGTAGGTGTCCGCGTCGATCTGGCTGATGATGCCGATCGGCATGTCATAGAACTCAGCCCCTAGTTGCAGGGCCTGGCGCAGTTGCTCATGGCTGCTCAGCTTGGGCAGTGCGGCAATCGCGTTGAGCGCGCGCAGGGCTGCCTGCTGGCGCTGCATATGCTGCTGGGTTTGCGCGCGCTGGTTATCGCGGCGCAGGGCTTCGAGCAGTTGACCGAGGGTGGTCAGCAGCGGCTGTAGCTGGGCGGGAAACTGCTCGTCATAACCGCCTGCGCGGTTGGCCAGGCCGAGCATGCCGCGCAGCTCGCCGTTGGCGTGAATAGGCAGACCGGCAAACGCCAGCAACGGTGGATGCCCTGGCGGTAAACCGGCGCTATTAGGGTGATTAGCGGGGTTGTTGCTGATCAGCGCCTGGCCGCTGCGGATGACCTGGCCGAACAGGCTGTCGAGGTTGCGGAACTCAAGCCCTTGCGGTGCGTGGGCGTCATAGAAGGCGCGACTGTCTTTGTCCCAGGCGATATTGCTGATGGCGAAGGTGCGCAGAAAGGGCGCGCCTGCTTCGTCATGGCAGATTTCACCGACAAAGCCGAACTGACTGGCGCTGACCTCGAGAATCCGCCCGAGCAGGGTGTCGAAGGCCTCGCGCTGGTTGTCCGCGTTGATATAGGCCGCCTGCGTCTGGGTAATCAGGGCCAGCAGTTGGCGCGACTCTTCAGTTTGTTGGTGTTTGCTCTGCAGCTCGGCGTGGTGGCGGCGCATAACCTGCTGGCTGCTGTGCCGGGTGGCCTGCAGCAGCAACAGCAAGAGCATTTCGGCGGCGAGCCAGGCCAGCAGCCACTTGACCACCTGCCAGCGGTTGTCGCGCTGGTGCAGGTTGTACAGCGCCGTGATATCGCGCCAGGTCAGTGCCAGGAGCGGGCTGCCGGTGCTGGCCGGGTCAGCCTGATAGCCATTCAAATACACCTGGTTGAGCAAGTAGGTGCGGCCTTGATCGTCGAGCAGCTTGAAGGTATTGCCTGCCTCGGGGTCTGGCAGACGATGTTGCGCTTGCCAGCGCTGCACCTGAGCCTGGGAATAGCCCGCCAGGTACCAGTGATTGCGCTCTGTAGCCGGGGCGCGCAACGCTTCACCGCTGCTGCCTGGCGCTTGTGCTTGGCGTTTGAGTAACAGCGCCACCCCTGCATCCAGTTCGCGGTCCAGCTGTTGCAGGTTGCTCAGCACATCCAGGCTCACCTCCAGCGCGCCGACACTCAGCAGGCCGGCAGGGCTTTCCACCTGCAGTGGCACGATGGCGCGCATGCTCAGGTTGTCGCCACTGGTAGCCAGGCCTGCAGTTGCCACCCCATAGCGCAGGCTGTCGAGCAGCATGGGCCGTTGTGCAGCAGGGAAGTCAGCAAACCACTGCGGTTTATGCACCCGCAGCAGTACCTCGGCCGTAGGCGCCAGGTGGACATACAGGGCAAATGGGCGAATGCCTTGCAGGTTGCGCCAGCGCGGGGTCAGGCGGGTATACAGCTGATTGCGGATGGCACTCAGGCTTTGTGCATCTGCTGGGTCATTGCTTTGCAACACATGAGCCTGGCGTACCAGTTCGACCAGCCAGGAGTCAGCAGCAATTGTCTCGGCCAGCAACTGCGCCTGTTGCTGCAGCTCCTGCTGGCTGTTACGCAGGGTCAGGCTTTGCAGTTCATGCTGCTTGGCGATTTGCAGGTTCCATAGGGTTTCCCGCTCATTCAGGGCAAAGCCGCCGAGCACACTGAAGAAGATCGCCAGGCCCAGGCTGCCGAGGCCGATGATCCAGTGGATGGTGTTGGGCTTGAACGGCTTAAGCATTCATCCGCCTTATCACGCGTGCATACAGAGAGAACGTCATCAGGTCAGCCCTGCCAATCGGCGCAGACGAGCTAGCTCGGGGTCATCAGTTGCGCTGTTGAGTTCGCAGGCGGCCAGGCGCATGAGGATATTCTCGCGTTTGACGTTGTTGGCCGGCAGGTTGTAGCACGCACCAATCAGCTCGCGTAGCTGCATCGGCAATTGCCATTGCGCCTTGATGCTGATGGCAAAGGGGCTGCTGAACTGGTCAAGCGCCTGCATCACCTGGGCCTCGCTGAAGCTCTGCCCGCTGTCTTGCCACACCTGTGCCAGGTACAGCACACAGAGTTCGCCCATGCGGTGCAGCAGGGCGGCGGTATGGAAGGGTACAGGGTCCATGGTGCACTGGCGGGCGAGGGCAGTGCTGCGCTCGATCAGCAATTCGGTGCTATCGAGATGCGCCTGGGCAAACAGACGTAGCAGGGCATTATCCAGCGCGCTGCATTGGCGCAATGCCAGGCCCATCGCCAGATTCAGGCTGTTGGTGGCGCCCAGCTTCTGTAGCGCTTCGAGCAGGCTGGTGCAGGGCTTGCCGGCTTGGTTGTAGGCGCTGCTATTGGCCACCGCGAGTAGGCGCGCGCTGAGCGCGGGGTCGTGTTGCCACTCGCTGGCCAGCTCGCGCAGATCGATCTGCTCGCCTTTGAAGCTTTGCAGCAGGCGATCACGGACGTGCGCCTTGAGCGGTAATTGCAAAGCGCTGCTGGGCAGGCTGCGTAGATGATCAAGTAGGTCGTGGTGCATGGCGTTGGCCTGGTCTTGTTGCGCGCCGCTGTCTGCGGGCAGCAGGGTTTCCAGGCTGGCGGCGACATGCGCGGCGTGAAACGGCTTGCTGATAAAGGCGTTAATCTTCAGCGCACGCACGGCCAGTACGCTGGCGCGGTCGGAGCGGCCGGTGATCACCACCAGCGGTGTGCTGCTGTTGTCGCGACGCACCTGTTCGAGCAGGTGGGTGCCGGGGCCGTCCGGCAGATTCCAGTCGCAGATTACCAGCTCGGCAGGACGCTGCTGCCATTCGCGCAGGGCGGCGCTGACGCTGTCCAGGCATACCACCTGGCTGCCGGGGCGCAGGCTGAGGACGATCTGCTTGAGCAGATCGGCAATCCAGCTGTCGTCTTCCAGAATCATGACCCGCATGCGTTGTGCCTTAGTCCGTCGTTGCGGCGCTTAGCGCCAAGTGTGTGGCCAGCTGTTCTGCCGGTTGCGGGCGGCCAAAATAGTAGCCTTGGGCGTGATCGCAGCCGAGCTGCTGGAGCAGTTCGACCTGTTCGAGCTGCTCGATTCCTTCTGCCAGCACCTTGAGCCCCATGCTGTGGCCGAGGGCGATCACCGCGCGGGTGATTGCCACATCATCCTGATCATGCGGCAGGCCGCTGACAAAGCTTTGGTCGAGTTTGAGTTTGTGCACCGGCAGACGCTTGAGCCGCGCCAGGGAGCTGTAGCCGGTGCCGAAGTCATCAATGGCCAGACGAATACCGAGGGCGCGCAGACGTTCGAGCAAGGCCAGGGCCGCATCGGGGTTTTCCATCACCGCGCTTTCGGTAACTTCCAGCTCCAGGTGTGCCGGATCGAGGCCGGTATTGCGCAGCACCTCGGCGACTCGCAGGTCCAGCTCGCCACGGCTGAACAGGCGGCTGGAGACATTCACCGCGACAAACCTCAGCGTATGCCCGGCGATTTGCCAGGCAACCATCTGTCGGCAACTCTGCTCCAGCACCCAGGCGTCGATGGCCCCGATCAGCCCGGTTTCTTCGGCAATCGGGATAAATTCACCGGGCGCCACCAGCCCGCGCTGCGGATGCTGCCAGCGCACCAGGGCCTCGACGCCGATCATCTCCTGGCTACGCAGGCAGATCAGCGGTTGGTAATAGACGCGCAGTTCCTGATGATCCAGGGCATGGCGCAGGGCGCTGGCCATTTCGACCCGCTGGCGGGCGTGCTCGGTCAGCTCCTGGCTGTAGAAGGCATAGCTTTCTCGGCCGCTGTTTTTTGCCTTGAACAGCGCGGAGTCCGCGTTGCGCAGTACCTGGCCAACATCACTGGCCTCTCTGGGGTACAGGCTGATGCCGATACTGGCGGTGATAAACAGCTCCTGCTGGTTGATTTTGAAGGCCTGGGTCAGGCATGCCTGTAGACGCTGCGCCATTACCGCCGCCTGTTCGGCGCTGCTGCAGCTTTCATAGAGCAGGCCAAACTCGTCACCGCCCAGGCGCGCGAGCGTCATGCGCTTGCCGAGCTGCTGACTAATGCGCTCGCCGACCTCCTTGAGCAGCAGATCACCGATGCTGTG
Organism: Gammaproteobacteria bacterium; assembly: GCA_018827205.1. Taxonomy (GTDB): domain Bacteria; phylum Pseudomonadota; class Gammaproteobacteria; order Pseudomonadales; family Pseudomonadaceae; genus Aquipseudomonas. The sequence goes on along the minus strand of JAHJXZ010000146.1, from coordinate 2,562 downwards.
GCCGAGGCTTTCATTAATGTGTTTGAAGTGGTCGAGGTCGATCAGCAGCACCGCGCCGCCTTGGTCATCAAGTTTTGCGCGTTCCAGGGCGTGTTCGACACGTTCGGTAAACAGCAGGCGGTTGGGCAGATTGCTTAACGGGTCGTGGTGCGCCAGGTAATCCAGCTCGCGTTGCGAGCGTTTCAGCGCGCTGATATCTGAGAACACCGCGACGTAATGACTGGTCTCGCCCATCTCGTCGTGGATCACCCGGATACATTGCCATTGCGGGTAAATCTCGCCGCTTTTGCGCCGGTTCCATATTTCGCCGCTCCAGGCTCCGCGGTTTTGCAGAGCACCCCAGAGGCTGTCATAGAAGCTTTTGTCATGCCGTCCGGATTTCAGCATGCTCGGCGATTGGCCGATGATTTCCGCCTGGCTGTAACCGGTGATGCGGGTAAAGGCCGGGTTGCAGTGGACGATACGCTGCTGCGCATCGGTGACCAGTACGCCTTCCTGGGTGGCATCGAACACCGCCGCGGCCTGGCGCAGGCTGTCTTCATCCTTGCGCCGCTGGGTAATGTCGCTGGCGGTGCCGATCAGGCGTTCGGCCTGGCCATGGTCGTCGAGCAAAAGACGCCCGCGTGACTGAATCCAGCGGTAGCTGCCATCCTCATGCAGCAGGCGATAGTTGACCTCATAGGGCGCCGGGTTGCGCGCGGCCAGGCGCTGCTCGAGGTTGCGGTCGAAGCTCGCGCGGTCATCAGCGTGCAGACGTTGCAGCCACTGCTGCGCGTCATCGCCGAGGGCATCAGGGTGAATGCCGAGCAGGGCAGCGTAGCCGGGGGAGAAGTACAGCTTGTGGGTTTGCAGATCCCAGTCCCACATACCGTCCTTGGCTGCTTCCAGTGCCTGGTGCAGGCGTTTTTCGCTGAGCAGCAACGCTTGCTGCGCCAGGCGTTGCTGCCCGTGGTGGGTACGCAGCACGGCATACAGCAGGGCAGCGGTGAGTAGCACAAAAGCCAGGCCCTTGAGCAGTTGCGCGCGCTCCAGCTGTGGTAGCGACAGGCCCATGGAAACCAGCAATCCGTCGCTGAATAAGACCCAGAGGGCGGCTGCCAGCGTATAGCTGAGGGTCAGGCGCCGGGCGCTTTGTGGAGCATTCATGGGATAAAAATCAGTCCTTTGCTTTAGACCGGCAGTATAGGTGCTGAGACGGGCGCGGCATTCTTATGCAAAAGACCAACTGGTTTTCTGATCAGGGTCAGGGATAATGGCCGGCGACGTGTGCTAATAATCGGCGGCGTCTTTCTTTATGTACGAGGCACACGACCCATGTGGTACAACGGTTTTCTTGACCTGTCGGTCTGGCAGCTGATCGCAGTTACCCTGCTGATGACGCACGTGACCATCGTCAGCGTCACGGTTTATCTGCATCGCTACTCGGCGCACCGTGCGCTGGAGTTGCACCCTGCGCTGAAACACTTCTTCCGTTTCTGGCTGTGGCTAACCACGGCGCAGAACACCCGCGAATGGACCGCGATTCATCGCAAGCACCACGCCAAATGTGAAACTGTCGATGACCCGCACAGCCCTGTGATCAAGGGCCTGAGCACCGTGCTGCGCAAGGGTGCCGAGCTGTATCGTGAAGAGGCACAGAACCCGGAAACCCTGCGCATCTACGGCAAGAACTGCCCGGAAGACTGGGTCGAGCGTAATGTCTACTCGCGTTTCCCTGTGGGCGGTATCGCCATTATGGCCGTTATCGACCTGGCCCTGTTTGGTGTGCTCGGCATGACCGTTTGGGCGATCCAGATGATGTGGATTCCGGTCTGGGCCGCTGGCGTGATCAATGGTCTCGGCCATGCCGTTGGCTACCGCAACTTCGAGTGCCGCGATGCGGCGACCAATCTAGTACCGTGGGGCATCCTGATCGGCGGTGAAGAACTGCACAACAACCACCACACCTACCCGAACTCGGCCAAGCTGTCGGTGAAGAAGTGGGAATTCGACATGGGCTGGTTCTGGATCAAGTTGTTCAGCCTGCTTGGCCTGGCTCAGGTACAGCGCGTTGCACCGATTGCCCATCGGGTGGAAGGCAAGCGCAGTTTGGACATGGACACCGCCATGGCCATCCTCAACAACCGTTTCCAGATCATGGCGCAGTACCGCAAACTGGTGATCGCGCCGCTGGTGCAGCAGGAGCTGGCCAAGGCCGATGCCTCGGTTCGCCACCACTTCCATCGTGCCAAGCGTCTGCTCTCGCGTGAGCCAAGCCTGCTCGACGAAGGTCACCAGGCACGTATCCAGCGCATGCTGGAACAGAGCCAGGCACTCAAAGTGATCTACGAAAAGCGTCTGGCCCTGCAGCAGATCTGGGTGAAAACCAGCGCCAATGGCCACGACATGCTCGAAGCCATCAAGCACTGGGTCAGTGATGCCGAGGCCAGCGGTATTCAGTCGCTGCGCGAGTTTGCCGAGCAGCTGAAAACCTATTCGTTGCGTCCAGTTGGGGCTGTCTAACAGCCTGCTGAGTTGCTTAAACCCGCCACTCGGCGGGGTTTTTATGGCCTGCCATCCCTG
>JAHJXZ010000145.1 GCA_018827205.1 Gammaproteobacteria bacterium | reverse complement strand
TCCTGGCGCAGGCGCCGGTCCCAGATCACGTTGTCCAGACGCGCGCCGTCCAGTTGCACACCCAGCAGGTTGCAGTCGCGCAGGTCGCAGCAATGCAGGTTGGCGCCGCGCAGGTCGGCTTTCATCAGCGAGCTGCCGCGCAGGTCGAGGCCGAACAGATGGGCTTTCTGTAGATCGGCGCGGTACAGATCGCTATCGCGAAGGTCATGGCCTGTGCGCTGGTTATGGTTGACCAGGTCGATACCGGCCAGCTTGGCGTACTTGAGTTGGAAGCCGCGCATCGGCGCGCCGCTTTGCGCGCGCTGGTGCAGGGCTGCGCACAGGCCATCGAGGTCGCGCTTGTCCTGATCGGCATCGAGCCAGAAGCTGTCGTCGACCTGCAACTCGTGCATAGGGCCGCTCTCCGTGGTGGTCTAGCAAGACTAGTCGGCTACTGGCTTAGCGAACGGCTTCATCTGTTTAAACATTGGTAGATGGCAATGTCAGCGTGCATCACTTCATATTTATCCGAAGCAAGCCGCGCGGCAGGATGGCTTCACACCACTTGAAAGCCGATGAGGTAGCTCACCATGCGCCCGCTCATGCCACTGTTATTGCTGTGCTGCGTCGTTGCTGCGCAAGCCGAAGATAAGGCCCTGAACCTCTACAGTTGGTCCGCCTACCTGCCAGAGCAGGCCTTGCAGCGCTTCAAGGACGAAACCGGGATCACGGTCAAATACGACATCTTCGACAGCGCCGAAGCCCTGGACAGCAAGCTGCTCACCGGCGGCAGTGGCTATGATGTCGTCTTCCCGGCCTCCAGCGGCCTGGCCCGGGCGATTCAGGCCAATGCCGTGCAACCGCTGGATCGCAGCCAGTTGCCGCACCTGGGCAACCTAGACGATGAGCTGCTGGGTAAGCTCGCCAGTGCCGACCCTGGCAACCTTTACGGCCTGCCATACACCTGGGGCACGGTCGGCGTGGGTTTCAACCGGCAGGCGCTCGAACAGCGCCTGCCCGGCGTACCGCTAAACAGCCTGGATCTGCTGTTCAAGCCTGAGTACGCCAGCAAGCTGAAAGATTGCGGCATCGCGGTGATCGACTCGCCGCAGGAAGTGATCAGCATCGTCCTCAATTACCTGGGCAAGGACCCTTACAGCACTGAGCGCAGCGACCTTGATGCGGTGGCGCAGCTGCTCACCCAGCTGCAGCCGAACCTGCGTTACGTCGGCGCCGGGCGGCATATCAATGACCTGGCCAAGGGCGAAATCTGCCTGGCGCTGACTTACAACGGCGATGCCTATATGGCGGCGGCCAGCGCCGCTGAGGCCAAGCAGCCATTCGAGGTGCAGTACCGCATTCCGCGTGAAGGCACCCTGCTGTGGTTCGACACCATGGCGATTCCCGCCGATGCGCCGCACCCCAAGGCCGCCCACGCCTTTATTGACTACATGCTGCGCCCCGAGGCCATCGCCGAGCTGACCAATAGCGTGTTCTTCGCCAACGCCAACAGCGCCGCCACGGCGCTGGTTGACCCGGAGATCAGCGGTGATGCCGATATCTACCCCGGTGAAGCGGTGAGGGCGCGGCTGTTTGCCGAGCAGCTGATGCCGCTGCGCCAACAGCGTGACCGCACACGTATCTGGACCACTTTCCGCAGTCAGTATTGAGTACCCGCTAATGGAAGAATTTAATGGCAACGACCAGGCATTTACCCGCGACAGCCTCTACGGCACATCTTCTGAACCGACCTATGCCGGGGTCACCAGCTTTATGCGCCGGCGTTACAGCCGTGATCTGAAAGGTGTGGATCTGGTGGTCAGCGGCGTGCCCTTCGACACCGCCACCACTAACCGCCCAGGCACCCGCTTTGGCCCGCGGGCGATTCGCACAGCCTCGGTGACCAGCGCCTGGGAACGGCATTACCCGTGGGAGTTCGACCCGTTCGACCATCTGGCGGTAATCGATTATGGCGACTGCAATTTCGACCATGCCCTGCCGCACAGCATCCCGGCGGCCATCGAGGCGCATGCCGAGCATATCGTCCAGGCCGGTTGCGCCATGCTCACCCTGGGCGGTGACCACTTCATCAGCTACCCGCTGCTCAAGGCCCATGCGCGTAAGTACGGCGCGCTGTCGCTGGTGCATTTTGATGCGCACAGCGACACCTGGCCGGATGCCGATGACAGCGAGCAGGGCGTTAACCACGGCACCATGTTCTACCATGCCGCGCGCGAGGGCCTGGTTGATCCATCGCGCTCGGTGCAGATCGGCCTGCGCACCACCAATGACGACGTGATGGGCTTTCAGGTGCTGGACGCGCGCCAGGTGCACCGCAGTACGCCGGAGCAGATCGCCGCGCAGATCCGCGCACGGGTCGGCGATAACCCGGTGTACTTGACCTTCGATATCGACTGCCTCGACCCGGCCTTTGCTCCCGGCACCGGCACCCCGGTGTGCGGCGGCCTGAGTACCCATCAGGCGCTGGAAATTCTCCGCGGCCTGCGTGGGATCAATCTGGTCGGCATGGATGTGGTGGAAGTTTCGCCGCCCTACGACCACGCCGAAGTCACGGCTCTGGCCGGCGCTACCGTGGCGATGGAGTTGGTGTGCTTGTATGCCGCGCGGCACAAAGTCGGCGAGCGTTGAGAGGGAAATACCTAGGGTGGAAATCGCTGTTTATTTCCACCACTGGC
>JAHJXZ010000144.1 GCA_018827205.1 Gammaproteobacteria bacterium | reverse complement strand
TCGGCGAGGGCGCTGATCCAGCTCATTTGCTCAGCCTCCAGGTAGGTGGCAGTTGTCCGGGGCGCGGTAAACGCCAGTTACTCGGCGACGGGTCCAGTATCGGTACCGGAATCGGTCGCGGTGTCTGCGGTTTCGTTTCGGTGTGTTTTGTCATTGTTGTACACCTGTCTGTGCAGCGCCTGGGGGGATGAGCACCCAGGCGGGTTGGCGTTATGCCGGTTCGACCTCAACAGCGGCGGCCGACTTGGCGTTCTGCTGCAGCTTCTTCATCTGCTCCACGCCCCAAAGCACGCGCTCAGGGGTTGCCGGGGCATCGATGTTCGGTTGTACGCGGTAGTCCGCCAGGCTGGCCACGGCGTCCTTGATCGCACACCACACGGCGATGCCGAGCATAAACGGCGGCTCACCCACGGCCTTGGAGTGGAATACGGTGTCTTCCGGGTTCTTGCGGTTTTCCACCAGATTGACGCGCAGGTCCAGCGGCATATCGGCGATGGCCGGGATCTTGTAGCTGGCCGGGCCGTTGGTCATCAGCTTGCCTTTGCCGTTCCATACCAGCTCTTCCATGGTCAGCCAACCCATGCCCTGGACGAATGCGCCTTCGACCTGACCGATGTCGATGGCCGGGTTCAGCGAGGCGCCGACGTCATGCAGGATGTCGGTGCGCAGCATCCTGTACTCACCGGTCAGGGTGTCGACGATCACTTCCGAACAGGCTGCACCGTAGGCGAAGTAGTAGAAAGGACGGCCGGCGGCCTTGTCGCGGTCATAGAAGATCTTTGGTGTGCGGTAGAAGCCGGTGCTGGAAAGCGATACCTGGCCGAAATAGGCCTTCTGGATCACTTCCTCGAAGCTCAGGAACAGGTCACGTACGCGCACCTGGCTGTTGCGGAACTCAACATCTTCCGGGGTGACCTTGTATTCGCGCACCAGAAAATCAACCAGGCGCTGCTTGAGGGTTTCGGCGGCGTTCTGTGCGGCCTTGCCGTTAAGGTCGGCACCGCTGGAGGCGGCGGTCGGCGAGGTATTAGGCACCTTGTCAGTGTTAGTGGCGGTGATCTGGATACGCGAGATATCCACCTGCAGCACTTCGGCGACTATCTGCGCGACCTTGGTGTTGAGGCCCTGGCCCATCTCGGTACCACCGTGGTTCAGATGGATCGAGCCGTCGGTGTAGATATGGATCAGCGCACCGGCTTGGTTGAGGAAGGTGGCGGTAAAGCTGATGCCAAATTTAACCGGAGTCAGCGCCAGGCCTTTCTTCAACACCGGGCTCTTGGCATTAAATGCGCGGATATCTTCACGGCGCTTGGCGTAGTCACTGCTGGCTTCCAGCTCGGCGGTCATCTCGTGGATAACGTTGTGCTCGACGGTCTGGTGGTAGTGGGTGACGTTGCGCTCGGTCTTGCCGTAGTAGTTGGTCTTGCGCACTTCCAGCGGGTCTTTGCCCAGGCTGCGCGCGACCGCATCCATGATTTCTTCGATGGCGACCATGCCCTGCGGGCCGCCGAAGCCGCGGTAGGCGGTGTTCGACGCGGTGTTGGTCTTGCAGCGGTGACCATTGATGGTGGCATTACCGAGGAAGTAGGCGTTGTCCGAGTGGAACATCGCGCGGTCGACGATCGAACCGGATAGGTCCGGCGAGTAGCCGCAGTTGCCAGCGAGTTCGATTTCGATGCCGTGCAGCAGGCCGTTGTCATCGAAGCCGACGTCGTACTCGACGTAGAACGGGTGACGCTTGCCGGTCATCTGCATGTCTTCAACGCGCGGCAGGCGCATCTTGGTCGGCCGGCCGGTGAGGTGGGCGATCACCGCACACAGGCACGCCGGGCCTGCGGCCTGGGTTTCCTTGCCGCCGAAACCGCCACCCATGCGGCGCATGTCGATGACGATCTTGTGCATAGGCACGCCGAGCACTTCAGCCACCAGCTTCTGCACTTCGGTGGCGTTCTGTGTCGAGGTGTAGATGATCATGCCGCCGTCTTCGGTCGGCATAACCGAGGAAATCTGGGTTTCCAGGTAGAAGTGTTCCTGGCCGCCGATATGCAGGCTGCCTTGTAGGCGACGTGGCGCAGTGGCCAGTTCGGCGCTGGAATTGCCGATCTTGTGCTGGTGGCTGTCGAGGACGAAATGCTTCTTGCGCAGCGCATCGACCACGTCGAGCACTGGCTCAAGGTCTTCGTACTCGATGATCGCGGCCATGGCCGCCTTGCGTGCGGTTTCCAGGCTGTCGGCGCCGACGGCGATCACCACCTGGCCAACGTATTCGACCTTACCGTCCGCTAGCAGCGGGTCGCCAGCGACCACCGGGCCGATGTCCAGCTGGCCGGGTACATCCTTGCTGGTGATCGCGATGGCCACGCCAGGAATGGCGTAGCAGGGCGCGGTATCGATGCTGACGATGCGCGCGTGGGCGCGGTCGCTCATGCGCGCATAGACGTGCAGCTGATTGGGGAATTCCAGGCGGTCGTCGACGTAGATGGCTTCGCCGGATACGTGTTTGTCCGCGCTTTCATGTTTGACGCTCTTGCCGACGCCTGTGGTGATGTCGGCGCGGAACAGTTCGGCCAGTTCGGCCTGGCTTTTAATTACATGATGATTAGACATACGCGGTCACCCGGGTTTCGACTTCGGGAGCTTGCAGCTCGAGGAAGAATTTACGCAGCAGATTCTGTGCAGTGAGCAGGCGGTATTCCTTGCTAGCGCGGAAATCGCTGAGCGGGGTGAAATCCTCGGCCAGCGCGGCGCAAGCGCGCTCGATCACACCTGGGTACCAGGCCGAACCTTGCAGCGCGGCTTCACAGGCAGCGGCGCGTTTCGGGATGGCCGCCATGCCGCCAAAGGCGATACGTGCGCTTTGCACCACGCCATCTTCGACCACCAGGTTGAAGGCGGCGCAGACAGCGGAGATGTCATCGTCCAGACGCTTGGACACCTTGTAGGCGCGGAACGCCTGGCTGGCCTGATGGCGCGGCACGATGATCTTTTCGATGAATTCGGCTTCCTGGCGCGCAGTCACCTTGTAGTCGAGGAAGTAGTCTTCGATCGGCAACGTACGGCTCTCGCTTCCTTTGCGCAGCACTATCTGCGCGCCGAGGGCGATCAGCAGAGGCGGGGCGTCGCCAATCGGCGAGGCGTTGCCAATGTTGCCACCCAAGGTGCCCTGGTTGCGGATCTGCAGGGAGGCGAAACGGTGCAGCAGCTCGCCGAAGTCCGGGTAGTCCTGGGCCAGTGTTTCGTAGCAATCGGACAGCGCAGTGGCAGCGCCGATTTCGATGCTCTCGGCAGTCACGTCAACGCGCTTCATCGCTTCGATATGGCCAACGTAGATCATCACCGGCAGTTCGCGGTGGAACTGGGTGACTTCCAGCGCGAGGTCGGTGCCGCCAGCGAGGAGGCGTGCTTCCGGGTTGGCAGCGTAGATATCGGCCAGGTCCGCCACGGTCAGCGGCAACAGGCAGCGTTTGTCGCCGCTATTGAGCTCGGCGGTGTCCTGCGGGGCGATGGCTTTCAGTTGCGCGACGGTTTGCGCTTCGGCAGCGTCGAACTGGTCGGGCTGCTTCCGGCAGCAGGCCTGCTCGGCGGCATCGATAATCGGGCGGTAACCGGTGCAACGGCAGAGGTTGCCGGCCAGCGCTTCCATGGTGTCGGCCTTGTCGAAGCCGCTGCTGTTCTTCTGCAAGGCGAACAGCGACATAACGAAACCAGGGGTGCAGAAGCCGCATTGCGAACCGTGGCAGTCGACCATGGCCTGTTGCACGCTGTGCAGTTGGCCCTGGTGCTTGAGGTCTTCAACCGTGATCAGCTGCTTGCCGTGCAAGGAGGATACGAAGGTCAGGCAGGAGTTGAGGGTGCGATAACGCACGCGCTCGCCATCCAGCTCACCGACTACCACGGTGCAGGCACCGCAATCTCCAGAAGCGCAGCCTTCTTTGGTTCCGGATTTGCCAAGGTGCTCACGCAGGTAATTGAGCACGGTGACGTTTGGGTCCAGGGCATGCTCAGTACGCAGCTCCCGGTTGAGTAAAAACTGGATCAAGGACGACCTCCAGGCACTTTATTGTTCTCGTATCAGGCTCTGCTGAAACGACTGCGCGCGAGGGCGCAGCGTTTCCACACGGCTTGGCATGGGGCGAATCTAGAGTTTTCTGACTTTAGGGTCAACAAATATTTGACTCTTTGGTCAGGCGATTGTCATGCGATTCAGTTATGAGCGCGAAAAGCCCTGTAGCTCGGTTAAACGCTAGCCGCTTTTATGCCAATGAAAGCTTGCAGAAATAAATGAGTAGCCACAAAAAAACGCCAAGGGTGTGAGCCCTTGGCGTTTTTTTGTTGCGGCGACGGCTTTTAGGAATGGGTCAGCTGCGAATCAGTCAGTTGATGCTCTTCACCGGCGTAGTAGGCGCGTACGCGCGGGTCCATCACCGCGCGCCACAGCGGCGGAAACAGCGCCAGAACGATCATGCCGGCATAGCCATTGGGCAGTTGCGGGCTGTCGTCAAAATGCCGGAGCACCTGGTAGCGGCGTTTGGCATAGGCGTGGTGGTCGGAATGGCGCTGCAGATGGAAGAGAAACAGGTTGGTCAGGAGGAAGTTACTGTTCCATGAATGCGTCGGATTGGTGCGTTCATAACGGCCATTCTCCTGCTTGCGACGGTGCAGGCCGTAATGCTCCACGTAGTTGACTATTTCCAGCAGGGTGAAGGCGACCACCGACTGCGCGATAAAGAACAGCGCGCCGAGCCAGCCGAAGGCCAGGCTGAAACCGAGCAGAAACAGCGCGCTGACCGCGTACCAGCCAATCAGCTCATTGCGCCAGTGCAGGGCGGGCAGGTTCTTGCGCTTCAGCCGCTCTGCTTCAAGCTTCCAGGCATTGAGGAAATTGTGCACATAGGCGTGCGGCAGGAAGGCATACAGGCTTTGGCCGTAACGCGAGGAGCTGGCGTCTTCCGGGGTCGATACGTGCACATGGTGGCCGCGCACATGCTCTATCTTGAAGCCGCCGTAGCACACGGCTGCTAGCAGCAGGCCTCCGGCGTTCTGCTCCAGCTGCGGGTCCTTATGGATAAACTCATGGGCCACGGTGATGCCGATGGCGCCAGTGACCGTGCCGACAGACAGTACCCAGCCTAGCTGACCAACCCAGCTCCAGGCCTCATGGTTGACGAATACCCAGCCGGACCAACCGAGCATGCCAAGCAAAGCCGGCACGGTGATCAGGCTGAGCAGGCGGTAATAACCTTGCTGCTC
>JAHJXZ010000017.1 GCA_018827205.1 Gammaproteobacteria bacterium | reverse complement strand
GCATCGAAGCCTCCGACATGATCCTGCTGCCGGTTGACGAAACCGCTGTTCTGGATCCGTTCACCGAAGAGCCAACGCTGACCATCGTTTGCGACATCATCGAGCCAAGCACCATGCAAGGCTACGATCGTGACCCGCGCTCGATCGCCAAGCGCGCTGAAGAATTCCTGAAAACCACCGGTATCGGCGACACCGTATTCGTTGGTCCAGAGCCTGAGTTCTTCATCTTCGACGAAGTGAAGTTCAAGTCCGACATCTCCGGCTCGATGTTCAAGATCTTCTCCGAGCAGGCTTCCTGGAACACCGACGCTGACATCGAAGGCGGCAACAAGGGCCATCGCCCAGCCGTCAAAGGTGGTTACTTCCCAGTTCCGCCGTGCGACCACGACCACGAAATCCGTACTGCCATGTGTAATGCCATGGAAGAAATGGGTCTGGTCATCGAAGTTCACCACCACGAAGTGGCGACTGCCGGTCAGAACGAAATCGGCGTGAAGTTCAACACCCTGGTGGCCAAGGCTGACGAAGTTCAGACCCTGAAGTACTGCGTACACAACGTGGCTGATGCCTACGGCAAAACCGCGACCTTTATGCCGAAGCCGCTGTACGGCGACAACGGTTCGGGTATGCACGTACACATGTCCATCTCCAAAGATGGCAAGAACACCTTCGCTGGCGAAGGCTATGCCGGCCTGTCCGACACCGCCCTGTACTTCATCGGCGGCATCATCAAGCACGGTAAAGCCCTGAACGGCTTCACCAACCCGTCGACCAACTCCTACAAGCGTCTGGTCCCAGGTTTCGAAGCGCCAGTAATGCTGGCCTACTCGGCGCGTAACCGCTCGGCCTCGATCCGTATTCCATACGTTTCCAGCCCGAAAGCCCGCCGTATCGAAGCACGCTTCCCGGATCCGGCTGCCAACCCATACCTAGCCTTCGCTGCTCTGCTGATGGCCGGTATCGACGGTATCCAGAACAAGATTCACCCTGGCGATGCTGCTGACAAAAACCTGTATGACCTGCCACCAGAAGAAGGCAAGTTGATCCCACAGGTTTGCGGCAGCCTGAAAGAAGCCCTGGAAGAGCTGGATAAAGGCCGTGCGTTCCTGACCAAAGGTGGCGTGTTCTCCGACGACTTCATCGACGCTTACCTTGAGCTGAAGAGCGAAGAAGAAATCAAAGTCCGCACCTTCGTACACCCGCTGGAATACGACCTGTACTACAGCGTCTAATCCTGCACGCAATACAAGAGGCCACCTTCGGGTGGCCTTTTTGCGTTTGGAGGCACGCCCGCAACCCCTTTTAACCTGATGATTTCTGCGCTGGTACACGCCCGGCCATCAACGCGCTTGCCAGAGCGCGTGAGCAGTGCAAGGCTAAGAGCACATCACTAGGGAGAGTCAGGCATGCGCCCTCTGCTCATCTGCCTGTTACTGAGCCTGGCATTGCCGGCCAGTGCACAGATCTACAAATACACCGACGCCAATGGCAACACGGTATTCACCGACCAGCCGCCGGAAGGCCAGCCGACGCAAAATGTCGAGCTGCCGAAAACCAATAGCGTGTCGATGCCAGTACCCAGCGTGCCCGCCACAACCAACCCCGACCCAGCCGACAGCGCCGCGCCTTACAGCATGCTGCAGCTGACCGGCATCCCCGACGATGAAGCCATGCGCGCCAATAACGGCACCTTCAGCGTTGGCGTGGACATCCAGCCGCGCCTGGCCAGCAACCATCGCCTGCGCCTGCTTTTGGATGGCAAGCCCTACGGCCAACCGAGCAACGTACCGCGACTGCAAGTGAGCAATGCCGACCGTGGCGAACACAGCCTGGCTGTGGAAGTACTCAGCGGCGAGAAATCGATCCAGCAGAGCGCCACCAGCGTGTTTACCGTGCAGCGGGTCAATACCAGCAGCCCAGCCCTGCGCCCACCACCTCCGCCACCAAAGCCCAAACCAAAGCCAGCTCCCTAACTATGCGCAATCTGCTGTTCTGCGGCCTGATGCTGCTCGCTCTACCTGCCTTCGCGCAGGTCTACACCTATATAGATGCCGAAGGGAATCGCGTCTTCACCGATAAACCCCGCTCAGGTGATGCCGAGCGCGTCGAGCTGGCACCCAGCAATTCGATGCCGACCATCCAGACGCCGACCGCACCCACAGTTGAAGCACCAGAACCCAGCCAGCGCTACAGCCTGCTGCGTATTCTGGTGCCACAGCCCGATGCGACCATCCGCGACAGCGCCGGAAACCTGATTGTCAGCATCAACAGCGAACCGAAACTCTTCCCCCAGCACAGCTATCGCCTACTGCTGGACGGCGTACAGGTGGGTGAAGCAGGCAGCAGCCCGGTGTTCCCGCTGGAGAATATCGACCGCGGCACGCACCAGCTAGCGGTGGAGATCATCGACCTGCAGGGCCGCATCATCGAGCGCACGCCCACTCAACCGTTCCATATGCTGCGCATCTCCCTGGCGCAGAAGCGTATGGTCAACCCCTGCAAGAAGGCCGATTACGGCGTTCGTCCGGAGTGCCCGCTGAAGGACAAGCCACCGGAAAAGAAAGATATCCCCTTCGTGCCATTTATCTAAACCGGCACCGCGCACCAAAGCAGTGCGCATATTGCCCAGCATTTCTATACTCTCCCTGTTTTGGGTCGCCATGCGCGGCCCGGCTGCGCTGAAAAGCAGCTAATTCCCGGCATCCCACGGCCAAACACGCTTCTTTTCGGGGCTTTGGTTTGCTTCTTGCATTTTCCAGCTGCATTGCTGGAACCCAAGGGTCTGCTGACATCCCATATGATCATCAACGACGCACTGCATCGCCTGCTGCTGGACAACCTGACCACTGCCACGCTGCTGCTCAACGACGACCTGCGTCTTGAGTACATGAACCCGGCAGCGGAGATGCTACTGGCCGTCAGCGGCCAGCGCAGCCATGGGCAATTCATCAGCGAGCTGTTTACCGAGTCCAGCGAGGCGCTGAGCGCACTACGCCAGGCCGTGCAGCAGGCGCACCCATTCAATAAGCGTGAAGCGGTGGTGACGTCGGTCAGCGGCCAAACCTTGACCGTCGACTACGCGGTGACCCCGGTGCTCAGCAAAGGCGAAACCCTGTTGCTACTGGAAGTGCATCCGCGCGACCGCCTGCTGCGTATCACCAAAGAAGAAGCGCAGCTGTCCAAGCAGGAAACCACCAAAATGCTGGTGAGAGGCCTTGCTCACGAAATCAAAAATCCGCTCGGCGGCATCCGTGGCGCCGCGCAGCTGCTGGCCCGCGAGCTGCCCGAGGAAAGCCTCAAGGATTACACCAACGTGATCATCGAGGAGGCCGACCGGTTAAGAAATCTGGTCGACCGCATGCTCGGCTCGAACAAGCTGCCGTCCCTGGCGCTGACCAACGTGCACGAAGTGCTGGAGCGCGTCGGCAGCCTGGTGGAAGCGGAAAGCCAGGGCAGCATCATTTTGGTGCGCGACTACGACCCGAGTATTCCGGACGTACTGATCGACCGCGAACAGATGATTCAGGCCGTGCTGAATATCGTGCGCAACGCCATGCAGGCGTTGTCCGGGCAGAGCGACCTGCGCCTTGGCCGCATCACCCTGCGCACCCGCGCCCTACGTCAGTTCACCATTGGCCACTGCCGCCACCGCCTGGTGACCAAGATCGAAATTATCGACAACGGCCCAGGTATCCCAACCGAGCTGCAGGAAACCATCTTCTACCCCATGGTCAGCGGGCGTGCCGACGGCACCGGCCTGGGTCTGGCCATTACCCAGAACATCATCAGTCAGCACCAAGGCTTGATCGAGTGCGAGAGCCATCCGGGTCATACCGTGTTCTCGATCTTTCTGCCGCTGGAACAAGGAGTATCACCGTCATGAGTCGCAGTGAAACCGTCTGGATTGTCGATGACGACCGCTCCATCCGCTGGGTCCTGGAAAAAGCCCTGCAACAGGAAGGCATGACCACCCAGAGCTTCGACAGCGCCGATGGTGTGCTCAGCCGCCTGACCCGCCAGCAACCTGATGTGATCATTTCCGACATTCGCATGCCCGGTTCCAGCGGCCTGGACCTGCTGGCACGCATCCGCGAGCTGTACCCGCGCCTGCCAGTGATCATCATGACCGCCCATTCCGACCTGGACAGCGCGGTGGCGTCCTACCAGGGCGGTGCATTCGAATACCTGCCCAAGCCGTTCGATGTCGACGAAGCCGTCTCCCTGGTAAAGCGCGCCAATCTGCATGCCCAGGAGCAGCAAAGCCTGGCCGTACCGGTCGAGCAACCACGCACGCCAGAAATCATCGGCGAAGCGCCGGCCATGCAGGAGGTGTTTCGCGCCATTGGTCGCCTCTCGCACTCCAACATCACCGTGCTGATCAATGGCGAGTCTGGCACCGGCAAGGAGTTGGTTGCCCACGCCCTGCACCGCCACAGCCCGCGCGCCGCCTCACCGTTCATCGCGCTGAACATGGCGGCAATTCCGAAAGATCTGATGGAGTCCGAGCTGTTCGGCCACGAGAAAGGCGCCTTCACCGGTGCGGCCAACCAGCGCCGCGGGCGCTTCGAGCAGGCCGACGGCGGCACCCTGTTTCTCGATGAGATCGGCGATATGCCGGCCGACACGCAAACGCGCTTGCTGCGCGTACTGGCCGACGGTGAGTTTTACCGGGTCGGCGGACACACCCCAGTCAAAGTGGACGTGCGCATCATCGCCGCCACCCACCAGAACCTGGAAAGCCTGGTGCAGGCCGGTAAGTTTCGTGAAGACCTGTTCCACCGCCTCAACGTAATTCGCATCCACATCCCGCGCCTGTCGGACCGCCGTGAAGACATTCCGACCCTGGCCCGGCATTTCCTTAGCCGCGCCGCGCTGGAACTGGCAGTCGAGCCCAAGCTGCTGAAAAGCGAAACCGAAGATTATCTGC
>JAHJXZ010000143.1 GCA_018827205.1 Gammaproteobacteria bacterium | reverse complement strand
GCCTCGTCGCGGCCGACATAGACGTTGCCGGCATCGTCGTACCAGGCAGGAATACGGTGGCCCCACCAGAGCTGACGGCTGATGCACCAGTCTTGAATGTCGCGCATCCAGCTGAAGTACATGTTTTCGTACTGCTTGGGCACGAACTGGATTTCACCGCTCTCGACCACGGCGATGGCTTTTTCGGCCAACGGCTTGGTGCTGACGTACCACTGGTCGGTCAGCCAGGGTTCGATGATGGTGCCGGAGCGGTCACCTTTCGGCACTTTCAGGGCGTGCGGCTCGATGCCTTCAAGCAGGCCAGCAGCCTCGAAGGCGGCAACGATCTGCTTGCGCGCTTCAAAACGGTCGAGGCCGGCAAATTGCGCGGGCAGGCTGCCGTCGAATGTGCTGTTAACGCTGCCATCGATGTTGAACGCCTGGACTTGCGCCAGTACCGCAGCGTTTTTGTCGAAGATGTTCAGCAGTGGCAGGTTGTGGCGCTTGCCGACTTCATAGTCGTTGAAGTCGTGGGCTGGGGTGATCTTCACGCAGCCGGTGCCGAATTCGGGGTCGCAGTAGTCGTCAGCGATGATCGGGATGCGTCGGCCAACCAGCGGCAGCTCAACGAAGGTACCGATCAGCGCTTGATAGCGTTCGTCACTCGGGTTTACCGCTACGGCGCTGTCGCCGAGCATGGTTTCCGGGCGGGTGGTGGCAACGATCAGGTAATCCTTGCCGTCAGCGGTTTTGTTGCCGTCAGCCAGCGGGTAACGCAGGTTCCATAGGCTGCCTTTCTCGTCGTGGTTTTCCACTTCGAGGT
Source organism: Gammaproteobacteria bacterium (assembly GCA_018827205.1). Classification (GTDB taxonomy): domain Bacteria; phylum Pseudomonadota; class Gammaproteobacteria; order Pseudomonadales; family Pseudomonadaceae; genus Aquipseudomonas. The sequence continues at coordinate 16,191 of JAHJXZ010000143.1, read as the reverse complement.
CGGAGATGGCGGTGTGGAACTTGGTGTCCCAGTTGACCAGGCGCTTGCCGCGGTAGATCAGACCGTCTTTGTGCAGGCGCACGAAGGCTTCTTTAACCGACTCGGACAGACCGTCGTCCATGGTGAAGCGCTCGCGCGACCAGTCCACCGAGCTGCCCAAACGGCGGATCTGCCGGGTGATGGTGCCGCCGGACTGTTCTTTCCATTCCCAGACTTTTTCCAGGAATTTCTCGCGGCCCAGGTCGTGGCGGCCAATGCCATCGGCGGCCAGTTGGCGCTCAACCACCATCTGGGTAGCGATACCGGCGTGGTCGGTGCCCGGTTGCCACAGGGTATTGCGGCCCTGCATACGGCGGAAACGGATCAGCGCATCCATGATCGAGTTGTTGAAACCGTGACCCATGTGCAGGCTGCCAGTGACGTTCGGCGGCGGGATCATGATGGTGTACGGCTCGCCTGCACCTTGCGGGGCGAAGTAGTTATTCGCCTCCCAGTTCTGGTACAGGGCGGTTTCAATGGCGTGCGGCTGGTAGGTCTTGTCCATGCGCGGCGGGACCCTTATGACGGCTAGACGGAAAAGCCGGCAAGTATAGCGGGGATGGCCCTTGCGACGTAAGGGCGCGCGTGGTGCGGCTGACTGGTGGGCGTGATGCGCCCGCGCTTATGGCCGGCGTGGCGGCAGTAGGCGCGTCAGGCGTGCTTCCAGGCGACGTTTCAGCTCTGCCTCGATCTGCGGCACAAAGTCGTCGATCACGTCCTGCAGGATCAACTGGGCGGCGGCGCGCAATTCGCTGTCCAGGCGGTTCACCTCGCTGTCGCGGCTGACGCTTTGGCTCACGGTGTCACGCAGGGTTGGCGCGGCTGCCGGAGGTATGGGCTTTGGCGCGGCTGCACTGGGCGGCGGGGTGACGATTTCCGAGAGCAGGGGGATGCTATCTGGATCGAGCGAGTCGATCAGCAGCGGTGGTTCGAGGTTTTCATCGCCCAGCAACTGGCGGATCGACTCCAGGTCGTTCAGCAGTTGAGCGGGTTTTTGCGGAGGCTTTGGGGTGTCCATATGTGCAACTAGCAGGCGGTTGAAAAGCGTAGGCGAGGCAGGCAAGACAAGGCGCTACGAACTGTAAATGAGCATGGCTCGTTTCGCTCGCTCTCCGGGTCGCGCTGAAGCGCGTTTGCCGCAAGCGGCTTTCCGAAGCGGCCTTTAACGCAGTGTTGCCAGTGCAGGTGGTTTTTCAACGGCCTGCTAGAGTTCGACCCGTTTGGGATCATACCCGCGCTGACGGTAGCTGCGGAAATTCTCCCGGCAGGCGGTCAGCAAATCGGGTTCCTGGTTGACGATTTCAATCACTCGGCTGAAACACTCAACCTGCGGTGACAGGGTGCTGCCCAGGTTGATCAGCACGCCCTGGGCGCTCGCAGGCTCTGCGTCCAGGCCAATCACCACCGGTGCCTGCGCGTCATCCTGATAGAGGCTGTGCGGCACAAAGCTTTCCGCTTTGAAGCGCCACAGCAGTTCATCCACCTCGTTGCATTGCTGCGCATCGCTGCCACGCAGAAACACCGGTAGGCCGGCGCGCCAGGCTTTCATCGCCAACTGACAGGCCGCGCGCAGGCGCTCGGCCGGCACGGCGGTGGAGAGTACGTAGAATTCTATTCGGGGCATGACGGCACGCTTTGGCGTTAGTTGCAGGAGCGGCTTGCTGGTAGGCGCGCAGCTTACCAGTCAATCGCGGTCAAGACCGCTCCTGTAATACGCCAGAAGCTTAGGCGTTGCTGCGATCCAGCAGGTACTGCGTCAGCATCGGCACCGGCCGGCCAGTTGCGCCTTTGTCCTTGCCGCCACTGATCCAAGCTGTACCGGCGATATCCAAATGTGCCCAGTGGTATTTCTTGGCAAAGCGCGAGAGGAAGCAGCCGGCGGTGATGGTGCCGGCTTTCGGTCCGCCGATATTGGCGATGTCAGCGAACGGGCTATCGAGCTGTTCCTGGTACTCGTCATACAGCGGCAGCTGCCAGGCGCGGTCGTCGGCGGTTAGGCCGGCACTGAGGATCTGTTGCACCAATTCGTCATTGTTGCCCATCAGACCGGAGACATTGCTGCCCAGGGCAACGATGCAGGCGCCGGTGAGGGTGGCGATATCGATCACTGCCTGCGGCTTGAAGCGCTCCGCATACGTCAGGGTATCGCACAGCACCAGACGGCCTTCGGCGTCGGTATTGAGGATTTCCACGGTCTGCCCGCTCATGGTCGTGACGATGTCGCCAGGGCGCGTGGCGCCGCCGCTTGGCATGTTTTCAGCACAGGCCAGCAGGCATACCAGGTTGATCGGTAGTTGCAGCTCAAGCACGGCCTTGAGGGTGCCGAATACGCTGGCGGCGCCGCACATGTCGTATTTCATCTCATCCATGCCGGCGGCCGGCTTGATGCTGATGCCGCCGGTGTCAAAGGTGATGCCTTTGCCGACCAGGGCGTAGGGCTTCTCAGTCTTTTTGCCGCCCTGGTAGTTGAGCACGATCATGCGTGGCGGCTGGTCGCTGCCCTGGGCCACGGCGAGGAAGGCACCGGCGCCGAGCTCTTTAAGCTTCTTCTCGTCGAGAATCTCGACTTTGAGGTTTTTGTAGGCCTTGCCCAGTGCTTTGGCTTCTTCCGCCAGATAGCTTGGGTGGCAGAGATTGGGCGGCAGGTTACCGAGGTCCTTGGTGAAGGCCATGCCGGTGGCAATTGCCTGGGCGTGGGTGCTGGCGCGCTCGGCGTCGGTCAGGTTGGCTTTCTCGGTGAGCAGGGTGAGCTTCTTCAGTACGCCGGCATCGGCCTTCTGGCTCTTGAAACGGTCAAAGCAGTAGCCCGCATCGGCAAGGCTTTCTACCATCAGGCGGGTTTTGCCATAGGTGTCACGGCCTTTTACCTGCACTTCGTCAAGCGCCAGTGCCGCGTCGCTGCCACCGAGGTTTTTCAGGCTGCTATAAACACTGGTGATCAGTTTACGTAGCTGGCGGTCAGACAGTTCGCTGTCTTTGCCGGTTCCGACCAGCAGCAGGCGCTCGGCTTTCAGGTTCGGCAGGCTGTGTACCAGCAGGGTCTGGCCAACCTTGCCAGCTAGGTCGCCGCGCTTGAGCAGAGCGCTAATTGCGCCGCCGCTGACAGTGTCGAGAGTTTTGGCAATTTCACCAAGTTTGCAGCCTTCGCCGACAGGGATAACCAAGGTGGCGGTTTTTAGTGTTTCTGGGCGAGCGCTTTTAACAATAAATTCCATTACGTGGTGTCCCCAAGACAACGAGTCGCTATTGCAGGATAATGCCGGCTTAAATTTCGAGGTTCGCCAGTTGAGCGAGCCGGCAAGCAGTGTGGCTAGTTTGAGCTTAGCCAGCTGAGCCTGACAACCCTGGAGTGTCTGGTTTGATCGTCTTCCGTTATCTGTCCCGTGAAGTGTTGCTGACCCTGAGTGCCGTGAGCGCGGTGTTGCTGGTCATCATTATGAGTGGTCGCTTTATTCGTTATTTGGCCCAGGCTGCGCAGGGTGTGCTGGACCCTGGGGTACTGCTGATGATCATGGCGTACCGTATTCCCGGGTTTTTGCAGCTGATTCTGCCGTTGGGGCTGTTTCTCGGCATCCTCCTGGCCTATGGGCGGATGTACCTGGACAGTGAAATGACCGTGCTCTCGGCCACCGGCATGAGTCAGCAGCGCTTATTTGCCTATAGCCTGGCGCCAGCAACACTGGTGGCGTTGCTGGCCGGCTGGCTCAGCCTGGGCCTGGCCCCGCAGGGCGTTGAGCATGTGACGCGGATACTCAATCAACAGAGCGCCATGACCGAACTGGATACTCTGGTGCCTGGGCGTTTCCAGTCGATGAGAAATGGTTCGCGGGTAACTTACACCGAGGAGCTTTCCGAGGATCGGGGGGCTCTGTCCGGGGTGTTTATCTCCGAGAAGCAGCTGTCGAGCAAGGGTGATAAAGAGCGTGGTATCTCGGTGCTGGTCGCCGAGTCGGGTCGCCAAGAAATTCAGGCAGATGGCAGTCGCTACCTGATCCTTGAAAACGGTTACCGCTACGACGGTAATCCGGGGCAGGCCGATTACCGTGCAATTAAATACGATACTTATGGCGTGCTGCTGCCTAAGCCGGAAGTGGCGACTGAGGTGACAGAGCGTGAGGCGATACCGACACGCGAGTTGATCGGTAGCGACAAGCCGAGCTTGCAGTCTGAATTGCAATGGCGTTTGTCCATGCCCTTGCTGGTATTTGTGGTGACGCTGCTGGCGGTGCCGTTGTCCCGGGTTAACCCGCGGCAGGGGCGCTTCCTAAAATTATTGCCGGCCATTCTGTTGTACATGGCATACCTGGCAGTGCTCATAGCGGCGCGCGGTGCGTTAGATAAAGAGAAACTGCCTGCGGCACTGGGGCTGTGGTGGGTGCACGGTTTGTTCGCATTGATTGGGTTGTTGCTGCTCTATTGGGAGCAGCTGCGCTTGAGCTGGACGTCCCGTCGTGTGGCGCAGGAGGTGCCTCGTGGTTAAGTTGGATCGATATATCGGTACGCAGGTATTCGTCGCCATTCTGGGTGTGCTTGGCATTATTGTCGGCTTGGCGCTGCTGTTTGCCTTTATTGACGAATTAGGTGATGTCGAAGGTAGCTACAACCTGTCGGATGCACTTTGGTATGTCGTACTGACGACGCCGCGGCGGATTTACGACATGTTGCCGATGGCAGCTCTGATCGGTTGTTTGATTGGTCTGGGCTCATTGGCCAGCAACAGCGAGCTGACCATCATGCGTGCCGCGGGCGTTTCGGTTGGGCGCATCGTCTGGGCGGTCATGAAGCCGATGTTGGTGCTGATGCTGGTTGGTGTGCTGATTGGTGAGTATCTCGCGCCTTATAGTGAAAACCAGGCGCAGGCCAGTCGAGCTATGGCGCAGGGTGGTGGTGAGGCGCAGAGTTCCAGGCATGGCTTGTGGCACCGCCAAGGTCAGGAGTATGTGCATATCAACGCGGTACAGCCCAATGGCGTGCTGCTCGGTGTGACCCGCTATCGCTTTGATGATCAGCGGCGCATGCAGTCGTCGAGTTTTGCCCGTCGTGCGCACTATCAGAACGACCACTGGCAGCTCGAAGACGTGGCCACCACGCATTTTCTTGAGCGCAGCAGTGAGGTCATAACGCTCGATAATGAGCGCTGGGATGTTGAGTTGACGCCGCAGTTGCTGGGGACTGTGGTCATGGCTCCTGATGCGCTATCGATGACCGGTTTGTGGCGTTACATCCACTACCTGGCTGAGCAGGGCCTGAATAACAGCCAGTATTGGTTGTCGTTCTGGACCAAGGTTCTACAGCCATTGATAACGGCGGCGCTGGTGCTGATGGCGATCTCCTTTATCTTCGGTCCGCTACGCTCCGTGACCCTTGGGCAGCGGGTGTTTACCGGGGTGCTGGTGGGTTTTGTGTTCAAGATCAGCCAGGACCTGCTCGGCCCGTCGAGTCTGGTGTTTGGCTTCTCGCCGCTGCTGGCTGTGTTGGTCCCCGCGGGCGTCTGCGCGCTTGCAGGTGTTGTGTTGCTGCGTCGCGCGGGTTAACCGAGCGTAAAAAAAGCCGGCGTGCGCAGTAATGCGCACGCCGGCTTTTTATGGTCTGCCATTTGTAGTGGGCACTTTTGAGGTTGCCGGGGTGGCGCGTTAAAAATGGCTTCTGGCCATTTTTGTTGCTCTCGATTTACTTCTTATGGATGTTCTTCGGCAGCTGAATCACCTGGCTGTCCGAATAGATGTCATGCCAGCTGCGCTTTTGTTTATCCCAAAGCACCCAGAAAAATCCCAGGCCCAATAGCAGCCAGGAGCCGATGGCGACCAGAAAGCGCAGCAGTGCTTGCCATAGGCTGATCGCCGTGCCGTCGGCATTCTGGATGCGCAGGCCCCAGACCTGCATGCCGAGGGTCTGACCGTTGTGCGTCCAGAACTTGGCGAAGAAGCCAAACAGACTGAGAAACAACAGCGTAGAGAGCAGAGGATCGCCATCCAGTGCGCCGGCGTCGGACATTTGCTTGAGCTGCGCCTCACCGTAGAAGCCCATGAGGATCAGCTTGTAGATGAAGGTCACGACGATCAGCAGTGCGATGCACAGCAGAAAGTCATAAAACATTGCAGCGAAGCGGCGAATCAGTCCGGCGCTGGGGAATTCACCCTGCGGGCGCAGCAGGTGTTTCGGCATGGTCGGCTCTTTACTCAATCGGCTGGCGGAATGGCGGCAACAATACGGCATTCGTGGGAATGCCCGGCCATAAAAAATGACCGGGAGTCATTTTTAACGTCGCAGAGCGACGGCCCGAAGGGTGGCCGCCATGGATGGCAGTGCATAAAAAACCCCTGATGTTGCCATCAGGGGTTCTTCGGCGAGGCAGGATTATTCCTGAATTTGTACTTCGTCAGCCTGCATGCCTTTCTGGCCCTGCACCGCAATAAAGCTGACTTTCTGGCCTTCTTTCAAACTCTTGAAACCGTTGCTTTGGATCGCGCGGAAGTGCACGAACAGATCCGGACCGCTTTCAGGAGTGATAAAACCAAAACCTTTTTCATCGTTAAACCACTTGACGGTACCGCTCTGGCGATTCGACATGGTGTATTTCCTTGAACCTAGAGTTAATGACAGCCGCTACTCGACATGAGGGGCTGGATACTGGTTGCAAGGCGGTGTGCGACGGTCGGGCGGGATGTAGCGGATCTAGATGATCTACTGCACCAGGTCACGATTTTCGGCGACCCATGCAAACACAGTGGAAAAACTTTACGCCAACTCCAAGGTAAATTCCAAGCCCCCGCAGGGCATGCAATTGCTGGGCTGCAGGTGTTCTGTGCGCTTTTTCGAAGAGGCCCTTTGCGGGGGTAGGGTGCGCTGGGACGCGCGGTACCGGCTCGCTACCCTGGCTGTCCACGGCTTTATTGCAGGCAATAAAAAAGGCCTTGAGTCTCAAGGCCTTTCTTCGAGTTTATGGTCCGGGGGAGACTCGAACCAAGCGCTACAGGCTGCGTATTTTGTGAAGTGGGGTGCTGTATGGTTTTTGATCTACTCACAAATCTACTCACTATTTTTTTTGTGCCTACCAAAACACGAATTTTGGGGAAGTAAGAAAAGGGTTCCCCCCGTCGTTCGGCCATGGCCACAGCGCTGACTTTTGACCTCCCCCCTCCAGGCGTACCAAAAATTGTTGCGGTTAATGCGCGGACGGTTCCCCCCGTCGTTCGAGCATTGGGCGGCCTAGGCTTTAACCTACCCCCTCCCGCCATACCGTGCTCATACCCACTTAACGCCATTGTTAACGGCTTCGGTTGGCGGGGAAATAATCTGCGAATGAGTTTGGGCGCGGTGTCCGCTGTTTATGCTTGGTGCTCATCAGCCTAACCCCCCTAAAAGGTACTCCCAGGCATACCCCCATTGCGGGTAATTCGTGCCCCGCTCGGCACCTATGTATGACTTTTTCCCACGGTTGGTTGTTGTTTAGTGATTCGCCTGTAAGACACCGCGCGCACCTACAGCGGGATCAATACAGCAACCGTTTCCGGCTCGGCTTACTGGCTGGGCCTTGCTGGTGCGGGCTTACAGGTAAATCAGGAACCGGAAGCGCACCGCGCAGGATTGGCCCGTACATAGTCCGGCGTCGGGGTTCGAATTACCCTCAGTGGGCTACCCCCTCGGGAGAACCTAAAGCCGGGTGGCTTTCAATCAGCCTTGGGTGTGTCGAAATCTCCGGCGGCCCACTTGCGTTCAAATTCGTCCTTTGCGCGCATCTTGTGATTTACACACTCAACCATATGGGCATCACTTTTCCAGTTGTCACAGCCCTGCTTGGGTTTGTAGTAGACGCCCCAGGCTTCATTGTGTCGCTGTTTAGCAACGGCGGCTGCTTGGGATACCTGTGCTGTGTAGGGGTCAGGTGCTTGTGGTGAGCTGGGGGCTTTAGCTTGCGGTTGTTTGGCGATGATGCCTTGCTGAATTTTGGCCAGGCTCTCTTGAGTCTGTTGATGCATACGCTTGAGTATGTGCGTGGCACCAAAGTACATGATGGCAGTTGTCAGGATTGCGCCTACTACGCCAATGGCCAATTCAGTAAGTGTGCGGGGTGGGCGTCGTGCCATGGCTAGCTCCTTGTGTGGGGGGTAAATCGTAACCGCTCCAGGGCATTCCTACACCACTTGAGCGGTTTCCCCTTTTCATCGTGAGCGCTCTAGTTGCGGTGCGACATTCGCGACATTTGCGACGGGCATAGCTGCTACTGGCTTTGAGGTTTGCGACATGGGGGCGACACGTTGCGACACGTCCAGATCAGGGAGGGCATGCGGGGGATATGTCGCGGCCTGTCGCAAAGTAGTCGCAGCTGAATGTGCTTTGCTCGGTTGGCTTTGTCGCGGGTGTCGCGGGTGTCGAAAGTGGGTTGAGACTAAATTGCTTACTGTCGCTGGTTAGCAGTTGGTGGTGATCCACAAGGATGGCCAGCAACTTGTCACGCTGCTTTGCAGCTTTACGGACGATGCTCGGTCCCTCGCGTTGGAGTTTGCGTGCGTCGAATGTTCGCCATTGCTTGAGCTGTAACCACTCCAGCAATACAGCAGCCTGCTTTAGTGTGGGGTTTACCATTTCGTTGTCGGTGTAGCGTGACCACTCGGCCAGAGAGTGCCGCACCAGCACTGCGGCCCGGCGCAAACATTCGCCATCTATCTGTTGCTGGCCTTCAAAGCAGGCAAATACGGCCGCCAGGCGTCGGACCAGCTCCCCAGCACGTCCAGCAAAGGGGCGCAGGTTGCCGAATTTGCCCAGTGGTGATTGTTCGCTCTCCACTTCGTTGTAGAACTCCAGCCAGTCGGCGGCGGCTTCGGCGTCCAACTCCAGCACCAGCGGTGCAACCTCGCCAGTTTGTGGGTCTATGGCTTGTGGGGTTGCGCTTATTTCCTCGCAGCGTGCCCAATAGCGTTGCAGGCGCGGGTCGGCGTATGCCTTTCGGCTGAGTTGGTCAGCCGTTAGAAGGCGGGTACCGGCCAAGCTGGCAGGGCTGGCGAACAGGAAGCGCGGCAGAAAGCCTTGGCCGCGTAACAACGGATCATCCAAGGCGGCGGCAACCGTCACTGCCTGCGCCAATAAATGCACACTCAAGCGCCGGTTATAGGCAAAGCCTGAGCCTTCGGCGTTGCCGTGTGAGCGGGTGCGCTCGAATGCGCCAGTGTCGAACGCCTTAACTAAACCGCCCAGGGTTGCGGCGCGGGTATCGGCTTTGAGTGAAGCCCCGCCCAGTACCTGACCGCCTTCGTCGGTGTCCCATGATGCGGCAGATGCGCCACGGATCATGTCACCGGCGATGCGCTCATAGGTGGCGTCGCTGTACTGCGTGCGTGGGTCGAAGGGCAGCGGGTGTTCTGCATTGAACTGCTCAAGCGCCTTACCCTTCAAGCCGGCTGCCATGCTGGTGATTTCATCGCAGGCTTTACGGTGCTCGGTGCGGGCCTTTTCCTCGGCTTCGTCGGCGGTCTTGAATGCCAGGCGGCGGCATTCGCTTTTGCGGTCGCCTGAGTCAGCCAGGGTTAGTAGAAACATCGAACACGGCATACCGCTTTGCCGGTGGATATGTGGGGCGTTCACGCGGGTTTGTGCCAGGTACACGCCTGCGCCAATCACGCACTGCCCAGCCAGCGCTAACGGTGCCTGTACATGCTCGGCAATCGCTTGGGCAGCGTCACGCATAAGCGGCGCTAGTGCTTCCAGCGGGTAGGGCGCTGCTGCTTCCACCTCGGGCAACAGTGGGCGCGGCTCCGGGGCTGGGGTGCTGTATCGTGCTTCCTCCGCTATGCGCCACGCCTCACTTTCAGCGATCAGCGCTTGAGCGTGTTCGTCACTGCGGATCACGTCTGCCAGGTCGGGGTTGTTTTTGAGAATGCTCGTTTATCACCCCCGCTCAGCTGGGCTATGGAATGACCCAATGTTTGGTTGGCCGAATTTGGGCAAGCCTTCGGCGTCGGCGCTAAGGCACCGTTTTTGATTTGCATGGGTTATGCCCTCAGTTGTTCGAGGCGCAGGCGCGCTATGGCGTTGTCAGTGGCCAGCATGTGGCAGGCATTACCGGCAAAGCCGGCGTGCTCGATATGGCACGCGGCAGCGGGGAAGACGGCGGTAATCCGCTCCAGCGCTGCGGTGGCCTCGGTTTCAGTGGCAAACGGGCCGCACAATCCGTAGGGATAACGGGGCGAGTTGGTGTGCTGGACATAGTGGTAGTGGGTGAAGCCACTAGTGTGGGTGAAGGTGCTCATGCGGCCACCTTCTTGCCCTTGTGGCTTAGCATATCCAGCACCAGCAAAGCACGGCGGTACTCGCTAGCTGGCAGGCTGTAGCGGGTCACGTCGCAGGGTTGGCCCCAGTGGTTCGGCACTTTCTCCGGGGTGCGGGTGAAGGTCAGGCCGTGGTCGTTGGCCAGGTCGCTGATGGTACTGTTTAAGCAGTGGTCGCCAATGCGCTCAGCCTCGAAGCGGTTAAGCGGGCCTGTGTGCAGTAGGTGGCCCAGGATGCGGGCAATCTTGCTGGGTGCCTTGCGCAGCAGTTCTGTGGGGCTGGTGATATTCTGGCCGTGCGACGGGCTGGCTTCTTTATGTATTGGGAGGCTGGTCTTTTTCATTTAGGCCGCCTTGCGCTGGGCTACCAGTGCGTCACACCAGGCCAGCACCTCGGCCTCGATCCAGGCGACCGACTTAGGGCCAAGGGTTACTTGAGCGGGGAAGGTGCCCGCGGCAATGCGGCGGTAAATCTCGGATGTTGAAAGGGTGGTCAGGGTTTTGACTTCGGCCAGCTTGATAAAGCGGCGCGGGAATTGGGTCGGGGTGGTGTGTGCGGCCATGTGAAGGGTGCTCCAGGTCATTGCAAAGTGGTGTAGGGAATCAACACCTGCAATGCTGGAAGGGTGCGGCGTTTCAGTCATTGCAACTGCAAAAACGCTTTTTGCAATTGCAAAATATCGAACCAGATTCTTACTTTGCTTTGTTTGATGCTGCTTCTCTGGCCTCGGCTTTCGCTTGGGCTACCTTATCGGCCTCCGCTGCTGTAGCTCTGGCCTCTGCAAATAGTTTGGTGAGCCCGCTTGCGCTGGCACCTCTCCAGCCTTTCGCCTCGATTGCCTCTGCTGCTGAACCCTGCTTATAACGTGGGCGTTTGTCGTCGAGAAGCAGTTCTAAAAGCCCGGCGATTGCGAGCATGTGAGATGACTTAACTCTAGGTGATCTTGACGAGTCTTGTTCTTGGTGGCTTTCAGCGGTTACATCAATGCCGCGTTTATTCCAGAATTCAAGCCACCAGTCGAAGGTATACCTTTCGTCGATAAAAAGTTCGCCTGCTTCTAGAGCAAAGGTCAGTGAACGGTAGCAGTCAGAGAACGCCGAAAGAAAATTCACTGTCTCTCGCTCAGCTATGTTGAAAGGCTCCACTATTGGTTCGTTAACGATGTAGAGGATATTTAGGTCTGGCCGTACCGGGTAGAAAGTTTGGTTTCTCCAGTTAAATGTCGTGCTCATAATAGCTATGTCGATGGCGAGACCTGTAGCTAGCGCTAATCCGTCCTCAATATCTAGATGATGTTGGAGCTTGAGATCGGCATAGAGAAGAGGGCTAGGTCTCACTTTGTCTAGATCAAGAACTTCTGCCCGAAACTCGGCGAGAAATTTTTCTAGAGCTATCTCGAATGTTTCTTCGTTATTGTATTTCTCATTTGAAAATTTGAGCACTTGTGGTGAGCAAATACGTCCCTGGTCATCAATAAAATAAGGAAGGTGTTTCACTCTTTACTCGCTCCCAGGCGATCCCATCCTGATTAGATCGGCTGACCAGGCGGGTGGGTGCCCGCTTTTCTCCCCGTCGGGATAGGCCAGCCAAAACCGTTAAGCCTTGCGCTTGATGCTCACCACGTTAGCACCGGCGCACAGGGCGTCTAGTGAGTCTGCCCAGGCTTGCATCATGTCCCGGCGCTGCTCCAGATAGGTGGCATGGTTGTAGGTGTCGCGTATTTCGTCGTCGTCACCATGGGCTAGCTGGCGTTCGATCCAATCTCGGTTATAGCCGCGCCCGTTAAGCTCTGTGCTCAACAGGTGGCGGAAGCCGTGGCCGGTTTGCCGGCCTTTATAGCCGACGTCTGCCAGTGACTTGTTGATGGTGTTTTCGCTCATGGGGCGATTGGTGTTGTTGCGCCCGGCAAATACCAGGGCATAACCCCCGGTCACTTCTTGAAGCTGGCGCAGGATGGCAACGGCCTGGCGTGGCAATGGTACTGAGTGGTCGCGTCGGGCTTTCATCCGCTCTTTCGGAATTGTCCAGGTGGCGGCGTCTAGGTCGAACTCAGCCCAAGGTGCGGCGCGCAATTCACCTGGGCGAACAGCAGTAAGCACCAGCAGGCGGATGGCGTGGCGGGTCAGTGTGTTGATGTTGGCCGCTTCGATCTTGCTCAGCAGTTCGGGTAACTCGGCACAGGTGACGTGCGGATGGTGCCGCGTTGCTGGGGCGTGGGCTGCGATCACATCCAGGTCGGTTGCTGGGTTTGCCTCAACTGCCCCTTGCGCCAAACCAAAGCGGAAAATCTGACTTAGCCATTGGCGAGTTTTCTTAGCGACGTTGTGCGCGCCCCGTGATTCGATCTTGCGAATTAGTGCGACTAGCTCAGGGCGGGTAATCGCTTGGGCGGGGCGATGGCCGAGCGCGGGTAGTAAGTCCGACTCTAAATAGGCTGAGACTTTATCGGCGGTTGACTTTGCCCAGCGAGGCGAGCGGTAAACGTGCCATTCCCGCGCCAGTGTCTCGAATGACAGTGCCTCAAGTGCTTGTGCCTGTTTAGTGGCTTGGCGTTCTGCGCCGGGGTCGGTGCCTTCGTCCAGCAGTAAACGGGCGTCATCACGTTTGCGGCGGGCGGCGGCCAAAGGCACGGCAGGGTATGCGCCAAGGGACAGCATTTTAGCTTTGCCGTTGAAGCGATAGCGGTAGCGCCACAGCTTGGAGCCGGTCGGGGCGACCTCTAAGCACAGGCCGTTGCTGTCGGCTAAGCGATACAGCTTGTCCTTGGGCTTGGCTGTCTTTATGGCGGAATCGGTCAGCGGCATGGTGCCCCCGTGTGAGCCACGCCGGCCGGCGTTCTATGGCTCAGGTGTGAGTAGATTTTTAGACCAAACTCAATCTACTCACAAATCTACTCACAATCCGCTGGGCTTACAAGGAATGGGTAGGGAATTGCAGGCAATAAAAAACCGGCTCAAGGGCCGGTTTTCTAGGGTTCTCAGTACGTTTCGGTACGTTCTGAGAGAATCTAATGGTGCCCCGGGGGAGACTCGAACTCCCACTTCTTTCGAAAACGGATTTTGAATCCGCCGCGTCTACCGGTTCCGCCACCGGGGCACAATGGCGGCGCAGTATAGGGATGGTGTTGAGGTTGGTCAATGCACTTGCGTGGTCAGAATGCACGATTTCCGGTAAGCTTTGCCGCCCTGCTAGACGACCTCCTTCCTACCATGCGTGTTGCCGACTTCAATTTCGAGCTGCCAGACGCTCTGATTGCCCGCCATCCCCTTGCCGAACGCCGTGCCAGCCGTTTGCTGGTGCTCGACGGGCCGACGGGTGCGCTGGCGCATAAACAATTCAGTGATCTGCTGGATTACCTGCGTCCTGGCGATCTGATGGTGTTTAACAACACTCGTGTGATTCCGGCGCGGTTGTTCGGCCAGAAGGCTTCGGGCGGTAAGCTGGAGATTCTGGTTGAGCGAGTGCTAGACAGTCATCGCGTGCTGGCCCATGTGCGTTCGAGCAAATCGCCGAAGCCTGGATCGACCATCCTGATCGACGGTGGTGGCGAGGCCGAGATGGTTGCCCGTCACGATGCCTTGTTCGAGCTGCGCTTTGGCGAAGAAGTGCTACCGCTGCTGGAGCGGGTCGGGCATATGCCGTTGCCGCCATATATCGACCGGCCGGATGAGCAGGCTGATCGTGAGCGTTACCAGACTGTCTACGCGGATCGTGCCGGTGCTGTCGCAGCGCCCACTGCGGGGCTGCATTTCGACCAGCAGTTGCTCGCGGCGATTGCCGAGAAGGGTGTTGAGCGCGCATTCGTCACCTTGCATGTCGGTGCTGGCACCTTTCAGCCGGTTCGCGTTGAGCGCATCGAAGATCATCATATGCACAGCGAGTGGCTGGAGGTCGGTCAGGATGTGGTCGATGCTGTGGCGGCCTGCCGTGCGCGTGGCGGTCGGGTGATTGCGGTTGGCACCACCAGTGTGCGTTCGCTGGAGAGCGCCGCACGTGATGGCGTGCTCAAGGCCTTCAGTGGTGACACCGATATCTTTATCTACCCAGGCCGGCCGCTACATGTGGTCGATGCACTGGTGACCAACTTCCATTTGCCGGAATCGACCTTGCTGATGCTGGTGTCGGCGTTTGCCGGTTACCCGGAAACCATGGCGGCCTACCAGGCGGCGATTGCCGGTGAATATCGTTTTTTCAGTTACGGTGATGCCATGTTTATCACCCGCAACCCCGCACCGCGCGGGCCAGAGGAACAGCTATGACGCGCACCTGCCGCATGTCTTTCGAATTGTTGGCGACCGAGGGCAAGGCGCGCCGTGGCCGGCTGACTTTCCCGCGTGGCGTGGTAGAAACCCCGGCGTTTATGCCGGTGGGCACCTATGGCACGGTCAAGGGCATGCTGCCGCGTGATATCGAGGCGATTGGCGCGCAGATCATCCTCGGCAATACCTTCCACCTGTGGCTGCGTCCCGGTACTGAAGTGATCAAGAAGCACGGCGACCTGCATGATTTTATGCAGTGGCAAGGGCCGATCCTCACCGACTCCGGCGGCTTCCAGGTGTTCAGCCTCGGCGCCATGCGCAAGATCAAGGAGGAGGGCGTGTACTTCGCCTCCCCGGTCGATGGCGCCAAGGTGTTTATGGGGCCGGAAGAGTCGATGCAGGTACAGCGCGATCTGGGCTCTGACATTGTGATGATTTTCGACGAATGCACGCCGTACCCGGCCGAGTTCGATGTGGCCAAGCGCTCGATGGAGTTGTCACTGCGCTGGGCCAAGCGCTCGAAAGAGGCCCATGGCGAAAGCACGGCGGCGCTGTTTGGCATCGTTCAGGGCGGCATGCATGAGGAATTGCGCAAGGTATCGCTGGATGGTCTGGAGCAGATCGGTTTTGACGGTTATGCCATTGGCGGCCTGTCAGTCGGCGAGCCGAAAGACGAGATGATCAAGGTTCTGGATTACCTGCCCGCGCAACTGCCGGCCGACAAGCCACGTTACCTGATGGGCGTCGGCAAGCCGGAGGATCTGGTTGAGGGTGTGCGCCGTGGCGTGGATATGTTCGATTGCGTGATGCCGACCCGTAACGCGCGCAACGGCCACCTGTTTGTCGATACTGGCGTGCTGAAAATCCGCAATGCCTTCCACAAACAGGATAATTCGCCGCTGGACCCGACCTGCGATTGTTACACCTGTAAACATTTCTCCCGCGCCTATCTGCACCATCTGGATAAATGCGGCGAAATGCTCGGTAGCATGCTCAATACAATCCACAACTTACGGCATTATCAGGTGCTTATGGCTGGTTTGCGCGAGGCTATTCAACAGGGTACATTGGCCGCCTTTGTCGATGCCTTCTATGCCAAGCGCGGGCTGCCAACGCCGCCTCTGGATTGATTCCCAACCTTTTAAAGACCCTTGCAACAGGAGTGTTACATGAGCTTTTTTATCCCCGCTGCTTTCGCTGAAGGCGCCGCACCGGCTGCCGGTCCTGCTGGTAGTGGCTTTGAATGGGTATTTCTGGTCGGTTTTCTGGTCATTTTCTATCTGATGATCTGGCGCCCACAGGCCAAGCGTGCGAAAGAGCACAAGGGTCTGATCGGTGGCCTGCAGAAAGGTGATGAAGTGGTAACCAGCGGCGGTATCGCTGGCAAGGTGACTAAGGTTTCCGATGACTTCGTGGTGATCGAGGTGTCCGACACCGTTGAGCTGAAGATTCAGAAAGTGGCGATTGCCGCCTCGCTGCCTAAGGGCACGCTGAAAGCGATCTAAGCAACACACCTTTACCATTCGACGGGGCGCTTAATGCGCCCCGCGTCATAACGGGCGGCGTCATGCTCAACAAATTTCCCCTCTGGAAGTACCTGCTGATTCTGGCTGTGCTGGCAATCGGT
>JAHJXZ010000142.1 GCA_018827205.1 Gammaproteobacteria bacterium | reverse complement strand
CGGATGTGCGCGATCACTTGCGAGCGTACGCGGAAGGTCTGGCGCACTTCTTCGTTGACGATCAGGTCAACGTAACACTGACGATAGCGCTGTTCGGTGTCGGTCAGGCCGTGGTGCTTGTCCGGCAGCGGGCGCAGCGACTTGGTCAGCAGGCGCACGTCGGTCATTTCCACGTACAGGTCGCCCTTACCAGAGCGGGCCAGGGTGCCGACGGCGGAGATGATGTCGCCCATGTCCCAGGTTTTCACCGCGGCCAGGGTGTCTTCCGACAGGGTCTTGCGGTTGACATAGACCTGGATGCGCCCAGTCATGTCCTGAATCACCATGAACGAGCCACGGTTGAGCATGATGCGCCCGGCAACCTTGACCGGAATGGCAGCCTCGGCCAGCTCTTCCTTGGTCTTCTCGGCGTATTGTTTCTGCAGGTCGGCGCAGTAGTTGTCGCGACGGAAGTCGTTAGGGAAGGCGTTGCCCTGCTCACGGATAACAGCAAGCTTTTCCTTGCGCTGGGCAATCAGCTTGTTTTCTTCCTGTTGCTGGTCTTCGTGGGAAGGGGCTTGCGGGTCGAGTTGTTGGTCGCTCATGGTCGTTCGTCTGTCCTGTAAATCGTTGGCGGATGGCTGGGCCGCGCATCGCACGCCCAACCTGCCTAAACCATCACTTGGCGGTTAGAGCCCCTGCTTGAGGCTCGCCACCAGATATTCGTCGATGTCGCCGTCGAGCACCTTGTCGCAGTCGCTGCGTTCGATATTGGTGCGCAGATCTTTGATCCGCGAAGCATCGAGTACGTAGGAGCGAATCTGGTGACCCCAGCCGATATCCGACTTGCTGTCTTCCAGCACCTGCGAGGCGGCGTTGCGCTTCTGCACTTCCTGCTCGTACAAGCGCGCACGCAGCATCTTCATCGCGGTGTCTTTGTTGGCGTGCTGGGAACGTTCGTTCTGGCAGCTGACCACGGTATTGGTCGGTACGTGGGTAATACGTACGGCCGAGTCGGTGGTGTTTACGTGCTGACCACCGGCACCGGATGAACGATAGGTGTCGATACGCAGGTCGGCCGGGTTGATCTCGATTTCGATGTTGTCATCGATTTCTGGCGAGACGAACACCGCAGTAAACGAGGTATGGCGACGGTTGCCGGAGTCGAACGGGCTCTTGCGTACCAGACGGTGCACACCGATCTCGGTGCGCAGCCAACCAAAGGCATATTCACCCTTGATATGCAGGGTCGCGCCCTTGATCCCGGCTACTTCACCGGCGGACAGCTCCATGATCGTGGCATCGAAGCCGCGCTTGTCGGCCCAGCGCAGGTACATGCGCAACAGCATGTTGGCCCAGTCCTGTGCTTCGGTGCCGCCGGAGCCGGCCTGGATATCCAGATAGGCGTTGTTGGGGTCCATCTCGCCACTGAACATGCGGCGGAATTCGAGCTTTTCGAGGATCTCGCGCAGCCGTTCGATCTCGGCGGCAACGTCATTCACTGCGCCTTCGTCGTCTTCTTCGACGGCCATATCGAGCAGATCACGCGAGTCAGCCAGGCTGCCGTGCAGGTCATCCAGGGTGTCGACGATCAGCGCCAGGGAGGCGCGTTCGCGGCCCAGGTTCTGCGCGTATTCAGGGTTGTTCCAGACGGCCGGGTCTTCGAGCTCGCGGTTTACTTCGACCAAACGATCATGTTTGTGATCGTAGTCAAAGATACCCCCGAATAGTCAGGGTGCGCTCGGACAGGTCCTTGATGCTATTAAGGATCGGGTTGATTTCCATGGCTGGCAGCACTCGTAGGTCAAACTTTCGGAAAAGCCGGCGAGTATAGCCCAATCGAATCAGCCCTTGCAGCCCGCAATTGGCGCTGGCGCACAGCAGTGCAGACCAACGGCGCACTATACTCAAACGCACCTGTACACTAGCTGACCGACCACAGGAGCCGTCGTGCCATGAGCTCATCGCACAGCCTGCGTAGCCGTTTCGCCATTCTGATCGCCCTGCTAGTCGCCAGCCTGAGCTGGTTACTCGGCACTCTGATTGGCAATGACGCCAGCCAGCGCATCCGCGAAGAGGTCGGCCGGGATCTCGCCGAAGTCTCCTTTATGATGGTCGACCGCCTGGACCGCGACATGCAGAGCCGCGCCGCCATGCTCCAGGTGATCGGCAAACTGCGCGCACTGCGCCAGCCGGACGATATCGTCGAGGTTCGCGTATTACTCGACCGCCTGCAGACCGAGTTCCCCAGCATCGCCTGGATCGGCTTTACCGACGCCCAGGGCACGGTGTTAGCCTCCAGCGATGGTGTGCTGGAAGGCGCCAGCATCGCCCAGCGCCCGGTGTTCATGGAAGCGCAGAAAACCGTGTTTATCGGCGACGTACATGAGGCCGTGCTGCTGGCCAAGCTGCTGCCCAACCCAACCGGTGAGGCGATGAAGTTTGTCGACATCAGCCTGCCGGTATTTGCCCGGGACGGTAGCCTAGTGGGCGTGCTGGCCTCGCACCTGTCCTGGTCATGGGCCGACGAAGTACGCCTATCCATCCTTGAGCCGATCCAGAAGCGTCGCAATGTCGAGTTCTTCGTGATCGGCCAAGACCGTACCGCGCTGCTCGCCCCCAAGGAAATGATCGGCCAGCGCCTGCACCTGCCCGCCCTCAACGACGTGGCACAAGGCAACGACCTGTGGGCCGTGCAGGAGTGGCCGGACGGCAAGCAATACCTCACTGGCCTGGCACTGAGCCAGGGCCATATGGACTACGAGGGCCTGGGCTGGACAGTAATCGCCCGCCAACCACTGGATGAAGCCTATGCCCCTGCGCGAGAAACCACGCGCTACATACTGCTCTGGGGCAGTGGCCTGGCGCTGCTGTTCGCCCTGCTCGGCTGGCTGGTGACCGGCTATTTTACCCGCCCACTGCGGCAGATTGCCGAGGCAGCGGACCGCCTCAGCGCTGGTGAAATCAGCGTCATCCCTGAACTGAAAAGCACCCGCGAAATCGAGATCCTCAGCAACTCGATTCGCCACCTAGTGGAAAGCCTGACCCACCAGCAAAACGCCCTCGGCGCTATGGAAAACCTCGCTCACCACGACGCCCTCACCGGCCTACCCAACCGCGTCGCCCTGGAAAGCTACCTGCCACGCGCGCAACAACGTAGCCAGGCCAACAGCAACTGCCTGGCGTTGTTCTATCTGGACCTGGACGGTTTCAAGCCGATCAACGACCAGTTCGGCCATGCTGCGGGCGACCAGCTGCTGCGCGAGGTGGCAGTGCGCTTGCGCGGTTGCTTGCGCGAAGGTGACCTAGTCGCGCGGCTAGGCGGCGATGAATTTCTGATGGTACTGCAGGTGCCTAGTGGCGAAGCCTTGCTACAGGCGCAACTGGTCGCGGAGCGCACCCTCGCGGCACTCAGTGCGCCGGTAGACTTGGGCAGCAACCTAGTTAAGGTTGGCTGCAGCATCGGCGGTGCGCTCTGGCCGCTGGACAGCAGCAACCTAGCCGAAGCACTGGAACTGGCTGACCAGGCCTTGTACCGAGCGAAACATGCAGGCAAGAACTGCGCGGTATTCCACACAGCCCACAAACACTGAAACTTATTTAGCGCGCAAACGCAGCAACTGGTCAGCCATTTCGGCCGCATGCCGTTCGACGACTAGCGGCACCAGGTTATCGCTGTAACCAACCAGGCGCGGGTAAATAAACTTCCAGCGCGTCTGCGCCCGCTGCAAACGTTGCTGCTGCTCGCCGATCAGCTCAGTGGCCAGACTGGCAAGCTCGGCGTCCACCTGCTTGGCCA
Source organism: Gammaproteobacteria bacterium (assembly GCA_018827205.1). GTDB lineage: Bacteria > Pseudomonadota > Gammaproteobacteria > Pseudomonadales > Pseudomonadaceae > Aquipseudomonas. Next base: position 61,108 of record JAHJXZ010000142.1, on the reverse strand, counting down.
GCACATCAATATCCTGATTCAGGTAATCCTGCTGTTGCTCAGGCAGGGTCTCAATGTCGCCAACATAGGCCCGCGCGGTATAGCGCGCCGCCAGGTATTGCACCTTGGCCGGCAGGCTTTGCAAACGTAGATCCGCAGCTGGCAATGGCTGCGCCAAGCCTTTGAGCAGTTGCTGCTCGAGTGCTTCCAGGGCCGCCACCAACTCACGCTGGGCCTTGCTGTACTGGAAGTTGAACTCCCAGGGCAGGTCAGGCTCGCTGGGGTTATACGCCAGGGTCTGCTCGACCATCGCGATAAAAGCTGCCAGTGGCGGCTGCAGTTGTTCTATCGCCAAGCGCGCCGAATCAGTCATAGGTTGCGCCTGCAAGGTCGCCAGGCTTTCACGCAGCTTGCTCAGATCGTTCTGCACCTTGGTTGCCAGCTCGGTATGCCCGCCTTCACCACGATGGATAAACAGATCGGTACTGGCGCGAAACACCTGCACCTGCGCCAGCTGTACCTGGTTCAACGCCACATCAGGCGCAGCCTGCAACAACTGACTGACACCCAGCAATCCCAGAACAAGCAGGCAGCTCTTATACATACGACGCATCGATCACTCATCCACAACATGGAAAGCTCCGAGTATAGGGACGTGGCCTTAACACGGCCAACACTCCCCTCGGCAACAACAAGCATTCGTTATAAAAGAATCTGCCAGCCTTCGTTCGATAAATCATAATCATCGGCACACCTCTTCGCCGCGAGCCGCCGCAGCATGATGACCCTACGCCAGATCCGCCATTTCATTGCCGTCGCCGAGACCGGCTCAATCTCCGCCGCCGCCCAGGCGGTGTTCATTTCACAATCGACCCTGACCCTAGCGATCCAGCAGCTGGAGGAAGAAATAGGCGTCAGCCTGTTCAACCGCCACGCCAAAGGCATGAGCCTGACCCACCAGGGCCACCAATTCCTACGCCAGGCGCACTTGATTCTGGCCACCGTGGACAACGCCAAGCGCAGCTTGCAACAGAGTACGGATCAGGTTGCGGGTAGCCTGACCATTGGCGTAACCAGCCTGGTGGCCGGGTACTACCTGGCCGACCTGATCACCCGTTTTCAGCGCGCCTTTCCCAACGTGCAAACCCGCGTGGTCGAGGACGAGCGTCCGTATATCGAGCACCTGCTGGTCAGCGGCGAGATCGATGTTGGCGTACTGATCCTCTCCAACCTCGAAGACCGCCACGCGCTGCAGACGGAGGTACTGACCCACTCGCCGCATCGGCTATGGCTGCCGGCGCGCCATCCGTTACTGGAGCGTGACAGCATCAGCCTGGCGGATGTGGCCAGCGAACCACTGATTCAGCTCAACGCCGACGAAATGGGACTACACACTCAACGCCTGTGGAGCCGCGCCGGCATGACGCCGAACGTCACCCTGCGCACCGCCTCAGTGGAAGCGGTGCGCAGCCTGGTGGCGGCGGGCCTTGGCCTGTCGATTCAGCCGGACATGACCTACCGTCCCTGGTCACTGGAAGGCGACATTATCGAAGCCTTGCCGCTGGCCGACCTGAGCGAGCCAATGGACGTTGGCCTGGCTTGGCGCCGAGGCACCGCGCGGCCCGTGCTAGTTGACCCATTTCTCTCCGTGGCACGCGAACAACCGCACGGCCGCAAGGTTTCGATTTAATCGAACGCTGCTTTCAATATTAAGAATTTGTCGACCTCTGTACCGGACTCTAGTCTCAGCTGCATATGGACGCAGGCGCTCCGGACAAGAACTGGAGCCGTTATGCAGGTAGAAACTAAAAAAAGAAGTCCGAAAATGTCCGAGCCAACCCTGTACAGCGCATTGCTGATCGACGGCCAGTTGGTTGCCGGGGAAGGTTTGGCCGAAGCCATCATCAACCCCGCCAACGGCGACGTACTCACATCTATTGCCGAAGCCTCGCTGGAGCAGGTGGAAGCTGCCGTACAGGCCGCCCACCGTGCCTTTGCGAGTTGGTCACGCACCACGCCAGCCCAACGCGCAACTGCCTTGCTTGCCATCGCCGACGCCATCGAACAGAACGCAGAGCAACTGGCCCGCCTGGAGTCGCTGAACTGCGGCAAACCGCTGCACCTGGCTCGCCAGGACGATATTCCCGCAACCGCCGACGTATTCCGCTTCTTCGCCGGTGCCGTGCGCTGTCAGCAGGGGCAGCTGGCGGGTGAGTACGTGCCCGGCCACACCAGCATGGTGCGCCGTGATCCGGTTGGCGTGGTCGCCTCCATCGCACCGTGGAACTACCCACTGATGATGGCCGCCTGGAAGATCGCCCCAGCCTTGGCGGCCGGTAATACGCTGATTTTCAAACCGTCCGAACACACGCCTCTGTCGATTCTGGCCTTGGCCCCGGCACTCGCACAGATCCTCCCGCCGGGGGTGCTGAATATTATTTGCGGTGGTGGCGAAGGCGTCGGCAGCCAGCTGGTCGGCCACCCACGGGTGCGCATGGTGTCGCTGACCGGCGATATCGTCACAGGGCAGAAGATCCTGCAGAGCGCCGCACGCACGCTGAAACGCACACACCTGGAGCTGGGCGGCAAGGCGCCGGTGATCGTCTGCAATGACGCTGATATAGAAGCTGTGGTCGAGGGTATTCGTACCCATGGTTACTACAACGCCGGCCAAGACTGCACCGCGGCCTGCCGCATCTACGCTCAGGCGGGCATTCATGACCGCTTGGTGGCCGAACTGGGTGACGCAGTGGCGAGCATCAGCTTCGCCCGCAAGAAGGACAGTGACAATCAGATCGGCCCGCTGATCAGTGCACGCCAGCGCGATCGTGTGGCCAGCTTTGTTGAGCGAGCGCTCGGTCAGCCACACATCGAGCGTGTTACCGGCGCAGCCGTGCACTCCGGCCCCGGCTTCTACTATCAACCGACCTTGCTCGCCGGCTGCAAGCAGGGCGACGAGATTGTTCAGCGCGAGGTATTCGGCCCGGTGGTCACCGTTACCCGCTTCGACCAGTTGAGCCAAGCGGTGGACTGGGCCAACGACTCCGAATACGGCCTGGCCAGCTCGGTATGGACGCAGAACCTGGACAAGGCCATGCAGGTTGCCGCACGCCTGCAATACGGCTGCACCTGGATTAATACCCATTTCATGCTGGCCAGCGAGATGCCGCACGGCGGACTCAAGCGCTCCGGCTATGGCAAGGATCTATCCAGCGATTCACTGCAGGATTACAGCGTGGTGCGCCACATCATGGCACGCCACGGACAACAACTAGACTGACTAACACCCGTTCGGCAGCGGTCTTGCCGACAGACATTCACTGCCCTAATAACAGCCCAAAAGAAGAGGGAATTCCGATGTCCGCGCACAAAACCGCAGTGCTTAGCGCACTTACAACCGCCCTGTTGGCCATCAGTGCCGCACAGGCCGCCGAACCACTGAAAACCCTCGGCGCAGCCGAAGGCCAAGTCGACATCATTGCCTGGCCCGGCTATATCGAACGCGGTGAAACCGACAAAGGCTATGACTGGGTCACCCAGTTCGAGGCCGACAGTGGCTGCAAGGTCAACGTTAAAACCGCCGCCACCTCCGATGAGATGGTCAGCCTGATGGCAAAAGGGGGCTATGACCTGGTCACGGCGTCCGGCGATGCTTCGCTGCGTCTGGTCGCAGGTAAACGGGTACAGCCGATCAACACCGCCCTGATCCCGAACTGGACCAACGTTGACGAACGTCTCAAGGATGCACCTTGGCATACCGTGGCCGGTCAGCACTACGGCACCCCCTACCAGTGGGGCCCGAATGTGCTGATGTACAACAGCGACGTATTCAAGACCGCACCAACCAGCTGGTCTGTGGTGTTCAAGGAACAGAACCTGCCAGATGGGAAAAGTAACAAAGGCCGCGTACAGGCCTATGACGGCCCGATCTATATCGCCGATGCCGCGCTGTATCTGAAGTCCAGCAAACCCGAGTTAGGCATCAACGATCCGTATCAGCTCACCGAAGCCCAGTACGCCGCTGTGCTGGATGTACTGCGCGCCCAGCAACCGCTGATTCACCGCTACTGGCACGATGCGACTGTGCAAATGAGCGACTTCAAGAACGAAGGCGTCATGGCCTCTGGTTCATGGCCGTATCAAGTCAACGCCCTGCAACTGGAAACACAGCCGATTGCCTCCACCGTGCCCGTTGAAGGCGCCACCGGCTGGGCCGACACCACCATGCTGCATGCTGAGGCCAAGCACCCTGTCTGTGCCTACAAATGGATGGACTGGTCGCTGCAACCCAAGGTCCAGGGTGATGTTGCATCCTGGTTCGGCTCACTGCCAGCGGTACCCGCTGCCTGTAAGGACAACGAACTGCTCGGCGCCGAAGGCTGCAAGGTCAACGGCTTCGACAACTTCGAGAAAATTGCCTTCTGGAAAACTCCGCAGTCCGAGGGCGGCAAGTACGTACCTTATAGCCGCTGGACCCAAGACTACATCGCCATCATGGGCGGTCGGTAAAGGCCCCGTAAGCGCCGCGTAGGGTGGACGATGCCTTCTTCGTCCACCAACCAACACCACGGTGGATGGATATGGCACCAGCCACCCTACGTGTCAGCGAGTCCGAGCAGTTAACCGTTCTACATCCACCACCGACTCTTGCGCCTTGTGTCGGCAACCCCAAACGGGAGAGACGGTGGTGGGTGGCTTTTATCCTGGAGTTCGTGAAATGACCCTTGCTGTGCAATTTACCGATGTGTCCCGCGCGTTCGGCGACGTCAAAGCCGTCGACCGGGTGTCCATCGACATCCAGGATGGCGAATTCTTCTCCATGCTCGGCCCTTCCGGCTCGGGCAAAACCACCTGCCTGCGCCTGATCGCCGGCTTTGAGCAGCCCAGCGCTGGCTCCATTCGTATTCACGGCGTTGAGGCAGTGGGTCTTGCGCCCTACCGCCGTGACGTCAACACGGTGTTCCAGGATTACGCCCTATTCCCACACATGAACGTGCTAGAAAACGTCGCCTACGGCCTCAAGGTCAAAGGTGTCGGCAAATCCGAGCGCCTGGCCCGCGCCGAAGAAGCCCTGGGCATGGTTGCCCTCGGCAGCTATGGCGGGCGTAAACCGGTACAGCTGTCCGGCGGCCAACGTCAGCGTGTGGCCTTGGCCCGCGCCCTGGTCAACCGCCCGCGGGTGCTGCTGCTCGACGAGCCGCTGGGCGCACTGGACCTCAAACTACGCGAGCAAATGCAGAGCGAGCTGAAAAAGCTGCAGCGGCAACTGGGCATCACCTTCATCTTCGTCACCCACGACCAGAGTGAAGCGCTGTCCATGTCGGACCGCGTGGCAGTATTCAACAAGGGCCGCATCGAGCAGGTCGACACCCCACGCAACCTCTACATGAAACCGGCCACGCCGTTCGTAGCCGAGTTTGTCGGCACCTCCAACGTACTCAAAGGCGAGTTGGCCATGCAACTCAACGGCTCGCCGCTGCCTGTATCGATTCGCCCGGAACACACCCGCCTTGCAAACGGCGAAGCACTGGGCAGCGACGAGGTCGAGGTCAGCGGTCTTCTGCACGACATCCAGTACCAGGGGGCCTCAACGCGCTTCGAGATCCAGCTGGAGAACGGTCAGAACTTCTCCGTCAGCCAAGCCAACAATCAATGGCAACTGGGCGACGCTCCGGTACAGCAGGGCCAGCGGGTGAGTGCGCGCTGGGCGCGTGGGGCCATGGTCGGCCTGCGCGAGGAGATGTGACATGAGCAGCCAGAGCCTCGACCTCGATAACCCAGGCGGCCCGCTACGGCGCCTGTCTGACCTGCTCTACCGCAAGCCAACACTGTACCTGTCGATGCTGCTGATCCCGCCGCTGCTGTGGTTCGGCGCAGTTTACCTGGGCTCGCTGCTGACCCTGCTGTGGCAAGGTTTCTACACCTTCGACGATTTCAGCATGACGGTCACCCCGGACCTCACGCTGGCCAACTTCGCCGCTCTGTTCCAGGCGGCGAACTTCGACATCATCCTGCGCACCGTCAGCATGGCGGTGGCGGTGTCGATTGCCAGCGGCCTGGTGGCCTTCCCTATTGCCTATTACATGGCGCGCTACACCACAGGCAAGACCAAGGCGTTTTTCTACATTGCCGTGATGTTGCCGATGTGGGCCAGCTACATCGTCAAGGCCTATGCCTGGACCCTGCTGCTGGCCAAAGGTGGCGTGGCCATGTGGTTTATCCAGGCGCTGCACCTGCAACCACTGCTGGAGCTGATCCTCGGCATCCCCGGGGTGGGTGGCAACACCCTATCGACGTCACACCTGGGGCGTTTCCTGGTGTTTGTCTATATCTGGCTGCCATTTATGATCCTGCCCATCCAGGCCTCCCTGGAGCGTCTGCCGCCCTCCTTACTGCAAGCCTCCGCCGACCTTGGTGCCAAACCTCGGCAGACCTTTATGCAGGTGATTCTGCCGTTGTCGATCCCAGGTATCGCCGCCGGCTCGATCTTCACCTTCAGCCTGACCCTCGGTGACTTCATCGTGCCGCAGCTGGTGGGCCCACCCGGGTTCTTCATCGGCAACATGGTGTATGCGCAACAGGGCTCGATCGGCAACATGCCGATGGCCGCCGCCTTTACTTTAGTGCCGATCGTGCTGATCGCCGTCTACCTGTCCATCGTCAAACGTCTGGGGGCCTTCGATGCGCTCTAACGCCGAAAAACACGGGGAGCAGGCTTCCTGGGGGCTGAAACTGGCTGCCTGGGGCGGGCTGGTATTTCTCCACTTCCCGATCCTGATCATCTTCATGTATGCCTTCAACACCGAGAGCTCGGGCTTCAGCTTTCCGCCGCAGGGCTTCACCTTGCACTGGTTCAGCGTGGCCCTGGCGCGTCCAGACGTGTTGGAAGCGATCCAACTGTCCGCGCAGATCGCCGCCCTGGCGACCGTAGTCGCCATCATCCTCGGCACCCTGGCCCCCGCCGCGCTATACCGCCGCGACTTCTTCGGCAAAGAAAGCATCTCCATGCTGCTGATCCTGCCCATCGCCCTGCCCGGCATCATCACCGGCCTGGCACTACTGGCGGCGTTCAAGCGCTTCGGCATCGAGCCGGGCTTCCTGACCATTGTGATTGGCCATGCCACCTTCTGCGTGGTGATCGTCTACAACAACGTCATCGCCCGTTTCCGGCGCACCAGCCACAGCCTGATCGAGGCAAGCATGGATCTGGGCGCCGACGGCTGGCAGACCTTCCGCTACATCGTCCTGCCCAACCTCGGTTCAGCCTTACTGGCGGGCGGCATGCTGGCGTTTGCCCTGTCGTTTGACGAAATCATCGTCACCACCTTTACCGCAGGCCATGAACGCACCCTGCCGCTGTGGCTGCTCAACCAGTTGGCTCGCCCGCGCGATGTGCCGGTAACCAACGTGGTGGCGATGCTAGTGATGCTCGCCACCATGCTGCCAATCCTCGGCGCCTACTACCTGACCAAAGGCGGTGAAGGCGTAGCCGGCAGCGGCAAATGATTCCACCCCGCCCCCATGTGGGGAGGGCCAACCCAAGTTCTGCAAACCCATGCGAGGTTTAAGCGATGCAAACCAAACTGCTGATCAATGGCCAACTGGTCGCTGGCGAAGGCGCTGCCCAGGCCGTGCTCAACCCGTCCCTCGGCACCACCCTGGTGGAAATCGCTGAAGCCAGTCCGGCTCAGGTCGACGCCGCCGTTCGCGCTGCCGATGCGGCCTTCGACAGCTGGTCGCAAACCGCCCCCAAAGACCGTTCGAGCCTGCTGCTGCAACTGGCCGACAAGATCGACGCCCACGCCGCAGAACTCGCCCGCCTGGAATCCAACAACTGCGGCAAACCCTACAGCGCTGCATTGAATGACGAGCTGCCTGCCGTCGCCGACGTATTCCGTTTCTTCGCCGGTGCCAGCCGTTGCATGAGTGGCTCCGCTGCCGGTGAATACCTGCCGGGCCACACCTCGATGATTCGCCGTGATCCGATTGGTGTAATTGCCTCCATCGCGCCGTGGAACTACCCGCTGATGATGGCCGCCTGGAAACTCGGCCCAGCCTTGGCTGCCGGCAACACCGTGGTACTCAAGCCATCCGAGCAGACGCCACTGACTGCACTGAAGCTGGCTGAGTTCCTCGCTGAAATATTCCCGGCAGGGGTCGTCAACATCGTTTTCGGTCGCGGCCCGAGCGTCGGCGCGCCACTGACAGCCCACCCGAAAGTGCGCATGGTCTCGTTGACGGGCTCAATTCCTACTGGCTCAGCCATCATCAGCAGCACCGCCGACAGCGTGAAGCGCATGCACATGGAGCTGGGCGGCAAGGCGCCAGTAATCATCTTCGATGACGCTGATATCGATGCTGCGGTGGAAGGTATTCGCACCTTCGGTTTCTACAACGCCGGCCAGGACTGCACCGCTGCCTGCCGTATCTATGCGCAAAAAGGCATCTACGAGCAGTTCGTGGCCAAACTGGGCGAGGCCGTGAGCAGCATCAAATACGGCCTGCAGGACGACGAAAGCACCGAACTCGGCCCGCTGATCACTTCCGCCCATCGCGACCGCGTCATGGGCTTCGTCGATCGTGCCAAGGCGATTTCGCACATCAAGGTGGTGACAGGCGGCAACGCGGTCGAGGGCCCTGGTTTCTTCTTCGAGCCGACCGTACTGGCGGGTGCTTTGCAGGACGACGAAATCGTCCGCCGCGAAGTATTCGGCCCGGTGGTTTCGGTCACCCAGTTCGACGATGAAGCGCAGGTGCTGGCCTGGGCCAACGACTCCGACTACGGCCTGGCCTCCTCACTGTGGACCAGCGACGTGGGCCGCGCGCACCGCATGTCCGCGCGCCTGCAGTACGGCTGCACCTGGGTTAATACGCACTTCATGCTGGTCAGCGAGATGCCCCATGGCGGCGTGAAACTGTCCGGTTACGGCAAGGACATGTCCATGTATGGGCTTGAGGACTACACCGCGATCCGTCATGTCATGTTCAAACACTGATTTGGGCTACTGCGCTCAGCCGGGCGTTGTTGGCCAGAACCTCGAAATGCTCATGTACTCCAGTACATTCCGCTTTCTCGGCTCTGGCCGCCTAGCCCGGCAGTCGCTCGCTACGCCCACATCGCTCCGATTTTTCCACCCCCACGAAAATCAGCTGGAGCAATAACAAATGCAAAATGCACTCCGCACTATCAGCTTTCTCGCCCTGTTCGCCTGTGTCGGCCTGGCCCAGGCGGCAGATGATGCCAAGGCTATCGTCGATGGCTATATGGCTGCCTGGAACGCCCACGATGCCGACAAGGCTGCGACCTTTCTCGCTGAAGACGCCGTGTATTTCGACGCCACCGTCGGCACGCCACAGAACGGCAAAGCCGCCGCCCGCGACAACGTGATCAAGGTGTTTGTCGGCGCCGTGCCGGATCTGCAATGGCAGATGACCAGCGCGCCCATCGTCAGTGCTGATGGCATTGCCTTCCAGTGGAAATTCAGCGGCACCAACAGCGGTGCCTGGGGTGCGGAAACCCCAGCCACCGGCAAGCCACTGTCTTTTGAAGGCGTAAGCTTTATCCGCATCAAAGGCGGCAAGATTGCCTATCAGGGCGATTACTACGACGCGCTGGGTTTCAACAAACAACTCGGCTGGTAAACCCGGGCGCGTGCACTGCAGGCTAGAAACGCTGCAGTGCTCTAACCCGTTTGCAGCTCCTGACGTACCTGCGCCTCGAGCTCGGTTTTGAGCGCCGGATCCAGCTTGAGCTGACGGGCCAGCTCTTCCAGATAAGCACGTTCCATAAAGTGCTCTTCATCGACCATTAGCACGCTGGCGACATACATTTCTGCGGCCATTTCCGGGGTACTGGCCGCGCGGGCGATTTCGGCGGGGTCCAGCGGCTTGTTCAGCTCGGCCTGCAGCCAATGCTGCAATTCGGCGTCACTGGTGAGCTTGACCAACTCGCCCTCGATCAATTGCCGCTCACGTGCATCGACATGACCATCGGCTTTGGCCGCCCCCACTAGCGCCTTGAGAATGGCCTGGCTGTGCAATTCAGCCTGCGGCGCCGGCAAGCGGTCCAGGGTTTGCGGCTCGACCTGCGGCGCATTGGCCTGCTGCGCCTGCCAGTTGTTGTAAGCCTTGTAGGCGACGACGCCCAACGCGGCCAGACCGCCATAGGTCAGCGCTTTGCCGCCCATCTTGCGCGCACTCTTGTTGCCCAGCAGCAAGCCCAGCGCACCTGCCGCCAACGCACCACCACCCGCCCCTTTGAGCAGAGTACCCAGATCACCGCCCTGGCCGCCTTTACCGGCGCCGCCAAGCAAACCGCCCAGCGCGCCACCCAAGCCACCGGCCGATCCACCTGCGGAGCTGCCAGCAGATTTCTGCTGCATCAGGTCCTGACCGGATTTCAACAACTGATCAAGCAAGCCACGGGTAATCATCAAGCGCTCTCCCTAAAAATGGTTGTGCAAGCACACAGGCTGATTCTAGAGACGGAGGTTTGTCGCCACCTAACGCCAGAGTGCTTCGAAAGATTGCCAGCGGGTGTAACCCCCAGGAAAAGCGGCTATTCGTCGGTTAACCGACAGTAAATATGTCAAATAGTGGTCACCATCACATTCTGCCGATAGTCGATCTATATTTGACGCCGATAGGATGACGGACATAAAACCCGCAACGGCAAAAGGCTATCAAGAGCCGACGCCGGAGACTTCGCGCCATGTCGCCACGCGCCAATCGCCCCGCCCACCGTTTATTGCGCAGCCTGCTTGCCAGTTGCTGGCTATTCAGCCCAGTGCTGGTAGCCGATGCATCGAGTACTCAGCACAGTGCCCTGGCGGCGGCGCTCAGCGAAACGCGCCTGGCCAGCTGGCTCAACCTGCTCGATAACTCCGCCGGCGACGACGAACGCGCCCAGTTGGAGCGGGTCAATCACTTTATCAATCGCTCAGTGAGCTTTGTCAGTGACCAGCAGGCCTGGGGCGCCGATGACTACTGGGCGACGCCCGCGCAGACACTGAGCCTAGGCAAAGGTGACTGCGAAGATTTCGCCATTGCCAAATACTTCAGCCTGGTGCGCATGGGCGTACCCAGCGAGAAGCTGCGCCTGACTTTCGTTAAAGCGCTCAAACAGAACCAGGCACATATGGTGCTGGCCTATTACCCCAGCGCCAGCGAGCAACCGCTGATTCTCGACAACCTTGATCCACGCATTCGCCCGGCCAGTGAGCGTGGCGATCTGCTGCCGGTGTATTCCTTCAATAACCACGGCGTGTTTCTGGCCAAGTCGCCGCAGCGCGCCAGCCAGCCACCGGAGTTTCTTGCGCGTTGGAATGAGCTGAGTGAGCGCGCGCTGGCCGATGGTTCGGCCGCACGCTCACCGCAGAGCTAGAGCCAATTAACGCGGGCTGATATGCGCAATCATTAGTTGCACCGATTCCTGCCCACGGAACTCATTTACATCCAGTTTGTAGGCCAGCTCGACCCAACGCACGGTCGGATTCGGCCAGATTTCGCGGTCTACACCAAAGGCAATACCGTCGAGCTGCACACTGCCGCATTCACTTTTCAGCACCACTTTGAGGTGCCGCTCGCCGACCACGCGCTGCTGCACCAACTGAAACACGCCATGAAACAGCGGCTCAGGGAAATGCTGGCCCCAAGGCCCAGCATTGCGCAGCTCTTTGGCCAGCGGCAGATGAAACTCTTCGATGGACAGCGCACCGTCAGACAACAGGCGACCGGTCAGATCATCCTCACAGAGTTGGCGGCGCACCTCCGCATCAAAGGCCGCAGCAAAAGCAGCGAAATTGGCTTCAGGCAGTGACAGCCCTGCCGCCATGGCATGCCCACCAAACTTGCTGATCAGCTGCGGATGTTTAGCGGCCACCGCATCCAGTGCATCACGGATATGAAACCCCGGCACCGAACGCGCCGAGCCTTTCAGTACACCGTCGCCAGCATCGGCAAAGGCGATGGTAGGACGGTGATAACGCTCTTTCATGCGCGAGGCGAGGATGCCGATCACCCCTTGGTGCCAATCGGCCTCGAACAGGCACAGGCCGAAGGGCATATCTTCCAGCGGCAGATCCTTGAGCTGGGCCAAGGCCTCGCGCTGCATGCCCTGTTCAATCGCCTTACGGTCCTGATTAAGCTGATCCAGCTGCACAGCCATATCGCGGGCCAGGGCTTCGTCTTCGCAGAGCAGGCACTCGATGCCTAGCGCCATGTCATCCAGCCGCCCCGCCGCATTCAGCCGTGGCCCGAGGATAAAGCCAAGATCGGTGGAGGTAATGCGCCGATGATCGCGCCCGGCCACTTCAAGAATGGCGCGCAAGCCCGGCCGCGCACGACCGGCACGAATCCGCGCCAAACCCTGATGCACCAGAATGCGGTTATTGGCATCCAGCGGCACCACGTCTGCGACGCTGCCGAGGGAAACCAGATCCAGTAACTCACCAAGGTTCGGCTCAGGCCGCTGCGCAGTAAACCAACTCATCTCACGCAAGCGTGCGCGCAGCGCCAGCAACACATAGAACATCACCCCAACCCCAGCCAACGCCTTGCTGGGGAACTCACAGCCCGGCTGGTTGGGATTGACGATGGCATCCGCTGCCGGCAACTCGGCACCGGGTAAGTGGTGATCGGTTACCAGCACGGTCAAGCCAGCTGCCTTGGCCGCCGCTACGCCCTCAACGCTGGAAATACCGTTGTCCACGGTAATCAGCAACTGCGGCTGGCGCTCAAGCGCCACCGCAACGATTTCCGGGGTCAGGCCGTAGCCGTATTCAAAGCGATTGGGCACCAGATAATCGACATGCGCCGCGCCGAGCATGCGCAAACCAAGCACCCCCACCGTACTGGCGGTGGCGCCATCGGCATCGAAGTCGCCGACGATCAGCATGCGCTGGCCTTGCTGCAGACCCTGCACCAGCAGTTCCACGGCTTCTGACATGCCCTTGAGCTGCTGATAGGGGATCAGCCGCGCCAGGCCCTTATCCAGCTCGGCAGCCGATTGCACGCCACGGGCGGCATACAAGCGGGTCAGCAACGGCGGCAGAGCGCCAAGATCAGGCAATACGGCAGGTAACGGGCGGGCTTCGATACGCATCAGGGTTCCGGTACAAACAAAATGCAGGGCATACACAGGCGTTTAAGTGGCACGCCTAGAGCCGTAGGATGGGCCGGGCCGCGCAGGTTGCGCGCAGCAATACCCATCCTACAAAGGCAAGACTTAGCGCTCGCCCGCCAACCACTCAATCGGCAGCTCATGCTGGCCGCGCTCATCGGTGACGAATAGCTCGCCGTCGCTGATCATCACGCTCCAGTTCAGCGAACGCGGCATATCCAGCGCCAGCTTGGCCAAGGCTTCCTGGTCGAGGGCGACGACGTTGATGTTCTTCAGGCTGCGCACGGGGTCGAGCGCCTTGGTCTGCCAAACGCGCAGGTTGCCGTAGGCCACCAGGCTGAATTTCTCGGTACGCCGTGAGCACCAGGTGATGCGGTCGCTGTCTGGCTGGCCGACTTCGATCCAGTGCAGCACGCGATCATCCAGGCTCTTTTCCCACAGCGCCGGCTCATCGACATCCGACAGGCCGCGACCGAACGCCAAATGCTCGTGATAGAACAAGGCATAGCCCACCAGGCGCGCGGCCAGGCGCTCTTCGGTTTCCGAAGGATGCTTTGCCACAGTGAAACGCAGGTTTTCATAGACGCTGCGGTCCATGTCGGTGAGATTCAGCTCGATTTTGTAGGTGGTAGACGGCAGGGCCATGGTGGGGCTTCTTACTGGGCGAAAAGAGCGCAAGTCTAACCCGAAATGCGCCTCGCCCGCAGGGCACGCCCACTCAACAGCGCATTTGTCGCTCGCTGCCGTCCTCAGGATCACGGTAATCAATAATCGCCTGGCACGTGCTCAGGTCGACATACAAGCGGCAGTAATGCTCACCATGGCGCCAGGCCATGGCCACGCTGCTTTCACCGGACTGATCCAACTCAAAGCGCCCATCAAAGGCCGGATGGCTATTGCGCAGGCGCATCAGCGGCAACAAGCGCTGTACCAGCGGCTGCTGCAGCGCCTCTTCGGCTTCTTCCAAGCTGTAATAGTGTCGATTGACGTCACGCGCCTCGCCGGTTGCGCTACACAGCTCAAAATCATTACAGCCGGCCAACAGACCAACGTAGTAAACCTGCGGAATACCGGGGGTGAAGAACTGAATGGCACGCGCCGCAATGTAGGCATCGTCATTGCGCAGCAGAGCTTCATAGAAGGTGCAGGTCAGCTGATAAATCGCCCCCACGCTGTGCACGCTGACCGCTGAACGACGCATGATCGGGTCGGCACTGCGGGTCGAAACCTCATCGACCAGAAAGCGAATTTCCGCCTCCGGAAGCATGCTTTCCACATCTGGAATACAGATGCCGTCATGGGTATCCAGCACGGTGATCTGATTGCGCGGGCACATGCGCAGCCACTGTTTCAGGTAGCGGCTTTGCCCGCTGAGAAAGGCATGCAGCACCAGCGGCGGCAAGGCGAACGCGTAGGGGCGCATATGCCGGCGTGAGATGGCGTACTGGTAACTGATGTGGTCATGCACCTCGGGCAGCATCTCTGCGCCGTACTTCTCGCCGGTTTCACGGAACCAGTCGAGGATGCGATAGACATCCGGCTCGACCAAAAAACAGCTGCTTCCAATCTTCTTGGTGGTGTAACCGAACGCATCCAGCCGAAACAGTTTGACCCCGCGCGCGGTGAGAAAGGCCATGTACCGCTCCATCAACTGATAGGTCAGTGGCGACGCGTAGTTGAGGTCGATTTGCCGCTCAGTGAAGGTGCACCACACTCGGCACGTCTCGCCATTGGCCAGGCGCACATCGCGAAACGGTTCTTTCTCCTTGCGGATGTGAATCTTGGCCAGGTCTTCCAGGCTGATCTCGCCCAGCTTATCGACCTGCACAAACAAGTCGGCGTAGGCCGAGTCCTGGCCGTGGGCAACAAAATCGAGAAACTCGGGCGACTCATCGGCAATGTGGCTGATCACCAGGTCAACACACAGATCAAAACGTGCCGAGATACGCTCGACATCCGCCCAGTCGCCGTAGCGTGGGTCGACTTCCATATGAGTTAACGGTGAAAAGCCACCGTCCGCATTGGACGGATACATCGGCAGCAAATGCACGCCAGCGACGGCATCAGCCAGGTGCCGGTCGAGCAGCGTGTAGAGGCTGCCAAGATTGCCACCCAAGCGATCTGGATAGGTGATCAACTGAATCGCGTTGCGCAATGCCATGCTCGCCCCTCATTTGCCAGAACAACCGCCGCCTGCTGAAAGCAGGACTGGGTTGACCTTAACGAGAGATGCCAGGCATGGCCAGCCCGCGAGGCTCACACATCAGTTATTCGCATAACGCAGCCATAGTTCATCGAACATCCGCCGATAATCGGCAAACAATGCGGGATGGTCGATTACCAGCAGGTTTTCCTCGTTGCCCGTGGTCGCGCTCCGGGTCCAATTGAAGCTGCCATTAAGCAGAAAGCGGCCATCGAACAGGGCGAACTTGTGATGCATGTGGTACGGCCCAGAATCGATGCGCAGTGGCACGCCCAGGCTACGCAGGCGCTCAATATCGCTGCCAAGATCAAATTGTTTTTCGTTATCGGTAATCACCCGTACCGCGATGCCGCGTTGATGGCAGGCAAGAATCTCATTGCTCAACTCATCATCGGAGATGGTGTATACGCAAATATCCACCGACTGCCGGGCCTGGCGACACAGGTCACGAATCTTGCGCCGGCAACTCTCGCCAGGGCTGAAGTGCGCACTGGCGACCTCTACCCGGTTTGGTGCCGCACAGCTGTCGAGTGTTTTGATCACCTGCTCAAGCCACTTCAGCGCCGCCAACGTGTTATCCGGATCAACGACTAACTCACGCACCAAGGCGAAGGCACGATTGCGCAGGTAGCGCACCTGATCCGGTCCCAGGTCACTGCCCAGTTGGCGCAACTCATCGCGCTCCTCATTACTCAGGCGCAGGTCGGCCAGGCTGTCACGCAACTGCTGATCGAGACGATTGAAATCCACTTAACCTCCTTGTCGTTAACGAGGCGTGTAGCGCCAGGCCGCGTAGAGCCCACCGCACAGCGCGCCGGCCAGATGATATTCGAATGACACGCCCTGCTGCGGCAGCAGACCGAAGACCCAACCGCCATGCAGAAAGAACACCAGCACCGCCAGCAGCAGGTCGAGCCAGCTACGACGAAACCAGGCCCTCGCCAGCAGCAATGCCCACAGCCCAAACAACCAGCCGCTGGCGCCGACGTGGATACCCTCACGGCCGAACAACCAGACCAACAGCCCGCTGCCAAGGATGATAAACAGGCTGGCCTGAATGAAGTCGCGGCGCGATTCAAGCAAGGCCAGCAGCCCCAATACCAGCAGGCCACTGAGATTACTCAGCAGGTGCATCCAGCTGCCATGCAGCCAGGGCGCAAACAGCACACCCGGCAAGGACTCAAGCCGCCGCGGTATCACGCCCCAGAGATTCAGGCTGTAACCACTCAGGCTGTTGCCCAGCTGCAGCACCAGCATCAGCGCGGCGATGCCCAGCAACAGCTGTACGCGTGGCAACAACCCCGCCTTCATGGCGTTTCGCTTTCGCTGTCGCCGCCCAGACGCTGTTCATGGCCCAGTTGCTCACCCAAATCACGCAGCTGAGTAGAGATTTCCAGCATGCGATTGTGGGTGCGCAGGTCGATATCGATCTTCTTGTCCATGGCGTGGATCAACGGCAAAAAGCTGTTCTGCAGGCTGTCCGCCAGGCTTTCCAGCACCTTCTGCACGGCTGGCTGCGGCGGCGTGATCACCTCCACCTGCGGGCGCAGCTTGCCCAGGTTATCCAGCCCGGCCAACAGTTCAGCCCAGGGAATCGTTGGCGCGGCGGCTTGCTCGCCCGGCGCCAACGTGGCCAAGCCGCGCACCCCCTCAACAAGGTCATTAAGCTGCGCCACCACACGGCCGCCGACATCGGTATCACTGCCGCCCATGGCCTTGTTGCGCATAAAGTCACGCTTGATCTGCACCCAGCGCTCGGCCTGAACCTCGGTCATATTGCCGCGCAGCTCGGCCAGTTTGAGCAGGTTTTCCTCGGCGCCGGTGGTGAGCAGTTGTGACTCGCCCTGATAGTGATCGGCGATCAGTTGCAGCACCTCGGCTTCATTCATCACCGCGCTGATCTTCTCCGCCATCTTGTTCATATTGCGGTAGCTGCCCTGCAACTTGAACGCCGGCTCGGTGCGGTACTGATCGGCCTGGGCGGCGCTGGCGATGTACTGCTGATTGACCCGGCCAACCACGTCACGCACCTGCATCAAACGCTGCAGGGTGGTGACGATCTCATTGACCTCGGCACCGCTGTAGCTGTGGCTCAGCTCGTTGCTGGAGAATGGCTTGCCCTCGGCCTTGGCGACAAAGCGGTAGACATCGGCCATATCTCGGGTAGCCAGCGGTGCCAGCACCGGGTTGGAGGTCAGGCCGTTCTCGATGTACGACAGCGCGAAGGCTTCCTGCATGCCGCCCAAGGTGTCGCCGAGGTTATAAATATCGGCGCGGTTGGCCAGCATATCCGGGATCTTGAATACGTCGCCGGACTCGGTATAGGGGTTGCCCGACATGATCACGCAGAACTTGCGCCCGCGCATGTCGTAGGTGCGAGTGCGGCCTTTCCATACGCCTTCAATGCGCCGAGTGCCATCACACAGCGAGATGAACTTCTGCAAAAACTCCGGATGGGTGTGCTGGATATCGTCGAGATAGAGCATCACGTTGTTGCCCATCTCCAGCGCCAGGTTGAGCTTTTCCAGCTCCTGACGTGAAGTGGCGTCCGGTGCCTGGGCCGGGTCCAGGGAGCGCACTTCATGGCCCAGGGCCGGGCCGTTGATCTTCATAAAGATCAAACCCAAGCGGTGGGCGACATACTCCATCAACGTGGTCTTGCCGTAACCCGGCGGCGAAATCAGCATCAGCAGGCCGGACAGATCCGAGCGACGGTTCTCCCCGGCGGTGCCCATCTGCTTGGCCAGGTTGTCGCCGATCACGCCAAGGTAGACATCGTTGATCAGCTTGTTGCGCACAAAGGAGCTGAGCGGCTTGGGCTTGAACTCGTTAAGGCGCAGCGCCTCGCGCTCGCGCACCACAACTTCCTGGCGCAATGCCTGGTAGCGCTGCAAACCGGGCAGGAACTGCTCGCGATGCACGCGCAGACGAGCGAAGAAGTCGTCCACCGCCAGCACCAGTTGCCGTTCGCTGATACGTGGGTGTTCGCCCATCAACTCCTTGGCGGTAAAACGCAGGTCCACCTCGGTGATGCGCTTGGGCAGATCCTCGGCGAGCAAGGTCAGGGCCACGGCCTCGGGCACATAGGCACTGAGCGCGGCGAACTCATCTGCCGCGCAAAGGCCGCGCAGCCAGTTTTCCACTAGGGCCCACTGCGCTGCGGGGCGCTCCAGCAGTTGCGTCAGGGTCTGCTGATACACATCCCACATATGCGCGGCCTGCAAGCGCGCCTGCAAGCCGGCGAGCAGCTCACGAGCGTATTTACTGAAGACAAACTCAATGCGCTCGGCGGCCAGCTCCTGCACCAGGTATTCCGCAGCCTCGGCCAACGCCGCAGGACTTAGCTGCATACCCTGCTCGGCGATGTAGCCGGCCATTGCCTCGGCGATTTCCGTCTGCATCTGCAGCAGGCTGTCGCGCCGGCCGAACAGCTGCTGAATATGCCGGGCGCTACGCGCACGCTGCGGCCATTGCTTCGCATCGTCGCGGCGCTGCACCTGGCCCCAGAAAAAGCTGGCGAAACCTCGCGGCAAGGCGCCGTAACTGAGCAACCCGGCGCTGTCGCGCAGCGGCAACAGCTGGGTGAGGATCAACGCCGCATCGTGATCGTGGATGCCCTTCTCGTAGCCTTCCTTGTAGCGCGGCGCGGCGAAGTCACGAATGCTTTTGACTAGTGACTCCGGCTGGGCCAGCTGCTGCTTGAGTAGATCCAGGCTAAGGCCATCGCGCCCGGCATCTGCCGCCGCCAGCACTTCGCCTGCCAGGTATTCGGCGCGGTAAAGGCTGGCGGATTCGGACTCCAGAGATACCTGCCAATAGTCGCGCAGCGCTTCCAGCTCGGCGTTCTGCAGCGGCTCAAGAAACTCAGTGCCAGTCAGGTGCAGGTAAAGTTGATCGCCGCGCGGCATCAGGGTCAGATCCAGCTCCTGAGTGTTGACACTGAAGCGGTGGCGCGGACCGAGCTTGATGACGTTGCCGCCCTCTTCGAACAGCTCACTCTTGTCACGCAAGCTGCGTACCGCCTGATCGCGGGCGGCCTTGAGGCGCGACTCAACGTCCTCGGCCTTGACGCTATCCTTGAGCTCGCGCAGACGCTCAGCCAGTTCACGCAGCTTGAGAATCAACGGATCAGAAGCGAAGAAGGCGTTCAACTCATCCGGCTGGGTCAGGCGCGCGGTGCGCCGACCGAGGCTTTCCAGAATCCGCCGCGCGGCATCGAGCAGACCCTGAGCCTTGCGTTGACGCTCGTCGAGCAGCGCCTGCTTGTGCGCCTCGAAGGTTTCCAGCAGCTCTTCGCGTTTGGCCAGGATATCGCCGAGGAACTGTTCCTGATCGCCGAACTGGCTCTCCAGCTCTTCCAGCTGTACCAGCAAGCGCGACAGCTGTTCGTCGCAGCGCTCCGGGTCCTGGGCCATGGCCAGGGCGTTGGTGATGCCCTGGCTGAACAGTTTGAACTGGGCGCCGAACTGCGCCACGGTCTCCGCCGACCCCAGGCCCTTGCGCCGCTGTTCAGCCCGGGCCTTGGCCTGATTGAGGCGGGCATAGACTTCGGAAATCGACTCGACGATCTCGGTACGCTGGGTGGCATCGTCAATCGGCAGCGAAGCCATCAGGCTGGAGAGCATATCCAGATTGCCGGCCATAGCCTGCAGCGCCACCAACGGCTCATTAAGTTGGCTGACGCTTTCAGCTTTCTGCGCCTGGGCATCGAGCTGGGTCAGCTGCAGCACATAGGGTTCCAGCGCCGCCTTGCTGGCCAAAAATCCCGAGGTGGCGGCTGCGACCTGCTCCTGAGCAGCAAGCAGCTCGGTTTCCATGGCGTCGATACGCGCCACATCGATATAGCGGTAATCGCGAATAGTCAGCAGCTGGCCACGCTGAGCATTGATGCCGTTGAGCGCGTCAACAAAGTGCTGCACCTCGTCCCAGCTATCGATCAGCAGACCGGAGAGCAGCGCCTGCTGCCGGGTTTCGGCCTCAGCCATCGCGCGGGCCGACTGCTGACGGATGCTCTCGACCTTCTCGAACTCGTCGAGCACCAGTTCGCCGGTAGCGGCGATCTCGCGCAGCAGCGGCGCCATGCCCTGACACTGGGCATCCCCCAACCAGTGGTAGACGTCGAACAAGCGGCGGGTGTTCTGGCACAGCTGGGTATAGCGCTGCACCGAAACTTCCGGCGTCTCGATCTCGCGGCTAAGGCCCAGCAGGTCGGAGACGCCGCGCACCAGCTCAGCATTGCCGATGCGCCCGAAGAAGCCGCTGCGTACCGGTTGGCGGGCGGCGAAATCATCGCTGCAGAACGGCGTCTGCCAGATCTGCATCGGGTGGATACGGGTCGGTTCTGTGCCTTCGGCGGCGAAGATCACCATGCGCCCGTCTTCCAGGCGCGCGTAGCCGTGGCCGAAGATCGGGTTGTGCAGTTGGCGGTTGATCATGTTGTAGGTGAACAGCGCCGAACGGCCTTCTTCCGGGTGGTAGAAGATGTACTGCACGTCCTCGCCATTGGGCGAACGCACCGCGCGCTTGAAACGCATGCCAGCCATGGGCTGCTCGAACTCTTTGGATTCGCCGTTCTGCAGGTAATAACCGCCCGGGAAGATGATGCCGTGGTCTTCCGGCAGCTGTACGCAGGCCAGGCCGATGGCATCGATGCGTTCAACCTTGCGCGTCAGGCTGTTGAACACCAGGTAGCGCCACTGTTCTTCACGGTACGGCAGGACTTTCAGCAGGATCAGGCTGCCGAGCTTGGCGTATTCGATCTGCGCGTCGTCCAGCGACTGGGTCTTGTCGACCACCGCTTCGCGGTAAATGCCCTGACCGTCTTCGGTGTTGTTCTCGACCTTGACCGTGAGATCGCCGCCGATGGTCTCGACGAAGATGGTATCGAGGATATTCATATGCGGATGACGGCCGTTAACCACCATCTCGCGGGATGTCTTTTGCCATTCAAAATCGAACGGCGCCGGCAGCGCTATATCGCGCTCGCCGCGGTTATCGATATAGCGAACCTCTTTGCCGTCGAGGGAAATTGACCAGCGGAACACGCGGATATCGCTGATTCGCTCGCCAATCTGGAAGCTGGCCAGCAGCTTGCCGTCACGCACCAAAAGCTGCAGCAGGCGGGTGTTCTTGTAATAGGTGTAAAGCTCGTTGAAGTCGTTAACAAAGCTGCTCTGACCGAGAAAACTGTCGGCCAGCGCCACGCTCTCGGCCTCATAGCCCTCTTCCTGCTCGCTCAGGCGATACAGGGAGAACACGTCCTCGACGCGGGTTTCCTTTTTCAGGCCGAGGAACACGTTGTAGCCGAACAGCAGGTTCTCGCCGACCTGAACGATATCGCGGGCCGTGCAGTTGTTCTCGGTGCGAATGCGCACCCGCCCAACCACTTCCATCTGGCTGCTGCCGAACTCCTGCAAACGCTGAGCGTTCAGCGCCTCAGTGGTCTGGCGCAGGCGCAGGCCTTGCTCCTGCAGGCGCTTGTGCAGCACCTCGTAGGCACCGCCTTCGGCGACGGCCTTGTCCAGTACATCCTGTGGTTGGGCTACGGCTGGAGCATCCGACATCGTGGTCTTCCTGAATCTGCGCTGTCTGCTAGCAAGGTGGGATGGAGCGAAGGGGCGGTTTCAGCCGACCCCAACGGCGAATCTACCCTCTGTTAGGCACCAATCTTTTGGGCGATTTCGGCAAGTTTGTCGCGCATCGGCTGATCTAACTCTTCGGGCTTAATCTGCGCGATGATCTTTTTCAGCACACGAATTTCATTTTCATCAATCACCCCGTCGCGCTCGGCAACAGCCAGCAGCGAACCCAGCTCATGCACATCCAGGCGACCGTCATTGGCAAAGCACTGGATCGAGCGAAACGACATTTCCAAATAATCCCGTGGTTCTGACATAAGGCTTCCTAATTAGAAATAAACGGGCCACTCCTGGGGTTAGCTTTCACTAACCCCAAGAAACCATCCACATATTGGTAAGACGCTATGTTGCAGCCGTTACCGGCAAGCACTTAGCTCTCGCTGCTATCCACTGCCGCTGGCGTTTTTCTTTCGCCGACGCTGCCGTTGAGCAGGCGGGCCAACACGTCCTGCACAACCGGGCTCTTGCCGACCACGCCTTCGATGGCTTTACCCACCGACAAGGACTTGGCGAAGGAATTGAAGAAGTCGCCTTCGCCGCCGACGATCTCGATCTTCGCCTTGGACAGCGCCGCCGAGAGCACTTCGGCCTGATCCTTGGCGATTTCCTTGTTGGCAGCGATGGCGGCCATAGCTTCGTCGAAGTTCGCCTCCAGCTGCATGCGGAACTCCTCGTGCTGACGCGCGTTGTCGCTGAGCGCATCGAGAGCACCGAACTTCTTGCCCAGACCTTCAGCCTCGGCATTCAGACGCTCCAGCAGCACATGGGCTTCGGCCATACCCAGATCCTGAGTAGCCTTGGCCTTGGCTGCACCGAGTTGTTCTTCGCCACGCGCCTGGGCGCCGAGTTTCTCTTCCAGCACCTTGGCATCGGCCAGGCCGTCTTTTTCTTTGGCGGCAGCCTTGGCTTCGGTCACCCGCGCCTCGGCCAGGCCCTTTTCCTGCTCGCCCTTGGCTTCGGCAATCAGTTGCTCTGCCTGCACACGGGCTTCGGCCAGGCCTTCCTTCTCCTTGGCGGCGGCGGTGACTTCACGTACCCGTGCATCAGCCAAACCAGGCGCTGCGCGCTCGGCCTCAATACCTTCGGCCATTTTCTTCTTGGCTTCAGCTTGTTTGGCTGCGGCTTCCAGCTCGGCCTGAGCCAGGTTGTTGATCTCTACCGCCTTGTGCTGGGAACGGGTCTCGTCGGCTTCGGCTTGCTTAACCTGACGCACTAGCTCTTGCTCGGCCTCGGCCTGGGCATTGAGCACCATGACCTGCTTGGCCCGATCAGCCTCGGATACTTCACGTACTTCCTTGATGCGCTCTTCTTCCTGAGCCACGGTTTTCTCGACCGCCACGCGCTCACGAATAACTCCGGCGATGTTCTTGCGCTCGACTTCCAGAGCTTTCTCTTTCTCGATGCGTTGCAGCTCGACTTCACGCTCGCGGGAGACGATTTCCAGGTCCTTGGCGCGGGTGACTTTTTCCACCTCGATAACCACCGCACGCTGACGGTTCTGCTGCGCCACTTCGACTTCGCGCTGATGGTTCTCGGCGCGGATATCAAGCTCCTGCTGGGTGTTGATGCGCGCCTGCTCGGACTTCAAGCGCTCTTCTTCCTGCACCTTTAGCGTTTCGGCTTCTTCACGGGCACGAATGGTTTCGATCTCGCGCTTCTGCCGCGCCACTGCATCAGCTTCCTGGCGCTCCAGGGACAGTGTGGCTTCGCGGGTTTCAACGTTCTTTTTCTTGATCGCCAGCTCTTCGTTACGCTCAAGTTCGTTGGTGATGACGTTCTGTGCGGCGGTCAGCTCGGTGATCTTGCGAATACCCTCAGCGTCGAGAATATTGCTCGGATCAAGCGACGCCTTGGAGGTCTGCTCCAGGTAATCGATGGCCACGTCTTCCAGCACATAACCGTTGAGGTCATTACCGATCACTTCAACGATGCGGTCGCGGAAATCCTGACGGTTCTCGAACAGTTGGACGAAGTCGAATTGCTTACCAACGGTTTTCAGGGCTTCGGAGAACTTGGCATTGAACAGCTCGTTAACGGCGGCGCGATCAGACGCGCGGTCAACCCCAATAGCCTTGGCCACCTTAAGCACATCCTGCTGGGTTTCATTGACGCGCAGGTAGAAGGCCACCGTGATATCGGCGCGCATATTGTCGCGACAAATCAGACCATCCTTGGCGCGACGATCAACTTCCAGGGTGATCAGGGAGATCTTCATGAACTCCTTGAGGTTGATCACCGGGTACACCAATGCGCCAGTGAAATGCACCTTGGGCGTCGAAGACATGTCGTTGACGATCAACGCCGTGCCTTGCGGCACCTTGATATAGAAGGCTTTGAATAGCAGCAACAGGGCAAATACAGCCAGGACGACGCAACCCAATACGAGTGCGCCCATTATTAGAATGTCATTCATTAAAATCTCAGCTCCTTTGATTGCTGATTAAATGCCGTTGAACTCTTCCTCACTGAGCACCCGATAGGCATTTTCCGCCTCCAGATACTCCAGCAGCACCACGTGATCGCCGCGCTTGAAACCCTTCAATTCGTCTGCCCGCACCTTCAGAATCAGGCCTGCGCCGCCATCTTCCAGCGTCGCTTCGCCATGATTCAAGGTCACACGGGAACTGCGCACCACTGCAGTCTGCCCCAGAAACGACCGCGAGGCCGGTGCCTCGAACTTTAGGAATAGTTTGCGTAACGGCTTGCACAACGCAGCCGCCGGAGGGACAGCCACAAACAACACCCCCACCGCCACAACCAGCCCCAGGGGATAACGCAACCAACCCAAGGGCAGATAGCTGAACAACAGTGATTCAATGAGGTAACTGATGACCCAGCTGAACATCGCCAGCAAGGTCAATACGATGGTAATCGGCACACCGCCGAGGCCGAGCTTGAGTAGAAGTCCGGCAAGCCCCTCCGCTTGCAGCCCATCCCCTTCCAACGCGGAATCGCCTTCGATATCCAGCACATCGATTTCCACTGCGCCTAAAGCAGCGAAGAGCCAATAGACCATCATCAGGCTCAGTAGAAAACTGAAAATCAGCGTGGGAAACGCAAGGGCATTCTGCAGGAAGATATCCATAGCTTTCCTATCCCTGAGAGAACCTAGGCGGGGCCTAATGGCCCCACCAGCTTATTGAAGGGCGAACTGAACTAGGACTTGGCCTTGCTCTTCAGCCGCGCCAACACGCTGTCGGCGCTGGCGTTATCCGCCACGATGCCCGCTGCGCGTAATTTCACTTCCAAGGCATCATCCGGCGCGCTGGTTGCGGCCAGCTCTGCCGTGGCTTCCATCTTGGCCGCACGCTCAGCCTGCTTGAGCTTGATACGCTCCAGCGACTCGACCGCAGTATGCAACTTGGCCTGCGAACCGCCGTAACGTTGCGCCACCGCCATCTGCGCTTTCTGCACGCTTTCCGTAGCCTTGACAGTATCGACCTGTTGCTTGAGGCGTTTGATATGCCCTTCCGCCTGGGTTACCGCTTTGCGCAACTGCGCCACGCTGGCAGCAAAACCATCGGCCTGCTCACGGTCGCTGGCCTGTTCGGCCTCGAGGTTGGCGATCTTCTCGGCAACGTCCTTGGCCAGGCTTTCATTTCCTGCATCCAGGGCCTTGAGCGCGTACTGCTCATACTCGGCAATCTTCGCAGTGCTCTTATCCAGGCGATCACTGGCCAGTTTTTGCTTGGCCATGATTTCGGCCAAGGCTTCCTTGGACTTGCGCAGCTCTAGGTCGGCATCGCGGATTTCCTGGTCGAGAATACGCAGCGCCTGGCCATCAACCACGGCCTCACCCACCTCATTGGCGCCGCCACGCAGCGCCGTCAGCAACTTGCTCCAGACGTTCATAGCATCACTCCTAAATGTCAGCCTTGAGGAAGCCTTCGTAGGCTTCGGTGGCCTTGATCACGTTGTCGGCCAGCAATTCGATCTCGAAGACCACGTCGGTCAAGGTCGAAGCCGAGCTCAGCGCACCAAACATGGTGTAGCAAGGCTGACCATCCGGCAGAGTCTCGAGACCGATAGATGACAGCGGAAACAGCTTGTGGGTGCGCAGCACCTCTTCATTGAAAGCTGCACTGTCACGCACGTCGACAGCCGGCCAAAGCAAACTCTCGACCACGATCTGCTCACCAAATACGGCAATAAACAACGGCAGATCGCCATAGTCGTGCATGGTTACGTGCAAGCTGGCATCCGAACTTTGAATCAGCTCGATGCTCGCTTGCCCGCCTTTGAATAACTCAGCGGCCGACAGCGCATCGTATAAAGCCTGTGCAGTCCAAACCTGCGGCATGCTCATACCCTCCTCCTTTTCCATTGACGCCAGCTTTACCGAGTGCGGCTGACGAAGTTTCCGCTCAAACGCCATAAGCAGTGGGGCATGCTCTGGCAGTATCCAGACTTCTTTCTTGACTAGCCCCTGCTCGCGCAGGCGCTGACGAAAAAGACGCTGGTAGTGGGCTGATGATTTGTTTTCCATGGACGCAGACTAGACCAACACATGTAATGAATCAAAACATCACATGTAATATTTTAAAACGCATGTTTTATTAATTTTCAGCCGTGCAAAAGCGAGCCGCTCATAAGCAGCGCAGCAAAAATCGAATAGGGAAAAGTCGCAGGAGGAAAACCATCCAGGGTTAGCGATACCGAGCATCCATTCGTGACGGCAATTTAACGCCATATCGCCCGCCAACTAAACAGCTAAATCTGCCAATCCCATCGCAGCCGCAGCGCCCGATAGCGACCATTGAAAAATGACGCAGCACCCCACAATCGAATAGCCTTAGCCAGCCCACCGCACAACGGAAACCTTATGAACCCAGCTATCAAACCCCTCGCTGGCCTGAAAGTGATCGAACTCGGCACTCTGATTGCCGGCCCGTTTGCCTCGCGCATCTGCGCCGAGTTTGGCGCCGAGGTGATCAAGGTCGAGTCACCGAATGGCGGTGACCCTCTGCGTAAATGGCGCAAGCTGTACGAGGGCACTTCGCTGTGGTGGTTTGTGCAAGCGCGCAATAAGCAGTCGATCACCCTCAACCTCAAGAATGATGCCGGGCGCGAGGTACTGAAAAAGCTACTAAGCGAGGCTGACATCCTTATCGAAAATTTCCGCCCCGGCGTGCTGGAAAAACTCGGCCTGGGCTGGGATGTATTGCACGCACTGAACCCCAAACTGGTGATGGTGCGCCTCTCT
Organism: Gammaproteobacteria bacterium; assembly: GCA_018827205.1. Lineage (GTDB taxonomy): Bacteria > Pseudomonadota > Gammaproteobacteria > Pseudomonadales > Pseudomonadaceae > Aquipseudomonas. The sequence goes on along the minus strand of JAHJXZ010000142.1, from coordinate 33,965 downwards.
GGTTTCGGTCAAACAGGCCCAATGAAGGATCAGCCAGGTTTCGGTGCCGTCGGCGAATCCATGGGCGGGCTGCGCTATATCACCGGCTTCGAAGACCGCCCACCGGTGCGCACAGGGATTTCGATTGGCGACTCGATTGCCGCGCTGTGGGGCGTGATCGGTGCACTGATGGCGCTGCGGCATCGCGAGGTCAACGGCGGCAGCGGCCAGGTGGTTGATGTGGCGCTGTATGAGGCGATTTTTGCCATGATGGAGTCCATGGTGCCGGAGTTCGATGTGTTCGGTTTTATCCGCGAACGCACCGGCAATATCATGCCCGGCATCACGCCGTCATCCATTCACACCAGCAGCGACGGCAAACACATTCAGATTGGTGCCAACAGCGATGCGATTTTCAAGCGGTTTATGCAGGCCATCGGCCGCCAGGACCTAGCCGAGGACGTTACGCTGGCCTGCAATGATGGCCGCGACGCGCGACGCGATGAGATTTATGGCGTGATCGACCGCTGGGTAGGCTCGCTGCCGCTGGAACAAGTACTGGCGACACTGAACCAAGCCGAGGTACCCGCCAGCCGCATTTTCAGCGCTGAGGACATGTTCCACGACCCACAATTTCTTGCCCGAGAAATGCTCCTGTCGGCCAAGCTGCCAGACGGCAAAGCCTTCAAGATGCCAGGCATCGTACCCAAGCTGAGCGACACTCCAGGCGAAGTAAATTGGGTCGGCCCGGAGCTGGGTGAGCACAATGAACAGGTGCTGAGCGGACTGGGCTATAGCCGTGAACAGATCGCCAGTCTACGTGACGAAGGCGCCATTTAATCAGCAATCTCAGCTAGCAGGCTGCAACTAAAGGTGAACGCCATATTTGGCGTAGATCTCTTCAATAACGCCGCGACGTTTGAGCGTCAGAATGGCCGCATCGAGCTTATCCAACCAGGCTTCGTGGCGCGGATGAACACGCATACTGACATCGAAAGAGCTCATTACATCGCCGATCTCGAGGTGACTGTACTCAGGGACCTTCGCCAGGCTGTATTGCGCAATCGCCTTATTGACCACAATTTGATCAAAGCGCGATTTGGCCAACATCTCCAGCAACTGCGCTTCATTCAGCGCATTGCGCCGATCGAGTTGCCCGGCCTCGATCAACGCACGCAGGTCCGGATAGGCATAGCCACGCACCAGCCCCACTGATTTGCCGCGCAAATCCTCAGGCCGCGCCACGGGGAAAGCCTTGCCTGGGGCAAACAGCATGACATCGACAACCTTGCCAAACGGCACCGAAAACACCCCGGGCGTCGACTGGCCCTGCACCCAACCAGGATAAACACCCGGCTCGATATCCAGCTGCCCGCCATTGAAAAGCAGACCAATGCGCGGGTAGGGGTAGTACTGCACACTGAATGTATCGCCGGTCAGCTTGCCCAGCTCATCGAAGATGTCCTGATAGATACCGGTTTTACCCTGCTCGATCATCATCGGCGGGTAGTTGTAAAAACCAACATCAAAGGTAGCGGCATAGACGCCATGGAGGGGATAGACACCGCACAGCAGAACAACCGCCTTGATCAGCCACTTCACTCTGCTACCTCTAACTGCACAACACACTGCCGCTAAAACGCGCCAAACAACCAGGCGACTGCAGCACCCAGCACAAGTAAGCCCAACAACCAGAAGATACCGCCATGCCCGCCAGACTGCACCACCGACATACCACCCGCCTGTCGTGCGGGCCCGTAGTCATCCACGGCGTCCTTGGCCTCTTTCAAACCAATGCCTCTTAGCTCACGCAGCAGCTTGATCGCTTCAATTTTCCGCCCACGCTCAAGTGCCGCAACCACCTCTACCGGCAAATCCTGATCAAACTCAGCCATGACACGCTCCATCCCAACAAACCACCCAAAGCATAGACGCAAAAAAAGCCGGCCCCTTGCGGGTACCGGCTTTATCGACCAGCGCCAGACTTACAGCGGCTTGCCACGATTACCGTGCTGAGCCACAAAGTCCTGTACGGTTTTCAGATCATTGGCCAGTACCGTGCAGCGCTCCTCGCGCTCGAACAGATCCGCCAGATGCGCGGGCAGCGCCGGCGCCTGACCAACACCAGCCTTCTCCACGGCCTCGGGGAATTTCACCGGATGCGCCGTGCCAAGGATGACCATCGGCGTCGCCAGGCTGCGACGGCACTCACGAGCAGCACGCACGCCAATCGCGGTATGCGGATCAAGCAGCTCACCGCACTCGTTAAACACGTCGGTAATGGTTTCGCAGGTTTGCGCATCATCCACAGCGAGGGAATCGAACAGCTTACGCGCCTCGGTCCAGCGATCCTGATCGACGCTGAAACCGCCACCCTGTTTGAAGGTGACCATCAGCTCGGCAATCGCCGCACCGTTGCGACCGTGCAGGTCGAACAGCAGCCGCTCGAAGTTCGACGAAACCATGATGTCCATGGACGGCGACAGCGTCGGATGCAGAGTGTCCTTCACATACTGATTGCCACTCATAAAGCGGTGCAGGATGTCGTTGCGATTGGTCGCGACGATCAGCTGGCTGATCGGCAGACCCATGTTGCGCGCCAGGTAGCCGGCGAAGATGTCGCCGAAGTTGCCGGTCGGCACCGAGAACGCGATAGAACGCGCTGGGCCGCCCAGCTGCAGGGCTGCATGGAAGTAGTAAACGATCTGGGCCATGATTCGCGCCCAGTTGATCGAGTTAACCGCGACCAAACGGGTGCCCTTGAGGAAACTCTGGTCAGCGAAGCTGTCCTTGACCATTTCCTGACAGTCATCGAAGTTGCCTTCGATAGCTATGTTATGGATGTTGTCGCCGAGGATGGTGGTCATCTGCCGGCGCTGCACCTCTGACACACGGTTGTGTGGGTGCATGATAAAGATGTCGACGTTATCGCAGGCCTTGCAGCCCTCGATGGCGGCCGAACCGGTATCACCGGAGGTCGCACCCATGATCACCACGCGCTCGTTGCGCTTGGCCAGCACGTAGTCGAGCAGCCGACCTAGCAGCTGCAAGGCAAAGTCTTTGAATGCCAGGGTCGGGCCGTGAAACAGCTCCAGCACCCACTCGTTGCCGCTCAGCTGACGCAGCGGCGCCACGGCGCTATGGGCGAATACACCGTAGGTTTCTTCGAGGATCTTTTTGAAGTCGGCATCCGGAATGCTGCCGGTGACGAACGGGCGCATCACGCGGAAGGCCAGCTCGTGGTACGGCAGGCCAGCCCAAGAAGCGATTTCTTCCTGAGTGAAGCGCGGCAGGTTTTCCGGAACATACAGGCCGCCATCACTGGCCAAACCGGCGAGCAGCACGTCTTCGAAATTCAGGGCCGGTGCCTGGCCACGGGTACTGATATAGCGCATAGGGTAAACCTTCGGTTGACTCTTCAAGAGCCGCCGCAGCCAGGCTGCGGCGGCCAAAAGCGGATTAGTTCAGCTGCTCGACGCGGATACGCACAACGCTGCCGACAACATCTTCGAGCGCCTCAAGGGCACTGATCGCCTCGTTGATCTGCGCTTCGACCACACGATGAGTCACCAGGATCATCGGCACCAGGCCATCCTGCTCCTCGACTTCCTTCTGCATGATCGATTCGATATTGATCCCGCGCGCCGACAGAATGCTCGCCACCTGGGCCAACACGCCCGGATGATCCTTGGCCTGAATCCGCAGGTAATAGGCGCTCTCGCAGGCTTCGATCGGCAGAATGGGGTGATCGGACAGCGAGTCCGGCTGGAAGGCCAGGTGCGGCACACGATTGGTCGGATCAGCCGTCAGGGCGCGAACCACGTCAACCAGATCAGCAATAACCGAGGACGCGGTAGGCTCCATGCCGGCGCCAGCGCCGTAGAACAGCGTGCTACCGGCGGCGTCGCCGTTGACCATCACAGCGTTCATCACGCCGTTGACGTTGGCGATTAGACGATCCGCCGGAATCAGAGTCGGGTGCACGCGCAGCTCGATACCGGCGTCAGTGCGGCGCGCCACACCCAGGTGCTTGATACGGTAGCCCAGCGCCTCTGCGTAGTTCACATCAGCAGTGGTCAACTTGGTGATGCCTTCGGTGTAGGCCTTGTCGAACTGCAACGGAATGCCAAAGGCGATAGAAGCGAGAATGGTCAGCTTGTGCGCAGCATCGATGCCTTCAACGTCGAAGGTCGGATCCGCTTCGGCATAACCCAGCGCCTGCGCCTCGGCCAGCACGTCTTCGAAGGTACGACCCTTCTCGCGCATTTCGCTGAGGATAAAGTTGCCGGTGCCGTTGATGATCCCGGCCAGCCAGTTGATGCGGTTGGCCGCCAAGCCTTCGCGAATCGCCTTGATCACCGGAATACCACCGGCAACGGCCGCTTCGAAGGCGACGATCACGCCCTTCTCGCGGGCCTTGGCGAAGATCTCGTTGCCGTGCACGGCGATCAACGCTTTGTTGGCGGTAACCACGTGCTTGCCGTTCTCGATAGCCTTGAGCACCAGTTCCTTAGCCAGGGTGTAACCGCCAATCAGCTCGATAACGATATCGATCTCAGGGTTGTTAACCAGCTCGAAGACATCGCTGGTCATGCTAATACCGGTCGTATCGTATTGCGGCTTGGGCGAGCGAATCGCAATCTGGGCAACTTCAATACCGCGCCCTGCGCGCCGGGTAATTTCCTCGGCATTTCGCTTGAGTACATTCAACGTACCGCCACCGACGGTACCCAGCCCACAGATGCCTACTTTCACCGGTTTCACACTGAACTCCCCATCTGCACTGCGTAAAACGGCCGGAGCAAGCCCCGGCCGTAGAAAAAGAGCCGCACCATACGAAGCGGCTGTTTATTAGTCAATCAGGCACACACCTCAGCCGCTTAGATTACTGGGCGGATTCCAGGGCAATTTTTGCCAGCTGCGGTGCTGGCTGGTAGCCGGGAATGATCTTACCGTTGGCCAGAACGACAGCCGGGGTACCGCTGACCCCGATCATCTGCCCCAGCGCATATTGCTTGGCAACCGGACTGTCGCACTGGGCGTTCGGTACCGACTGACGGGTCTTCGCCAAATTCATGGCCTGCTGCTTGTCCTTGGCGCACCAGACATTCGACAGCTCTTTTGCAGCCTCACTTTCCAACCCCTGACGCGGGAAGGCCAGGTAACGCACCTCAACACCCAGACGGTTAAGCTCAGGCACTTCACTGTGCAGCTTCTGGCAATAGCCGCAATCGGTATCGGTAAATACGGTGATATGGGTTTTCGGCTGCAGGGGTGCGAACACAACCATTTCCGAAGCCGGAATCGCTTCCAGCAGCTTAACCACACCTTTGCTCTCAGCGGCTTCGGTCAGGTTAACCGGCTTGCCATCCTTAACCTGAAACAAGTAACCCTGCAGAAGGAACTGACCGTCTTCACTGGCATATAACTGGCGACCACCTTGCAGCTGAACCTGATACAGGCCAGTCATCGGGCTTTCCGCAATCGCTTCAATCGGCAAATTAGGATCGACCGCTTTGAGGGTATTACGAATAGCCTGATCGGGATCAGCAGCCACACCAATGCTACTGGCCAGGCTCAAAGCCAATGCGACAACAATGCGATTAAAACGCATACAAACTCCTGTCGAGGACGGTCTCACGAATAATCGTCACAGCCTACCATAGAAGCCTGAACAGACCGATCACGGCAGGCCAGACGGCGCTCTCAGCCTCGCGGATGGTGCTGCGCATGCAACTCTTGCAGTCGCGCGCGGGCAACGTGGGTATAGATTTGCGTGGTCGACAGATCGCTGTGCCCCAGCAGCATCTGCACCACGCGTAAATCGGCGCCGTGATTGAGCAGGTGTGTGGCAAAGGCATGCCGCAGGGTATGCGGTGACAGACTCTTGGCAATTCCCGCCACCTTGGCCTGGTGCTTGATGCGATACCAGAAGGTTTGCCGAGTCATCTGTTCGCCGCGCAGACTCGGGAACAGTACATCGCTGGGTTTGCCATCGAGCAGAAACGGCCGCGCCTCCTTGCTGTAACGCTCGATCCAGGCAATCGCTTCCTCACCCAGCGGCACCAGACGCTCCTTGCTGCCCTTGCCAAACACCCGTAGTACACCCTGACGCAGGTTGACCTGCTCCAGCGTCAAGCCGATCAACTCACTGACACGCAGACCGCAGGCATACAGCACCTCAAGCATCGCCCGATCGCGCAAACCAATTGGATCATCCAGCTCGGGAGCGGCCAGCAAGGCCTCGACATCCGCCTCGGACAGCGATTTCGGCAGGGGCCGGCCCAGCTGCGGCAAATCCACCTGTAGAGTTGGATCACGACTGATCAGCTGCTCACGCAAGAGAAAGCGGTAGAAACCGCGCAAGCCCGAGAGCAGGCGCGCAGTGGAGCGCGCCTTGTAGCCTTCATTCAGACGCCAAGCCAAGTGATCAAGGATCAACTCACGACCTGCAGCCGGCAATTGCACATCGCGCACCTGCAGCCACCCGTTGAATAGCGCCAAATCACTGCGGTAGGCGGCGCGCGTGTGCGCCGAAAGCCCTTTTTCCAACCACAGGGCCTCCACGAAACGATCAATCAGGGGGTGGTCGATAGCGGGCATGGGAACTATGGCGGCAGGTTAAAGCGGGTTAGTCTTTCACAGCTTGGCCATGCAGGGCCAGGGCTCACCACAAGGACCCCCGATGAACGAACAGCATATTCTTCTGGCCTTTGCCGCCATCGGCGCAAGCGCCCTCGCCTGCCAGTGGCTGGCCTGGCGCCTACGCCTACCCGCCATTTTATTCCTGCTTATAGCCGGAATACTTGCAGGGCCTGTACTGGGCTGGCTTGACCCGCACGCCCTGTTCGGCAGTTTGTTATTCCCATTGGTATCAATGGCCGTGGCGCTGATTCTGTTTGAAGGCAGTCTAACCCTGCACTTATCAGAGTGGCGTGAGATCGGCAGCGTTGTCAGGCGCATGGTAACGGTGGGCGCGCTGGCCACCTGGGCTGTCATTGCCGTAAGCACGCATTACCTGCTTGGCTTTAGTTGGGACATGGCGCTGCTGTTCGGCACGCTGACCCTGGTCACCGGGCCAACCGTAATCGTGCCAATGCTTCGCGTCGTCCGCCCGAAAGCCTCCATCGCCAACATTCTGCGCTGGGAAGGTATCGTTATCGACCCAATTGGCGCACTACTCGCCGTTGTCGTGTACAGCTTTATTATTGCCAGCAACGAAGGCAACGGCTGGAACAACGGTCTGATTACGTTCGCCGGCGTTATCGCCTGCGGCAGCCTTTTTGGGGTTGCGAGCGGCTGGGCACTGGGCCAGGTCTTAAAACGCCAATGGCTGCCGGACTACCTGCATAACCTCGCGGTATTGGCCACCGTGCTGGGTGCTTTTATTGCCTCTAACGCAGCCATGCATGAGTCCGGCCTGCTCGCCGTTACCTTGATGGGCATGTGGCTGGCCAATATGAAGGGCGTCGACGTTCGGCATATTCTTCACTTCAAGGAAAATCTCAGCGTACTGTTGATTTCCGGGCTATTTATCCTGCTAGCCGCACGCCTCGACCTGAGCGCCCTGCTCGCCCTCGGCCCAGCGGTATTGGTACTTCTGGTAATCATCCAGTTTGTCGCGCGCCCACTCAACGTGGCACTGTCCACCTTCGGCTCCAGCCTCAGCTGGCGTGAACGGGCACTACTGGCCTGGATCTCCCCACGCGGCATTGTTGCCGCGGCCGTTTCAGCAATTTTTGCCATCCGCCTTGGCGAATTAGGCTATGAAGGCGCCCAACTGCTAGTTCCGCTAACCTTCGCCGTTATTATCGGCACCGTAGTTTTGCAGAGCGCGACCGCACGCCCGCTCGCCAAACTGCTTAAAGTGGCAGAACCCGCACCCAGCGGCTTCCTGATCGTCGGCGCCAATCCGGTAGCGCGCGCACTCGGCAAAGCCCTGCAAGACCTCGGCAATCGCGTACTCCTGTGCGACTCCAGCTGGGAAAATATCAGCACCGCACGCATGCAAAAACTACCAACTTACTTTGGCAACCCCACCTCACAGGATGCTGAAGCCCATCTGGACCTAGTTGGCCTTGGCCACCTACTCGCGCTATCGCCTTCCAGCGAGCTGAACGCGCTGGCCTGCATGCACTTTCGCCACGACTTTGCCGCAAATCGCCGCTTTACCATCCCCAGCGGCACTGAAAGCCGCCGCAGCGATAAACATCGCAGCCGCGACGCCGTGCGTGGCCGCCCCTTAGGCAGCCAAGCGTTGAGTTTCCCGCAGTTTGCCAGCCGTTTGAGCAAAGACGCAGAAGTTCGCACGACGACACTCACCAACACCTTTGACTGGCAGGCCTACCAGAACCTGCATGGCGACCAAGCCGTGATTCTGCTTGCTTGCGACCCTGGTGGCTGGATACATGTCGCAACCCATCCGCTTGAAATCATGCCCGGCCCGGACTGGACCCTGGTAGCCCTAATTAATGAGCCACAGATCGCCAGTCAGTAGCGGCAAACAGGAAGAGCAGCAATATCGTCACCCTATCCTTGGATGGGTGACAGATATCAATTTGCAGCCCATGATTGCATCACGCCACTACAACAAATGGGCCTACGCAATGTCCAGCCATCAGCATTCACGCCTTGGTCAGGTTCTGATCAACAAAGGACTGATTAACCGCGGCCAGCTGGATGCTGCCATTCAACTGCAACTCACCAACCACAAACGCCTCGGCGAGACGCTGATTGAGCAAGGCTGGCTAACCGAACGTCAGCTGAAAAAAGCCCTCAGCAAGCAGAACAACCTGCGCCTGGCCGCCACCTTGGTCGCCGCCCTACTCAGCCCATTCCAGATCGCCAGCGCCGATGCACCGCGCAACCTGCCCAGCGCTATCAATCAGGAGCAAACACCAAGCGGCCTACGCCCCTTGAGCGATATGGAAATGAGCAATATCAGCGCTCAAGGCCTGGACGACATTCTGCAAGGCCTGTTTCTCCAAGCCGGCAGCGGTGACGGTCTGGGCACCGTCGGCCAGCTGAGCAAACTGGTGATGCCGGTACTGAGCAGCCTTGAAGCGGAAACCTCGATGAAAGACGTGCTGTACGACACCAGCAAACTGACCTCGGTGATCAATGCCGACGGCTCGGTAAACGTGCGCCTGCCCAGCTCGATTGGAGAACTGCGCTTTGACAATATCCGCGTTGCCGGCGCCCCCCAGGGCCAAAGCTTTGGCAGCCTGAGCCTGCATGATATCGACCTGTCGCAAGCCTCGCTAAAGATCAGCCTGCGCTAGCCACGGCCAGATATTCAGACCGCAGAAACGAAAAAAGCAGCCCGAAGGCTGCTTTTTTATTGGAAAGCTGAGACTTAGCCCAGTTTTTCCTTGATGCGCGCTGCTTTACCGGACAGGTCACGCAGGTAGTAAAGCTTGGCTTTACGTACGTCACCGCGACGCTTAACAGCCAGGCTATCAACCAGCGGGCTGTAGGTCTGGAAAGTACGCTCAACGCCAACACCGTTGGAGATCTTACGAACAGTGAAAGCACTGTTCAGACCACGGTTACGCTTGGCGATAACAACACCTTCAAACGCCTGCAGACGCTGACGGTCGCCTTCCTTTACTTTTACCTGAACGACGATGGTGTCGCCCGGTGCAAAAGTAGGGATTTCTTTGCCCATCTGCTCAGCTTCGATCTGCTGAATAATCTTGTTGGTCATGCTGCGCTCCTAAGACTGGCCTTGGCCGGTCATCGATACATTAACTATCGTCCCGCTGGCGGATGTATTCCTCCAGCAGCTTCTTCTCTTCCCCAGAAAGCGAGCGGCTATCCAGAAGATCAGCGCGTCGTTCGTGCGTCCGACCAAGGGACTGCTGCAAACGCCAGCGCCGGATGTGTTCGTGGTTACCGCCAAGCAGAACCTGTGGAACACGTTTATCCGCATACACCTCCGGGCGGGTGTAGTGCGGGCAGTCAAGTAAGCCATCCGTAAAGGAGTCTTCCTCGGCCGAACCTGCATGACCTAATGCACCAGGCAAAAGGCGCGTCACCGCGTCGATTAGCACCATGGCCGGCAGCTCACCGCCAGACAGGACGTAATCCCCAATCGACCATTCTTCATCGACATGCGCCTCAATAAAGCGCTCATCAATGCCTTCGTAGCGACCAGCAATCAGGATTAACGCATCCTCATTGGCCAGTTCGCGTACTGCTGACTGCGTCAGCTGGCGACCTTGCGGCGAGAGGTAAATCACCTTTGCCGCACCACCCGTAGCGTGCTTCGCGTCAAGCAAAGCGTCTTCAAGCGGCTTGATCTTCATCACCATGCCGGGACCACCACCAAAAGGCCGATCATCCACGGTGTGGTGACGGTCTGTGGTGTAGCTACGCGGATTCCAGCAGGTCAATTGCAACAACCCCTGCTTCACCGCTCGGCTGGTAATGCCGTATTCGCTGATAGCGGCAAACATCTCTGGGAACAGCGTAATAACTTCAACGCGCAGATTTGGCATCAGGCTTAGAAGTCCGCATCCCAGTCGACCCGCATTTCGCCAGCACTCAGGTCAATCGACAACACGCATTGCTCGGTATAGGGCAATAGGCGTTCACGATCATCCAGGCTGTCGGTGCAAGGTTTGACCACCATCACATCGTTGGCACCGGTTTCTAACAAGTGATCAATCTTGCCGAGCAATTGCCCAACCTGATCGATAACCTTTAGACCTTCCAACTGGTACCAGTAGTACTCGCCATCGGCTAATTCAGGGAACAGATTGCGCGGAACACAGATCTCATAACCCGCGAGAAGGCGTGCTTCTTCGCGATCATCGAGACCCTTAAGCTTCGCGACCAGGAACTTATCATTCCCGCGCCCACTGACCAGCTCGACCTGCTTGACACTGCCTTCGCGCTTGAGCGTCCAGGACTTGTACTGCAACAGGTTTGCAACAGGATCAGTAAAGGAATACACCTTCACTTCACCGCGAACGCCATGTACTGAGTAGATCTTGCCGATAACAATCAAATCATCGGTAGAAACAGGCGTCGCGCTCATATTGCTCAGGCCGCAGCCTTAGCAGCGTCCTTCAACAACTGAGCAACACGATCAGAAGGCTGTGCGCCAACGCTCAGCCAATGGGCCAGGCGATCTTGCTTAACGGACAGACGAACTTCCTGACCACGAGCGATCGGGTTGAAGAAACCGATTTCTTCTTTGTGCGAACCGTCGCGTGGGTTACGGCTGTCGGTTACGTTGATTTTGTAGAACGGGCGCTTTTTGGAGCCGCCAAGGGCAAGACGAATCGTTAGCATGTGAACATAGTTCCTGTAGTCGGTGCTGCAAATCTAAATGCACGGCGGGCATAGGTGCCCGAAAGGCCGCATATTCTAAGGAATATCCGGACTTTTGCAAATGGCTTTTTCAGGCGCATGGGGCCGTGCAGTTAAGATTTGCCGGAGGACCGTTGTCCAAACCGGCCAATCAGCTCCCGCAAAAGGCGGGTTTACTGTAAATCCCCGCCTTCAGCGGGGTCTACGCCGACATCACTGCCGACGCGAATTCCTTACATTTTCGGCAGGCCGCCCGGCATCATCCCACCCATGCCGCGCATCATCTTGGCCATACCGCCTTTGGCAGTGAATTTTTTCATCATCTTCTGCATCTGCTTGTGCTGCTTGATCAAGCGACCGATGTCCTGCACCTGGGTGCCAGAGCCCATGGCGATGCGCCGCTTGCGCGAGCCACTGATGATTTCCGGATCGCGGCGCTCCTGAGGGGTCATCGAGTTGATGATCGCCTCCATCTGCTTGAACTGCTTCTCGGCCGCGCCCTGGGCATTGCCCATCTGCGCCAGATTGACGCCACCCATCTGTGGCAACTTGTCCATCAGGCCACCAAGGCCACCCATGTTTTTCATTTGTTGCAGCTGATCGCGGAAGTCTTCGAGATCGAAGCCCTTGCCCTTCTTCAACTTCTTGGTGAGTTTCTCGGCCTTTTCGCGATCCAGGGTCTGCTCGGCCTGCTCGATCAGACTGAGCACGTCGCCCATGCCGAGAATGCGCGAGGCAATTCGATCCGGGTGGAAAGGCTCCAGCGCCTCGGTCTTCTCACCCATACCAATAAACTTGATCGGCTTGCCGGTAATCGCACGAACCGACAACGCCGCACCACCGCGCGCATCACCGTCAACCTTGGTCAGCACCACGCCGGTCAGCGGCAGTGCATCATTAAAGGCCTTGGCGGTGTTGGCAGCGTCCTGACCGGTCATGGCATCGACCACGAACAGGGTTTCCACCGGTTTAATCGCCGCGTGCAATGCCTGGATCTCAGCCATCATCTCGGCATCGATGGCCAGGCGACCGGCGGTATCGACGATCACTACATCAATAAACTTGAGCTTGGCTTCCTTGATCGCAGCCTCGGCGATATCCACCGGCTTCTGGCTAAGATCGGAGGGAAAGAAGGTCACGCCAATATCACTAGCCAGGGTTTCCAGCTGTTTGATCGCCGCCGGACGGTAAACGTCAGCCGACACCACCATCACGGTCTTCTTCTTGCGCTCTTTAAGGAAGCGCGCCAGCTTGCCGACGGTAGTGGTCTTACCTGCGCCCTGCAGGCCGGCCATCAACACCACGGCTGGCGGCACTGCATTCAGCGCCAAGTCTTCGTTGGCCGCGCCCATCAGCTCTTCCAGCTCGGCACGGACAATCTTCACGAACGCCTGGCCTGGGGTCAGGCTCTTAGAGACTTCAGTGCCGACCGCGCGATCCTTGACCTTATTAACGAAGTCCTTGACCACCGGCAAGGCAACGTCAGCCTCAAGCAAGGCCATGCGCACTTCACGCAAGGTGTCCTTGATATTGTCTTCGCTCAGCTTGGCTTTGCCGGTGACATTTCGCAGGGTCTGCGAGAGGCGGTCAGTCAGATTTTCGAACATGCACGTTCCTTTCAGGCTCTACCGAGCCGAGGGTGGTCTTGCAACAGGTCGCGGATTATAGCGAAGACTGCAAGGTACCGACACCGTCAGACGCTTTCGTGGCGCACGGGTTATATGCCACACTGCGGCTCTTCCGGGTTTGCCTGACAAGGATTTATGCACCCTCTGCTACCCAGCCTAGCCGCCGCCTGCCTTTACACCGGCGCCACAGCCTATCAAGGTTGGCGTATTGCCCAGCGCGACGCTCCCGACAAACGCCTGCTAGCCCTTTTGGGCGTGTTTGCGCTGTTCTTCCACGGTGGCAGCTTGTTTGTGCAGATGTATCATTCAGATGGCCTGGCCTTAGACTTCTTTAATGCCGCCAGCCTGATCGCTTACGCGGTCATCGCGCTGACCCTGATTGCCTGTATCCGCATCCCCGTTGAAAACCTTTTATTGCTGCTGTTCCCGCTAGGCGCGCTGACCGTGATACTCGCGCAATTTATGCCGAGCGGAACGACTCAGCTGATCAACGAACAGCCCGGTATTCTGATCCACATCCTACTCTCGGTGATTGCCTACGGCATGCTCACCATTGCGGTATTCCAGTCGCTGCTGGTTCTACTGCAAGACCATCAACTGAAAAACAAGCACCCCTCCGGGCTGATCAAGAACTTCCCGCCGCTGCAAACCATGGAAAGCCTGCTGTTCGGCTTTCTCTGGGCCGGCTGGATTCTACTGTCGCTCTCGCTCTTCTCTGGCGCGCTGTTTATCAGCGACCTATTTGCCCAGCACCTAGCACATAAAACCATCCTATCGTGCTTTGCCTGGGTGGTTTTTGCCGTGCTGTTGTGGGGGCGCCACCAACTCGGCTGGCGCGGCCACAAAGCCATTCGCTGGACCCTGGCGGGCTTCTGCTTGCTGATGCTGGCCTATTTCGGCAGCAAGCTGGTTCGCGAATTTATCCTGCATATCTGAGACCCCTTCCGTGGACGACCTTCAATCCGGCTACCTGCTTGGGCTGCTGATTTTTCTGATTATGTGCTCGGCATTCTTCTCCAGTTCGGAGACTGGCATGCTCAGCCTCAACCGCTATCGCCTCAAGCACATGGCTAAGGAAGGGCATAAGGGTGCCAAGCGCGTCACCACCTTGCTCAGCCGCCCGGATCGCCTGCTAGGTACGATTCTGGTCGGCAACAACGTGGTCAACATTCTCGCCGCGTCCATCGCCACCGTACTGGCCGTCGACATATGGGGCGAAGCCGGGATCGCGATTGCCACCGCCGGGCTGACTATCGTGGTGCTGATTTTCGGCGAAATCACCCCGAAAACCCTGGCAGCCCTGCGCCCGGAACTGGTGGCCTTTCCCGCCAGCCGCGTACTGCTGCTCCTGCAACGCCTGCTTTACCCCGTGGTCTGGGCCACGAGCGCTATCAGCAACGTACTGCTGCGCCTACTCGGCGTCGACCCGTCGCAACGCGCCAGCGACAGCCTGTCCACCGAAGAGCTGCGCAGCGTAGTGCGCGAGTCCGGCGCCGGCATGCCGAAGAATCGCCAGAACATGCTGCTTGGCATTCTGGATCTTGAACGGGTGACGGTGGATGACATCATGATTCCGCGCAACGAAGTCACCGGTATCAACCTCGATGACGACCTGGAAAGCATCATCAGCCTGCTGACCAACACCACCCACACACGCCTGCCGGTATTTCGTACCGACATCAATCAGATCGAAGGCATCGTGCATATGCGCCAGATTGCCCGACTGCTGACGCACAACGAGCTGAGCAAAGAGGCGCTCCTGGCGGCCTGCAGCGAGCCGTACTTCGTTCCAGAAGGCACACCACTGTCGACCCAATTGATCAATTTTCAGAAGCAAAAACGCCGGATCGGCATCGTCGTCGATGAATACGGCGACGTGATCGGCATTGCCACCCTGGAAGATATCCTCGAAGAAATCGTCGGCGACTTCAGTAATCAAGACACCCTGCGCAGCCCGGATATTCACCCCCAGGAAGATGGCACCCAAGTAATCGACGGCGCCGCCTACATCCGCGAAATCAACAAGGCGCTGGATTGGCACCTGCCCTGCGATGGACCGAAAACCCTCAACGGCTTGGTTACCGAGGCGCTGGAGAGCATTCCCGATAGCGCCGTGTGCTTGAAGATCGGGCCTTATCGTCTAGAAATTCTGCAATCGTCAGAGAACCGGGTAAAAAGCGTGCGCGCCTGGCAAGCCAAGCCTAAAGCGCACACCGAGCAGCCGGCACAAGACTGACGGCCAGCCCCTGCGCCCACACGCGGTAGCCAAGAACTGAAGGGTGATAGCCATCACGCGCCAGAAACTCGGAGGAAAACTCCAGTTCGACCGCGTGATGCCCAGCCCCCAAACGACCCGCCAACTGACCCAGGCGCGCGTCCAACAGGCCGGCACGCATACCAAGCAAACGCCGTAACAGCCAAGGCAAGGCCCTGAAATGCTGCAGCGGCGGCACACTGCTAAACGCCACATGCGCGCCACGCGCCGACAACGCTTGAGCCATGCTGCCGAGCGCAGCTTCCCAGCGCGTTAGTGAAGTCAGATGGGTGGTGTCGTTGACACCGAACACCAGCAACGCCAGATCAAAGGGCTGATCCAGCACTTGCGGCAACAGCCGCGCATGCGCCTGCGCAGCAGTAATACCGTTTTCGCCACAGGCACGCCAGGCAACCGGCCGCCCATAACGCGTCGCCAACGCAGTAGCCAACTGCCCGACCAACGCAGCCTGCAGCTCATCGACACCCACGCCCACTACGGTCGACTCGCCCAAGACCAGCAGACGCAATGGCTCACCCGGTAAGTCTGCACCAGCCACACCGCTCAGCAACCCTGCGGCAGGTGGTAAACGCAGCGCATTACGCCGCGTATATACAGCCAGCGGCAGCGCCACCGGCGCCAGCAGCGTAAAACCTAGCCACCACGCACCGGCGCGCCAAGCGTTCACAGCTCGACCTTAACCGCCTGCGCCGCACGCGTGGCCTTGGCCCGCGCAGCTTCTAATGATTCATCTCGCGCCAGCGCCACACCCATACGCCGCTGACCGCTGACTTCCGGCTTGCCGAACAAACGCAGAGCGGTATCCGGTTCAGCCAAAGCCGCACCGAGATTGCCGAAGCTGACCTGCTGCGATTCGCCCTCGACCAATATCACTGCCGAAGCTGACGGCCCGAACTGGCGAATAGCTGGAATCGGCAAGCCGAGAATCGCCCGCGCATGCAGGGCAAATTCGGACAGATCCTGGGAAATCAGGGTGACCAAGCCGGTGTCATGCGGACGCGGTGAAATCTCGCAGAACCACACCTGATCACCTTTGACGAACAGCTCGACGCCAAACAGCCCGCGCCCTCCCAGCGAGCCGGTGACCGCCAGGGCAATACGCTCGGCTTCAGCCTGAGCCTTAGCGCTCATCGGCTGCGGCTGCCAGGACTCCTGATAATCGCCCTTGACCTGACGATGCCCCACCGGCGCACAGAAGGTAGTACCGCCACTGTGGCGCACGGTGAGTAAGGCGATTTCATAATCGAAATCGATAAAGCCTTCAACAATCACCCGCCCCTTGCCAGCGCGACCGCCTGCCTGGGCGTAATCCCAGGCGGTTTGTAGGTCATCCAGGCTTTTCAGCACCGACTGACCCTTGCCCGAAGAACTCATGATCGGTTTGATCAGACAGGGAAAGCCGATGCTTTCGACCGCCGCACGGCACTGCTCGAAGGAGTCGGCAAACTGATAGGGCGAGGTCGGCAACCCCAGCTCTTCGGCGGCCAAACGGCGAATACCTTCGCGATTCATAGTCAACTGCGCGGCGCGGGCGCTGGGGATAACGGTAAAGCCCTCATTCTCCAGTTCAACCAGGGTCGCGGTGGCGATGGCTTCAATTTCCGGGACGATGTAATGCGGCTGCTCCAACTCGATCACCGCCCGCAGTGCATTACCGTCAAGCATATTGATCACATGACTGCGGTGCGCCACCTGCATGGCCGGCGCATTGGCATAACGATCCACGGCGATCACTTCAACGCCGAGGCGCTGCAATTCGATCACCACTTCCTTGCCCAGCTCGCCAGAGCCACACAACAGCACACGGGTCGCGTTCGGCGACAAAGGGGTTCCAATACGGGGCATGGGGAGTCCTCAAACTGATCAGGAAAGTTACAGCAGAATGCCTTTGGTCTTGGCCCGCTCATGGCACTGCACCAACACCTTGCGGCGCTCGCCGTTATCCATCAGGCCCCAGCGGGTAATTTCGGCGACCGTGCGCTGGCAGCCGATGCAGATATCCTCATCATCCAGCGCGCACACATGCACGCAGGGCGAGGCAACGGGGCGCTCGCCGCTTATCAATCGTCCTGCTCCTGCAGATCACGGGCGTAGCGCTGGGCGTTGTGCACGTAATGGGCGGCGCTGGCTTCGAGCATCTTCTTCTGCGGCTCGGTCAGTTCGCGCACCACCTTGCCGGGCGAGCCCATGACCAGCGAACCATCGGGAATTTCCTTACCTTCACCGATCAGGCTATTGGCGCCAATGATGCAGTACTTGCCGATTTTCGCGCCATTGAGGATCACGGTATTAATGCCGATCAGGCTGTAATCACCCACCGTGCAACCGTGCAACATGGCGTTGTGGCCGATGGTCACGCCAGCGCCAATATTCAGCGGAAAGCCCATATCGGTGTGCATTACAGTGCCGTCCTGCACGTTGCTGTTCTCGCCGATATGAATCAGCTCGTTATCACCGCGCAGCACCGCGTTGAACCACACGCTAGCACCCGGTTCCAGCTTGACCTTGCCCACCAGAGTGGCATTAGGTGCAACCCAGCTCTCGGCATGGGCCTCGACTTGGGACGAACCCAGGCGGTATTTCATGAATGCTTCCTCATAAGCTCAGGTGAGCTTGATAAAGTGCTCAGGCGGCTGGTGCATATCAATATGCACATCGTCGAACACCAGGTTGACCAACTCGACCAGCATGATCGCCGTCAGCCCCCAGATTTTATATTCGCCATAACGGTAACTCGGTACATACCAGCTGCGCCCGAGGTAATCGATACGGTGGGTAGTTTCCCGCGGGTCGTCACGAAAGAACGCCAGCGGCACGGCAAATACGGCGGCGATCTCACCGTCATTGGGCTTGTACTCGACAAAGTCCGGCACCAAACCAACATAGGGCGTGACCTGAATACCGTGTCGCGACACCAGGGTACTAAGCGGCCCGATAACCTCGACCAACCCAGGCGGCAAGCCGATTTCCTCTTCCGCCTCACGCAGAGCGGTCTCAATCAAATCGGCATCTTCCGGGTCACGCCGGCCACCGGGAAACGCCACTTCACCACCGTGGGTAGACAAACCACTGGCACGCAAGGTCAGTACCACTTCCGGCTCATCGCTGCGGGTAATGGGTACCAGCACTGCGGCTTCTGGGTAGCGCTTGTCGATCTGCAGAATGTGCGGGCTGTAGCCGCGCATGCGATGGAGCAACTCGTCCAGCATGGGGATTCTCGGTCTTTTATTCTGCCTTCGATGATGGCACGAAAGCAGCGTACGGCCCAAGCCCTGCGGCGCGAGCTGCAATCATTCAGGCGTTCGATAATCCGCCGCACCTGGCCGCTTGCCGAGCAGCTGAAATGCGCGCCAAGATAGCCAACACGCAGCGAGGGCCTGGCATGAAGTTCTGTAGCAACTGTGGCGGCACGATCAGCCACATCATCCCGCAAGGCGACAACCGCCTGCGCCACGTCTGCGCTCAGTGCGAGACCGTGCACTATCAGAATCCACGCATCATCGCCGGCTGTCTGCCGGTGTGGGGCGAACAGGTTTTGCTGTGCCGCCGCGCCATTGAACCGCGGCGCGGCTACTGGACCCTGCCGGCCGGCTTTATGGAGAACGGCGAAACCCTCGAACAGGCTGCCGCCCGTGAAACCCATGAAGAAGCCTGCGCGCGGGTGCGCAGCCTCAGCCTCTATACCTTGTTCGACCTGCCGCACATCAATCAGGTGTACATGCTGTTTCGTGCCGAGCTGGTCGACCTGGACTTTTCCCCCGGCGAGGAAAGCCTTGAGGTTCAGCTATTTCACGAGCAGGACATCCCCTGGTCAGAGCTGGCTTTCCCGACCATCGGACGTACCTTAGAATGTTACTTCGCTGACCGGCGCGAGCAGCACTACCCGGTCCGCAACGAGCCGCTCGAAGCCTTGCGCGCACATTACAAGAAAGCCTTTTGATCCATGGAAATTACAATGCGCTGGTTGCTTGCCCTACTCTGCATGACTGTTGCTCTGACTGGCCACGCCAGTACCGCACCAACCCTTGACGGTAAAACCATTGATAAAGTTCTGGTGGTTAAATCCGAGCGTAAGCTGCATTTGATCAGCCGCGGCAACACCCTAAAGTCCTACCGCATCTCTCTGGGTAAACAGCCTAAAGGGGCCAAACAGCGCGAAGGCGACCTGCGCACGCCGGAAGGTTTCTATTGGATTGACTGGCGCAAGACCAGCGACAAGTACAACCTGTCCATGCACATCTCCTACCCCAACGCACGCGACCAGGCGCAGGCACGCAAGAGCGGTGTATCGGCGGGCGGCATGATCATGGTTCACGGCACGCCGCTGGACGAGGAATACCCAGAGTGGATGTTTCACACACTGGACTGGACCGAAGGCTGTATCGCCATGCGCAATATCGACATGCGCGAGATCTGGACCCTGGTCAAAGACGGCACGCTGATCGAAATCAGACCCTGATCGATACGCGCAAAAAAGGCACCCTCGCGGTGCCTTTTTTATGAACTAGAACTGGATATCTGACAGCCGCCAGACTTCAAAAGCCGGCGCCTCATAGGGATGCTGCTTCTTCATGGCTTTCACGGCGTCATGAATCAGCTCATCAGCCACGACCATCTCGACCTTCCATTCCGCCACCTGCTCAACCCTACCCGGTTGCCCGAGAAACGGCTGACTGCCTTCCAAGGCACGAAACTGGCCTTGCCCAAGTGTTTGCCAGCAACACTGATCATACTGACCAATACGTCCACCACCGGCGCCGAATACCGCGTTTTTTACGGCATCCAGGTGCGTTTCAGGCACATAAAAACACAGCTTGTACATCGAAGTCTCCGCCGGCAAGACTGATAAAACAGTTGGATAATGATGCCACATGATAATGGCATTATGCCTTATCAGGTATTCGCGCAGCCCATCACAGTTAAACCCTATGACCGGACAATTTGCTGTGTGTTCAACGTATTAGCGCAATCAGCCAGACTACAAGCCGCGCCAGAATCGCCGCCAGCGGGCCTTAAAGCCGGATACCGGCTGCTGATGGCTACCATCACAGTAAGGTAGACGTTGCGAGCGAGCGCAACGGCAAAGCAGCAGAAACTGCTCGCGCTCAGGCCGTAGCTCAAGCACATCAGGGCAGGCGGAAGCACAATCGGGAAGCTGGGACGAATGCCCGCAGCGGCACAGCAGCAAGGTATCGCCAGGTTTAACCTGGCGTACCTCAGGCAGAATCGGCGCGGGCCTACTCGACATAAGCCCGCCCCTCCGGATCAATCCACCCACACGCGGGCGTTGCGGAACATGCGCAGCCAGCCGGCATCTTCCTGCCAGTCATCCGGTTTCCAGGAGTTCTGCACAGCGCGGAATACCCGCTCCGGGTGCGGCATCATGATGGTCACACGACCGTCGCGACTGGTCAGACCGGTAATCCCGCGCGGCGAGCCGTTGGGGTTAGCCGGGTAGGTCTCGGTGACCTTGCCGTGGTTGTCGATAAAGCGCATGGCCACACAGCCTGACAGATCGGCCTCAAGCAGTGCTTCCTCATTCTCGAACTCGGCATGACCTTCACCGTGAGCAATGGCGATTGGCATACGCGAACCGGCCATGCCCTGCAGGAAGATCGAGGCCGACTCCTGCACCTGGACCATCGCCACACGCGCTTCGAACTGCTCGGAGCGGTTACGCACGAAATGCGGCCAGAACTCGGTGCCAGGGATCAGCTCATGCAGGTTGCTCATCATCTGGCAGCCGTTGCACACGCCAAGGGCAAAGCTGTCCTTGCGCTCGAAGAACGCCTGGAAGCCATCACGGGCACGGCTGTTGAACAGGATCGACTTGGCCCAGCCTTCGCCAGCACCGAGCACGTCACCGTAGGAGAAGCCGCCACAGGCGACCAGGCCCTTGAACTCGTCCAGGCTGACGCGACCGCTGAGGATATCGCTCATATGTACGTCGATCGCGTTGAAGCCTGCGCGGTCGAAGGCCGCTGCCATTTCCACCTGGCCGTTGACGCCCTGCTCACGCAGGACGGCGATCTGCGGACGTACACCCTTGCGAATATACGGCGCGCTGATGTCCTGGTTGACGTCGAAACCGAGCTTGGCCGACAGACCGGGATTGTCTTCTTCCAGCAGCGCGTCGAACTCCTGCTCGGCGCATTGCACGTTATCGCGCAGACGCTGGATCTGGTAGCTGGTTTGCGCCCACTGGCGCTGCAGCAGACGGCGCTGGCCGCCGAATACCGGCTGACCATTGAAGCTGATCGCCACGTCATCGCTGTTGACCGGCTGCCCAATCACCGCCACGCAATCACCCAGGCCGGCAGCGCTGAACTGCGCCAGCACTTCCGGAGTAGCGTCCTGATGCACCTGGATTACCGCCCCCAACTCTTCGTTGAACAGCACGGCGGCAAGCTCAGAGCGGTCATCGGCCAGGGCGTCAAGGAACAGGTTGAGGCCGCAATGGCCGGCAAACGCCATTTCCAGCGCGGTAACCATAAGGCCACCGTCAGAACGGTCGTGGTAGGAGAGGATATGACCGTCAGCATTCAGGCCCTGGATCACCGCAAAGAAGGCCTTGAGGTCTTCAGCGTCATCGACATCCGGCGCTTGGCTGCCAAGCTTGCCGTACACCTGGGTAAGGATCGAGGCGCCCAGGCGGTTCTGCCCACGGCCCAGGTCGATCAGGATCAGGTCGGTTTCGCCCTTGTCCATGCGCAGTTGCGGAGTCAGGGTCTTGCGAATATCGCTGACCGGGGCAAAGCCGGTCACCACCAGCGACAGCGGCGAGGTCACGCTCTTGTCCGCACCCTCGTCGCGCCACTGGGTTTTCATCGACATCGAGTCCTTGCCGACCGGAATGGTGATGCCCAGCTCCGGGCACAGCTCCATGCCGACCGCTTTCACGGTGTCGTAAAGGCGCGCGTCTTCGCCCGGGTGGCCAGCAGCGGCCATCCAGTTGGCGGACAGTTTGATATCAGAAATCTTCTCGATGTGCGAAGCCGCCAGGTTGGTCAGCGTCTCGCCAATCGCCATACGCCCGGATGCAGCAGCATCCAGCAACGCCAGCGGCGTGCGCTCGCCCATGGCCATGGCTTCACCGGTGTAGACGTCGAAGCTGGTGGCGGTCACCGCACAATCAGCCACTGGCACCTGCCACGGGCCAACCATCTGGTCACGGGCAACCAGACCGGTAATGGTGCGGTCGCCAATGGTAATCAGGAAGCTCTTGCTGGCCACAGCGGGGTGATGCAGCACGCGGGTCACGGCTTCGTCGATCGCCAGGGTGCTGGCATCGAAATCATCGCCCAATTCAGCTTCGCGAGCAGCCGAACGGTGCATGCGCGGCGGCTTGCCCAGCAGCACTTCCAGCGGCATGTCCACCGGGGTGTTGGCGAAATGGCTGTCGGTTACAGTCAGATGGGGTTCTTCGGTGGCTTCACCAACCACGGCAAACGGACAACGCTCGCGCTCACAGATGGCTTTGAAACGCTCGAAATCAACCGCGCTGACGGCCAGCACGTAACGCTCCTGGGACTCATTGCTCCAGATTTCGTGCGGGGCCATGCCCGGCTCGTCGTTGGGCACATTGCGCAATTCGAAACGACCACCACGGCCACCATCGTTGACCAGCTCCGGGAAGGCATTGGAAATACCGCCGGCGCCAACGTCATGGATAAAGGCGATGGGGTTGTTGTCACCCAGCTGCCAGCAGCGGTCGATAACCTCCTGGCAACGGCGCTCCATTTCCGGGTTCTCGCGCTGTACCGAGGCAAAATCCAGGTCAGCCGAACTGGCGCCGGTGGCGACCGACGAAGCGGCACCACCGCCCAGACCGATCAGCATGGCCGGGCCACCGAGCACGATCAGTTTGGCACCCACGGTAATCTCGGCTTTCTGCACGTGGTCTGCACGGATGTTGCCCATGCCACCGGCGAGCATGATCGGCTTGTGATAACCACGCACCTCTTCACCGCGCGGGGTCTGGATCGCCTGCTCGAAGGTGCGGAAGTAGCCGGTCAGGGCCGGACGACCGAATTCGTTGTTGAACGCCGCGCCGCCCAGCGGGCCTTCAATCATGATGTCCAGCGCAGTAACGATGCGCTCGGGCTTGCCATAGGGCACTTCCCAGGGCTGCTCGAAACCGGGGATGTTCAGGTTGGAGACGGTGAAACCGGTCAGGCCGGCCTTCGGCTTGGCACCACGGCCGGTGGCACCTTCGTCGCGAATCTCGCCACCAGAACCGGTGGACGCACCAGAGAAAGGTGAGATAGCCGTCGGGTGGTTGTGGGTTTCCACCTTCATCAGAATATGCACCGGCTCCTGGGTCGCGCCGTATTGGCGAGTTTCAGGGTCCGGGAAGAAACGACCAGCAACACTGCCGACGATCACCGAGGCGTTGTCCTTATAAGCGGACAACACGCCTTCGCTGTGCATCTGGTAGGTATTCTTGATCATGCCGAACAGGGATTTCTCTTGGGCTTGGCCATCGATATCCCAGCTGGCATTGAAGATCTTGTGGCGGCAGTGCTCGGAGTTGGCCTGGGCAAACATCATCAGTTCGATGTCGTGGGGGTTGCGCCCCAGACCGTTGAAGCTGGTCACCAGGTAATCGATTTCGTCTTCGGCCAGGGCCAGACCTAGCTCA
The DNA here is from genome assembly GCA_018827205.1 of Gammaproteobacteria bacterium. GTDB lineage: Bacteria > Pseudomonadota > Gammaproteobacteria > Pseudomonadales > Pseudomonadaceae > Aquipseudomonas. The sequence continues at coordinate 10,126 of JAHJXZ010000142.1, read as the reverse complement.
ACGTTGGCCTTCTCCAGCGCAGCGCGACCGCCACCGAGGATGTCCACGGCAGTCAGCGGTTTGGGCTGCGCATGGCTGAACAGCGCAGCGGCGCCTTCGAGGTTATCCAGTACCAGTTGGGTCATGCGGTCATGCAGCAGATCGGCAACCAGCTGCGCCTCGGCGGCATTCAACTCGCCGCTGACGTAGTAGGCCAGACCGCGCTCGATACGCTGAATCTTAGCCAGGCCGCAGTTGCGAGCGATGTCGCTGGCCTTGCTCGACCACGGCGAGATGGTGCCAAAGCGCGGAATGCTCAGGAACAGGCGGCCGCTTGGCTCCTGCACCGGCACACTCGGGCCGTATTTCAGCAAACGGGCCAATACCTGCTCTTCGTCGGCATTCAGAACACCGGACACTTCAGCAAAATGCGCGAACTCGGCATACAGGCCGGTGACAGCAGGAACCTTGCTGGTCAGTTGTTCAAGCAGTTTGCCGTGACGGAAAGCAGAAAGGGCGGGAGCGCCGCGCAGGATCAACATCGGGGACAGCCTCTGGGAAGGGGTGTACTTTGAGGCCGTGCATTCTAGCCTAAAGCGCCGCCAACGGCACCCGTGGCAGCCAGGGTCTGTTGCCGTTTAGCGGCCGCATCGAAACGGCAACAGACCCTATACGCGAGCAGCGACCGTGCTAGCAGAGAAGCCACCCGCTGTCGAGATATGGCGCGCCCCATGCTTTGCGTATACTGCGCCAATGTTTGCCCAATCTGCGTTCCGTGTGCGCCGCGCCTGCTGGCTCTCGGTGATCGGAATCCTCCTGGTGCTCGGCGGCTGTGCTGAAGAACCCAGCACACTCGAGCGCGTTCAGGCGGAGGGTGTACTGCGGGTGATCACCCGTAACAGCCCGGCCACCTATTTCCAGGACCGTAACGGCGAGACCGGCTTCGAATACGAGCTGGTGAAGCGCTTTGCCGAGGATCTGGGCGTCGAGCTGAAAATTGAAACCGCCGACAACCTCGACGAACTGTTCGCCAGCCTGAACAAACCCAACGGACCGGTACTGGCCGCCGCCGGCCTGGTAGAAAGCGACGGACGGCAGCAGCACGCACGCTTCTCTCTGCCCTACCTCGAGGTCACCCCCCAGGTGATCTATCGCAATGGCCAGCAACGCCCGACCCGCCCTGATGATCTGCTCGGCAAACGCATTCTGGTTCTCAAAGGCAGCAGCCATGCCGAACAGCTGGCCGCCCTCAAACTGCAGCTGCCAGAACTTAGCTACGAAGAGTCCGCCGCCGTCGAGGTAGTCGACCTGCTGCGCATGGTCGATGAAGGGCAAATCGACCTGACCCTGGTCGATTCCAACGAACTAGCGATGAACCAGGTTTACTTCTCCAACGTGCGCGTAGCTTTTGACCTGGGTGACGCACAGAGCCTGGCCTGGGCCACCGCCCCCGGCGAAGACAACAGCCTGCTCGATGAGATGAATGCCTTTATCGAGCGAGCGCACAAAAATGGCAGCCTGCAGCGACTGAAGGATCGCTACTACGGCCATGTCGACGTACTCGGCTATGTAGGCGCTTACACCTTCGCCAAACACCTGCAGCAACGCCTGCCACGTTACGAGAAACACTTTCGCGAAGCCGCCCAGGCCAATCAGGTCGACTGGCGCCTGCTCGCCGCTATGGGTTATCAGGAATCACTCTGGCAACCCACCGCCACCTCGAAGACTGGCGTGCGCGGCTTGATGATGCTGACCCTGCGCACCGCACAAGCCATGGGCGTGTCGGACCGCCTCAACCCCAAACAGAGCATACAGGGCGGTGCCAAATACATTGTCTATGTGAAGAACCAGCTGCCGGAAAGCATTCAGGAGCCGGATCGCACCTGGTTCGCCCTGGCGTCCTACAACATCGGTGGCGGCCACCTGGAAGACGCGCGCAAGCTCACCGAGGCCGAAGGCCTGGACCCGAATAAATGGCTGGATGTGCAGAAGATCCTGCCGCGCCTAGCGCAAAAGCAGTGGTACAGCAAAACCCGCTATGGCTATGCCCGCGGCGGCGAGCCGGTGCACTTTGTGCGTAACATCCGCCGCTACTACGACATCCTCACCTGGGTAACCCAGCCACAGCTGGAAGGCTCGCAAATCGCTGAAAGCAATCAGCATGTGCCAGGCATCGACAAGCGTAAGCCGAATGAGCAAACCCCACCGCTTTAACGCTGCTCGCGCCGCGCTTTGAAGAAGGCACTCAGCACCGCCCCACACTCCTCCGCCAACACGCCACCCTCGATCAGCACCCGGTGATTGAGAAACTCTTGATTGAAAAACTGCCCACGACTGATTGCCACCCCGGCTTTGGGTTCAGTCGCGCCATACACCACGCGCTGCACCCGCGCATGCACAATCAGGCCAGCGCACATGCTGCACGGCTCCAAGGTGACATACAGGGTGCTGCCAGGCAGGCGGTAGTTATCCACGGCTTGCGCGGCGGCGCGAATCGCCACCATTTCAGCGTGGGCGCTAGGGTCATGGGTGGAGATCGGGCAATTAAAACCGCGCCCCACAATCTGGCCATCCTGCACCAGCACTGCGCCGACCGGCACCTCGCCAAGGGCAGCGCCTTCGGCGGCCAGAGCCAGGGCCTCACGCATAAAGTGCTGGTCCTGACTGCGATCAATGATCAAGGGTTGGCGCACGCTTAAACGACCTCGATTGATGCCATCAGACCGGTTTCCATATGGTCGATCACATGGCAGTGGAACATCCATACCCCAGGATTATCGGCGACCAGCGCAACGCGCGCGCGCTCATTCTTGCCCAGCAGGTAGGTGTCAGTGAAATACGGAATGATCGACTTGCGATTGGAGGCGAGCACCTTGAAGGTCATGCCGTGCAGGTGGATCGGATGCTGATACTGACTAAGGTTGCGCAACTCAAAGATATAGCTCTTGCCCAGTTGCAGGCGAGCAATAGGTCGATCGGCGCAGGTCTTATCATTGATATCCCAAGCCTGGCCATTGATCTGCCAGAAGCTATGGGCCGCCCCCTGAGCCAGGCCAACCGACACCGCACCGGCCCATTCGAAGTTGAATTTGACGATTTCGGCATTGGCCAGGTCCGGCTCAGCCACCGGGTTGGCTGGCAAGGCAGGCGGCCACTCACCCACACCCTCGGCACTGGGCTGCGCGCGTAGCGTCACCAGACGCAATGGCCCGTTACGCAGCGACAACTCCGTTCCGGCCGCAGGCACCTTTAGCCCCAGCTCGATCCGCATACCCGGCCCGAGCCAATACTCCCTACCCAGCGAGCGCGGTTCAACGGGATTGCCATCCAGCGCATAGATACGCGCATCCGCGCCGGGCAGGTTAAGGCGATAAGTCAGGGTGTTATCCAGATTGATCAGGCGCAGGCGCACCACTTGCCCGGCAGGCAAATCCAGGGTTGGCGCGTGCTTGCCATTGACGGTACTCAGTCGCCCAGGGGTGCCGCCACGTGCCGCTTCACGCGGCACACTGAAATCGGTAAACGCGCCCTGCTCGTCGACATGCCAGCTTTTCAGGCTCAGCGTGTGGTCATGCTTGAAACCACTTGGCTCGCGCTCCTCGACAATCAGCGCACCGACCAAACCACGCCCCAGCTGCTCGCTGCTGGCGACGTGCGGGTGATACCAGAAGCTGCCGGCATCGGGGGTGATGAAGTTGTAGTCGAAGTATTCCCCCGGCAGCACCGGCGCCTGCGACAGATAAGGCACACCGTCCATTTCCAGCGGCAGGCGGATGCCATGCCAGTGAATGGTGGTGGGCACATCCAGCTTATTGATAAAGCGCACGCGCAAGCGCTCACCCTGCCGGCAACGCAACTCCAGACCAGGCGCCTGACCACCGTAAGCCCAGGCCGGCGTGATATGCCCCGGCACCAACTCGATCTCCAGCGGCGCGGCGATCAGTTCGTAGTCGTGGGTCGCCACATTCTCCGGGCGCCCCAGCCAGTAGCGCACGCCGCCGGCGCCAAGGCCGACAACACCAAGACCGGCCAGGCCGATCAGCATTTGTCTGCGGGAAAACAACATATCCACTCCAGGTTGCCTGGCTATATGCCATGGCCATGCATCGGAGGAAGAACTCACCCCCGATAGATGCAATAGTTTCTCATCTAACTAGCGTTCAAGACGAGCCTGAAATCGAGGCTGATTGCCGCACCGCTGGCATAGGGGATCAGGAAGCGTCCAACTTACCGCCGCCCTGGCCGACCTGGCGCATCGCCTCGGGCAACTCGTCAGGCACCCCGCGCAGATTGAGGTCGTACTGGTTGTACGGGATGCTGATATTGGCCGATGCAAGCGCCTGCAGCATGCTCACCATCAGCTCGCTGCGCGTAGTGGTCCAACGGTCGTAGTCCTGCGCCCAGGCTCGCACGCTGAAGTTCAGCGAGCTGTCACCATACTCCTGCAACAACACGACCGGCGCAGGCTCTGCGGCCACCCCTGGGACAGCGCGTGCAACGCTAGCCAGTAGCTCAATCACTTGGGCAGGGTCGCTGCCGTATGCGACGCCGATCGGCACTTCAATGCGCCGATTGCGATCCTGCAGCGTCCAGTTGGTCAGGTTATTGGCAACCAGAGTGCCATTGGGCACCACGATGTCGGCGCCATCGAAGGTACGGATCTTGGTGGCGCGTAGGCCAATTTCGCGGACGCTGCCGCTGGCGCCGTTGATCTCGATAACGTCGCCGGGCTGAATCGGCCGCTCGAACATCAACACCAGACCCGAAACAAAATTGCTCACTAGCCCCTGCAAGCCAAAGCCAATACCCACACCCAGTGCGCCGAACAACAGCGTCAACTGACTGACCTTGAAACCCGCCGCCGACAACGCCAGTAGAAAGCCCAGCAACAGCAGCGCGTAATAGGTGAGCGAGGCGATGCTGTTACCCACCCCGCGTGGCAAGCGGCTATGCCCCCGCAACTGCTCCCGCAGTATCAACTTGGTCGCCCGCGCTGCAGCAATGGTGATCAGCACCGACAGGGCAAACACCAGTACATCTCCCAGGCTGATGGACAACTCGCCGACCTCGACGTCATACCCCAACACCTGACTGACGAACGCCTGCACCGGCAACAACACGCGAAAGCGATCCATGCTGTACAGCAGCCAACTGACTGCCGCTGCCAGTAACAATGCGCGACGCAACCAACTCAACAATGCCTGGCCGTGTCGACGAAACAGCCATACCCGCTGCACAGCCGGCAACTCCATCAGCATCCGCAGCAGCGCATTGACCACAGTCATGCTGGCGTACAGCAACAGGCCGATATAACCGCTATCGATCACCCCGCTGGTGAGCGTCTGCGTCAGTAGCACGGCACCGGCCAGATTGGCGAGCAGTGAAGCCACCAGCAGCCCACCGCCCAGCCAAAAGATCCCACGCACCATCGAGCGCGCCCAGCCGGCACTGCGTTCAGCTCGCCGCAGTATCTGTCGCAGTAGCCAGAGCGTGAGCAGCAGCGCGACGACCGTCAGCCCGAGCTGAAACACGCGATAAAAGTCTTCACCGCCCCATAGCAGCGCCCCAAGCCGGTCAGCCAGATACAAGCCAGCCGCCATTAGCGGCCAGCTGCCAAGCAGTTCATGGGCGCGCTGCGGGAGCATGCGCAACGCAGGCGCCACTGCCAGCAGCGTCAGCACCTCAAGCGCCATCATGGGTGCATCCGACTCGAACACCTGCACGGCCATCACGGCCAGCAGCAACCAGGCGGACAACGGGCGCGCGGCCACCCGCTGGCTATCGTCATCACGGCTCGCGTGAGGCGCCAAGCGCTGCTGGCGCGCCAGCCAGAGCAACACAAGCAACAGCAGCACCAGCAGCGCTTGCATCGTGCGCACCTTGATGGTGTTCACCGCGCTGTAGGCATCGGCAAAGCGGGCTTCAATATCCAGCCCCGGCACCACTGAATCCGCATCGGCTTGCTGGTCGTCAGGCACATGCAGCGCCTGCCACAACGGCAGCGCATCACGGCTAAACAGGCGTGCATCAACACCGCTGATGACCCTGTCCACTTCTTCGCGCCCAAGCTGAATACTTGAATTGATCGCATTGGCCCGTTGCCCCAACTCAATCAGCTGTTCCAACGGCGCTGCAAGTGCCTGCTCGGCCGCCTGCAGCTCGCTGATCATCAAGTCGATCTGCCGAGCCAGAGGCACGGGCATGCTGTCTGCCGGGGTCGCCGCGCGCGTGGCCTGCCAACGTGCACGGCGTAGCGACAGCTCGGCCGTGTCATCGGCATAAGGTTTGGTGACGGCGCGCATCTGCGTACGCCAGGCTTGAATACGGTGGGCGTCGAAGCTCCAGTGGCGCGCCAGACTCTCCAGCCGCACAAAAGGCAGCTGGCGCAGGTCATCCACGCTGAAGGCGCGCAATTTCTCATCGACGGGCCGCGCAATGTCATCAAGCAGAGCGCCAAGCGCGGCAGCCGGGTCCGCACTCGCTGCCCGGCGTTTGGCGCGGTCCGCCAAACGCTGGTCATCATCCGCGCGCAGCAGAATGTCGTTTAAGGCAATTGCCGCAGCAGCCGTGGCAATTGGAGCAGCAGAAGCAGACTCGTCTTGCGCCCACGCGGGGCTGACGGCTAGCAGCAGAGCACTCAGGGCCAGCCCCAGCAGATGGCCAAGTGACCGCCCCCCGCTTACAGCAAAACACCGCGCCATGCTCGCCAAGGCAAATAGTGCGGTCATCTTGATCTCCCTGCATAAATGGCCGGACACCCGGATTCTGGTTCAATCCGCCGCCCGAGCATAGCCACGATAAGCACCTCACAGCCAGCCTGGCCCAGTGCTCATGGAAATACGCTGCCCTGCAGGCTTTGCAGATCGTCTCGCAAGCCTGGGGGTTGATCGAATAAAGAACAGCCCAGCCCTAACCCAATAGAGAACAGCGGCTGTCCGATACCCAGCGTAGTGCCTACCTCATACGCAACCGATCAGGGCCAACAAAAAGGGGCCCGTAGGCCCCTTCTGGTTACTCCCACTCGATGGTGGCAGGCGGCTTGCTCGACACGTCATAGGTAACGCGGGAGATGCCTTCGATCTCGTTGATGATGCGGCCGCTGACGGTTTCCAGCAGCTCGTAAGGCAGGTGCGCCCAACGTGCAGTCATAAAGTCGATGGTCTCCACCGCGCGCAAGGCGACAACCCAGGCGTAACGACGGCCGTCACCCACTACACCCACCGATTTCACCGGCTGGAACACCACGAAGGCCTGACTGACCTTGTGGTACCAATCGGCCTTGCGCAGCTCTTCGATAAAGATATGGTCAGCGCGACGCAGCAGGTCGGCGTATTCCTTCTTCACTTCACCGAGGATCCGCACACCCAGGCCCGGGCCCGGGAATGGGTGACGGTAGACCATGTCGTACGGCAGGCCCAGCTCCAGCCCCAGACGACGCACTTCGTCCTTGAACAGTTCGCGCAGCGGCTCGACCAGTTTCAGGTTCATTTCTTCCGGCAGGCCACCGACGTTGTGGTGCGACTTGATCACGTGGGCCTTGCCGCTTTTCGCGCCAGCCGACTCGATCACGTCCGGGTAGATGGTGCCCTGGGCGAGGAACTTGATGTTGTCCAGCTTGCAGGACTCGGCATCAAACACGTCAATAAAGGTACGGCCGATGATCTTGCGCTTCTTCTCCGGGTCCGCTTCACCCGCCAGGTTGCCAAGGAACTGCTCTTCGGCGTTGGCGCGGATCACCTTGACGCCCATGTTCTCGGCGAACATGGCCATCACCTGCTCACCTTCGTGCAGACGCAGCAGGCCGTTGTCGACAAACACGCAGGTCAGCTGATCACCAATGGCCTTGTGCAGCAGCGCCGCAACCACCGAAGAGTCAACACCGCCGGACAGACCGAGCAGCACGTTGGCACTGCCCACCTGGGCACGCACAGTGGCGATGGCGTCTTCGGCGATTTTCGACGGTGTCCACAGCGCTTCACAGCCGCAGATGTCGAGGATAAAGCGCGACAGGATGCGCCCGCCCTGCTTGGTGTGAGTCACTTCCGGGTGGAACTGCACGCCGTAGTAGCCGCGAGCGTCGTTGAACATGCCAGCAATCGGGCAGCTCGGGGTACTGGCCAGGACATGGAAGTCCTGCGGCATCTTGGTGACCTTGTCACCATGACTCATCCATACGTCGAGGCCAAACAGGCCGTCAGCGTCGACGTGGTCTTCGATACCATCCAGCAGACGGCTCTTGCCAACCACATCCACGCGGGCGTAACCGAACTCACGCAGTTCGGAGCCTTCAACCTTGCCGCCCAGTTGCTCAGCCATGGTTTGCATGCCGTAGCAGATACCGAGGACAGGCACGCCCAGGTCGAATACTGCTTGTGGCGCGCGCGGGCTATTGGCCTCATGCACCGACTCTGGGCCACCGGCGAGGATGATGCCGCGCGGGGCGAAAGCACGGATGTCATCGTCGCTCATGTCGAACGGGTGCAGCTCGCAATACACACCAATCTCGCGCACACGGCGGGCGATCAGCTGGGTGTACTGGGAACCGAAATCCAGAATCAGGATGCGGTGAGCGTGGATGTCTTGATGAGCCATGGCCGTCTCTCGTAGCGGAATTCACAAATGACAAGGGGCCGCCCCATCGTTTTCAACAGCAGCAGCCCCGTGTATTCAACAGTATTTAAAGTCGTTGGATTCGCGTCGCGAGCGCAGCTCAGGCAAGGCGGAAAGTAGCGAGCAAGCGCAGTTGGCTGGAGCCAATGAGCATTGCGAGCTGCTTTCCAACGCCGCATGAGCAAGCGCAGCAGCGATCCGGCGATTTTTCAGCCCACGCGGTAGTTCGGGGCCTCTTTGGTGATCTGTACATCGTGTACATGCGACTCGGCCATGCCCGCGCCGGTAATGCGCACGAACTCAGGCTTGCTGCGCATCTCTTCAACGGTCGCACAACCGGTATAGCCCATGGAGGCACGCAGGCCGCCCATCAGCTGGTGCACGATGGCAGCCATTGCGCCTTTGTATGGCACGCGGCCTTCGATGCCTTCCGGCACCAGCTTTTCGGCACCGGCCGAGGAGTCCTGGAAGTAACGATCCGAAGAGCCCTGCGCCTGCGCCATCGCACCCAGCGAACCCATGCCGCGGTATGCCTTGTAGGAACGGCCCTGGAACAGTTCGACTTCGCCCGGCGCTTCTTCAGTACCAGCGAGCATCGAACCGATCATCACGCAGGACGCACCGGCAACGATGGCTTTGGACAAGTCACCGGAGAAACGGATACCGCCATCGGCGATCAACGGCACACCGGTGCCAGCCAGTGCGGCGGCAACGTTAGCCACGGCGGAGATTTGCGGCACGCCAACACCCGCGACAATGCGGGTGGTGCAGATCGAGCCAGGGCCGATGCCGACCTTGACCGCATCGGCGCCAGCTTCGGCCAGGGCCTTGGCGGCTTCGCCGGTGGCGATGTTGCCACCGATCACCTGCACGTCCGGGAAGTTCTGCTTGACCCAACGCACGCGGTCGATCACGCCTTTGGAGTGACCGTGTGCGGTGTCGACGATGATCACGTCAACGCCGGCGTTAGCCAGTGCAGCGACGCGATCAGCGGTATCGGCACCGGTACCGACAGCGGCACCAACACGCAGGCGACCTTGGTCGTCTTTGCTGGCCAGCGGGTAGGCTTTGGCTTTTTCGATGTCCTTGACGGTCATCATGCCCTTCAGGTGGAAGGCAGCATCGACGATCAGGACTTTTTCGATGCGGTGCTTGTGCAGCAGCTCGCGCACCACATCTTTATCGGCACCTTCCGGGACGGTGACCAGACGCTCTTTCGGCGTCATCACTTCACGCACGGTGGCGTCCAAGCGGTTCTCGAAACGTACGTCACGGGAGGTGACGATGCCGACCAGGTCGCCATCGCTCAGCACCGGTACACCAGAGATGTTGTGCATGCGGGTCAGGTCGAACAGGTCACGCACGGTGGCGTCGGCTTCGATGGTGATCGGATCCTTGACCACGCCCGCCTCGTAACGCTTGACCTTGCGCACTTCGCCAGCTTGCTGCTCGACGGTCATGTTCTTGTGGATGATGCCGATGCCGCCTTCCTGAGCCATGGCAATCGCCAAACGGGCTTCAGTCACGGTATCCATGG
>JAHJXZ010000141.1 GCA_018827205.1 Gammaproteobacteria bacterium | reverse complement strand
TGGTGACCGACGAAGTCGATAAAGAACACGTAAGTCCACTTGCCGCTGCGCGACGGGCGGGTTTCGATGCGAGTCAGGTCGATGCCGTTGTTGTGGAACGGCACCAGCAGTTCATGCAGTGCGCCCGGTTTGTTGCGCATGGAGACGATGACCGAAGTCTTGTCGTCGCCGGTCGGTGGTACTTCCTGGCTGCCAATTATCAAGAAGCGCGTGGAGTTGTCCGGACGGTCTTCGATCTTTTCCGCCAGCTTGGTCAGGCCGTACAGACTGGCTGCCATATCGCCGGCAATTGCCGCACTGTTCCACTCGCTTTTCACCCGTTTGGCTGCATCGGCGTTGCTCGATACTGCCACGCGCTCAACATTCGGGTAGTGCGCGTCCAGCCACTTGCGGCACTGCGCCAGGGACTGAGCGTGAGAATAGATGCGGGTGATCTTGTCAGTCTTGGTGGTTTCACCGACCAGCAGGTGATGGTGAATGCGCAGCTCAACTTCGCCGCAGATGACCATGTCGTGCTCGAGGAAGCTGTCGAGGGTGTGGTTGATCGCGCCTTCGGTGGAGTTTTCCACCGGCACCACGCCGAAGTTCACCGCACCGGCGGCCACTTCACGGAACACTTCATCGATAGCCGCCATCGGCACGCTGATCACCGCGTGACCGAAGTGCTTCATCGCCGCAGCCTGGGAGAACGTGCCTTCTGGGCCGAGGTACGCAACCTTTAGCGGGTTTTCCAGCGCCAAGCAGGAGGACATGATTTCGCGGAACAACCGCGCCATTTCCTCGTTGCCCAGCGGCCCCTGGTTGCGCTCCATGATGCGTTTGAGCACCTGAGCCTCGCGCTCCGGGCGATAGAACACTGGCTTCTCGCCTTCCGGCAGGGCCTTCATCTTCACCCGCGCGACTTCTTCAGCGCAGCTAGCACGATCACTGATCAGCTCGAGAATTCTCTCATCAAGGTTATCGATGCGCAGACGCAGGGCCTGTAATTCCTGTTCGGACATTAGCCGTGCTCCTTCTCGAATTCCGCCATATAGGCCACCAGCGCTTCAACGGCATCCAGGCCCACGGCGTTATAGATGGAAGCACGCATGCCGCCGACCGAACGGTGGCCTTTCAGGTTGAGCAAGCCACGTGCATCGGCACCGGCAAGGAACGGTTTATCCAGTTTCTCGTCGGCCAGGCGGAACGGCACGTTCATCCAAGAGCGGGCATTCACAGCAATCGGGTTGCTGTAGAAATCGCTGGTGTCGATGGCCTTGTACAACAGGTCTTTCTTGGCGCGGTTGATCCGCTCCATGGCAGCCACCCCGCCCTGCTCTTTCAGCCACTCGAACACCAGGCCGGACAGGTACCAGGAAAAGGTTGCCGGGGTGTTGTACATCGAGCCGTTATCGGCCGCGATCTTGTAATTGAGCATGGTCGGGCAGACGCTGCGGGCACGGCCGAGCAGGTCTTCGCGAACGATGGTCACCACCAGACCGCTGGGGCCGATATTCTTCTGTGCACCGGCATAGATCAGGCCGAATTTCGACACATCGATCGGACGCGAGAGGATGTCGGAAGACATATCCGCAACCAGCGGCACGTCACCGACTTCGGGAACCCAGTCGAACTGCAGGCCACCAATGGTTTCATTACTGGCGTAGTGCAGGTAAGCAGCGCCTTTCGACAACTGCCACTCGTTCTGCCCAGGAATGGCGAAATAGTCGTAAGGCTTGGCGCTGGCGGCGACATTAACATTGCCGTAGCGGCTGGCTTCTTCGATGCTTTTCTTCGACCAGATACCGGTGTCGACGTAATCGGCAACGCCGTCTTCCGGCAGCAGGTTGAGTGGAATTTCAGCGAACTGCTGGCTGGCACCGCCTTGCAGAAACAGCACCTTGTAATCCGATGGAATCTCCATCAGGTCACGCAAGTCTTGTTCGGCCTTTTCCGCGATCGAGGTGTACTCCTCACTGCGGTGGCTCATCTCCATGACCGACAGGCCTTTGCCTTGCCAATCGAGGAGCTCCGCTTGGGCGCGTTGCAGAACAGCTTCAGGAAGCGCGGCCGGGCCGGCGCAGAAGTTAAAGGCTCGCTTGCTCACATCCACTCTCGCTCAAAATAGTGGGCGGGCTGGT
>JAHJXZ010000140.1 GCA_018827205.1 Gammaproteobacteria bacterium | reverse complement strand
GGGTGAGGATGTTGAGTTCTTCAGCAACCTCACCACCCCCAAAGACCAGATCAACAACAAGGCGACCAAGGGTGAGCATTACCTTTTGGAGGTTGATGAGCCATTGGTGGTCCCGGTTGGCACCAAGGTGCGCTTCCTGATTACCGCCGCCGATGTGATCCATTCCTGGTGGGTACCGGCTCTGGCCGTGAAGAAGGATGCCATCCCCGGCTTTATCAACGAATCCTGGACCCGTATCGATGAGCCCGGCCTCTACCGTGGCCAGTGCACCGAGTTGTGCGGTAAAGATCACGGCTTTATGCCGATTGTGGTCGAGGCTAAGTCGAAAGAGGATTACGCCGCCTGGTTGGCCGAGCGCAAACAATTGGCGATGGCCGAGAAGGAGCTGACCAGTAAGGAATGGACCCTGGATGAGCTGATGGTGCGCGGTGAGAAGGCTTACAACACGGCCTGCGTGGCTTGTCACCAAGCGAGTGGCGAGGGTCTGCCGCCGATGTTCCCATCACTGAAAGGCTCGGCTATTGCCACCGGTCCGGCTGCGGGTCATATCGGCATCGTGGTCAACGGCAAGCCAGGCACCTCAATGGCCGCCTTTGGTAAGCAACTCTCGGAAGTCGATATCGCCGCGATCATCACCTACGAACGCAATGCCTGGGGCAATGCGGTAGGCGACATGGTTACGCCGAAAGACATCCTCGCGTTCAAACAGGCTCAGGAGTAAGGACATGAGTGCAGTGATCGACCACGGTCATGCCGGGCATGACCATCACCACGGCCCGGCCAAAGGCCTGATGCGCTGGGTGTTGACCACCAACCATAAAGATATCGGCACCATGTACCTGTGGTTCAGCTTCGCCATGTTCCTGCTGGGTGGCAGCATGGCGATGGTGATTCGTGCCGAGTTGTTCCAGCCTGGCCTGCAGATTGTGCAGCCTGAGTTCTTCAACCAGATGACCACTATGCATGGTCTGATCATGGTCTTCGGTGCGGTGATGCCGGCGTTTGTCGGCCTGGCCAACTGGATGATTCCGTTGATGATCGGCGCGCCGGACATGGCCCTGCCGCGCATGAACAATTTCAGCTTCTGGCTGCTGCCAGCGGCCTTCAGCATGTTGGTCAGCACCCTGTTTATGGAAGGTGGCGGGCCCAACTTTGGCTGGACTTTCTATGCGCCGTTATCGACGACCTACGCACCAGAGTCGGTGACCTTCTTCATCTTTGCCGTGCACTTGATGGGCTTCAGTTCGATCATGGGCGCGATCAACGTGATTGCCACCATCCTCAACTTGCGTGCCCCCGGCATGACCTTGATGAAGATGCCATTGTTCGTCTGGACCTGGCTGATTACCGCGTTCTTGCTGATCGCAGTGATGCCGGTGCTGGCGGGTGTGGTGACCATGATGTTGATGGACATCCATTTCGGCACCAGCTTCTTTAGTGCGGCCGGTGGTGGTGATCCAGTGTTGTTCCAACACGTGTTCTGGTTCTTCGGGCACCCCGAGGTGTACATCATGATCCTGCCGGCATTCGGCGCGGTCAGTGCGATCATCCCGGCCTTCGCCCGTAAGCCGCTGTTCGGCTACACCTCGATGGTTTATGCCACTGCGTCGATCGCCTTTCTGTCGTTTATCGTCTGGGCGCACCACATGTTCACTGTGGGGATACCGCTCACCGGCGAGCTGTTCTTTATGTACGCCACCATGCTGATCGCTGTGCCGACCGGGGTGAAGGTGTTCAACTGGGCCAGCACCATGTGGCGCGGTTCGATGACCTTCGAGACACCGATGCTGTTCTCAGTGGCCTTCGTCATCTTGTTCACCATCGGCGGTTTCTCCGGGCTGATGCTGGCCATCGCCCCGGCGGACTTTCAGTACCACGACACCTACTTCGTGGTGGCGCATTTCCACTACGTGCTGGTGCCTGGAGCGATCTTCGGTATCTTCGCCTCGGCCTACTACTGGCTGCCGAAGTGGACCGGGCACATGTATGACGAAACCCTCGGCAAGCTGCATTTCTGGATGAGTTTTATCGGCATGAACATGGCGTTCTTCCCGATGCATTTCGTTGGTCTTGCCGGCATGCCGCGGCGAATCCCGGACTACAACATGATGTTCGCCAACTTCAATATGGTGTCGAGCATCGGCGCCTTTATGTTCGGCGCTACTCAGTTGCTGTTCCTGTTTATCGTGATCAAGTGCATCCGTGGCGGCAAGCTCGCCGCGGCCAAGCCTTGGGACGGTGCCGAAGGGTTGGAATGGAGCGTGCCGTCGCCTGCGCCCTATCACACCTTCTCCACGCCACCTGAAGTGAAATAGGGGGCCGATCAATGAGCGAAGCCCTGTCGACCCGCCGCCTGGTTATCCGCCTGTGTCTGGTGGTAGTTGGTATGTTCGGCTTCGGCTTCGCCCTGGTGCCGATCTATGACGTGATGTGCCAGGCCTTCGGCATCAACGGTAAAACCGCCGGGGTCTATGAGGGATCGCAGGCGGTGGATGAGCAACGCCAAGTGCGTGTGCAGTTCCTGGCCACTAACGCAGTCGATATGGTTTGGGAGTTTCGCCCGATGGCTGATGAGGTGGCAGTGCATCCCGGAGACAGCACGCAAATGCTGTTTATTGCTCACAACCCCACCGACAAACCAATGACTGCACAGGCGATCCCTAGCGTGGCACCGTCCAAGGCGGCTGCTTATTTTCACAAGACTGAATGCTTTTGCTTTACCCAGCAGGTACTGCAGCCCGGCGAGCGCATCGAGATGCCGGTGCGCTTTATCGTCGATAGAGACTTACCGGCAGATGTTCGCCACCTAACCCTGGCTTACACCTTGTTTGACGTCACTGCGCGCATGCCGCCAGTGGCACAGGCGACCCTTACCCGGGCGGCTCCATAAGGAGAACAATAAATGTCGAGTCATGAAAGCCACGAAAGCTATTACGTCCCGGCCCAGAGTAAATGGCCGATCATCGCCACACTGGGCATGCTGTTTTCGGTATACGGCGTAGGCACCTGGTTCAACGATCTGAAGGCGGATCGCGCCGACTCCAATGGCCCTATGATCTTCTTTGTCGGCGGCCTGTTTCTCGCCTATATGCTGTTCGGCTGGTTCGGTAATGTGATCAAGGAAAGCCGCTCAGGCATGTACAGCCCGCAGATGGACCGCTCGTTCCGCTGGGGTATGAGCTGGTTTATCTTCTCCGAAGTGATGTTCTTTGCCGCGTTCTTCGGTGTGCTGTTCTACGTGCGCACCTGGGCGGGCCCTTGGCTCGGTGGTGAAGGCGACAAAGGGGTGAGCAACATGCTTTGGCCGGGCTTCGAGTACAGCTGGCCGTTGCTTAACACGCCTGATCCGAAACTCTATCCGGCACCGAGTGGCACCATCAGCGCCTGGGGCCTACCGCTGATCAACACCATTCTGCTGGTCACTTCCAGCTTCACCCTGACTTTCGCCCACCACGCGCTACGCAAGAACCACCGCAAGCCGCTGACCCTGTGGCTGGCGCTGACGGTGATTCTCGGTATCTCTTTTCTGGTGTTGCAGGTCGAGGAATACATCCATGCCTATACCGAACTGGGCCTGACCCTGGGTTCGGGCATCTACGGCGCAACCTTCTTTATGCTCACCGGTTTTCACGGGGCCCACGTGACCCTGGGTGCACTGATGCTGAGCATCATGCTGATTCGCATCATTCGCGGCCACTTTAGCCCTGACAAACACTTCGGTTTCGAGGCGGCTGCCTGGTATTGGCACTTTGTCGATGTGGTGTGGATTGGCTTGTTTGTCTTCGTCTATGTGTTGTAACGAGACTCACCAGGTGACATGCGAGACCAGTTGGCCACTGTAGAAGCCCCAGGTAATAAGGGCGACGGTCAAGCCGGTGAGGGTGACGCGTACAGTCAGCGCGTTGACCACCCGGGAGGTTCTACCTTCGTCCTTGACCAGAAAGAACAGGCCACTGAATAGGCTGATCAGAGTAGCCAGTAGTAGCAGGACGATCGCGGTTTTGAGCATGCGTGACTCCCAATCGGAACATCGGGGGAAGGGAAATGCGCTTCAGCTGCAGTATAGCCAGCTTATGCAGGGCTCCGGGGAGGTCGCTATGAGCGCCTTCCGTCCTGGCTGGCTGCCCAGCGTGCTGGTGCTGCTGCTATTTCCCTGCCTTATCGCCCTAGGGTTCTGGCAGCTAGCGCGCGCCGAAGAAAAGCGCGAATTGTTAGCCGCACACCAGGCCCAGCAACTGGCCGCACCGATCAGCATCGATGAACTGGAGCGACAGCCAAATCCAGCTTACCAGCGCGTGCAGCTGCAGGGCTTTTTCGATGCGCGGCATACCCTGCTGCTGGACAACCGCACCCGCGACGGCAAGGTCGGAGTGGAGGTGTTGCAACCTTTTTATGATCAGGCCAGCGGCCTCTGGCTGCTGCTCAATCGCGGCTGGCTGGCCTGGCCCGATCGCCGTATCCCCCCAACATTTTCCACCCCGGATTCGCCATTGCGTTTGCAGGCCACGGTGTATGTACCACTGGGTGAGGCTTTCCAGTTGCAAGGTGCGCAACCGTCTGCGGACTGGCCGCGGCTGATTAGTGAGGTCAAACCGGATGCCCTGTGGCAGCAACTAGGGCGTGGCGGTCTGGCCTATGAGGTACGCCTCGAGCCCGGCCCTGCGTCATTCCAGAGTGATTGGCCAGTTGTCGCCATGAGCCCCGACAAACACCTCGGTTATGCCGTGCAATGGTTCGCCCTGGCGGCGGCTTTGCTCTGCCTGTTTATCTATTTAGGTCTATCTAACGCGCGGGAGACTCGCCATGAACCCAGCCATCGCCCTGCCTGAAGTGTCGCCCAGCCAGCGTCGCCGTGGGCGGCTGCAGCTGATTCTGATTCTGGCCGTGGTGATCGGTCCGATGATCCTTGCCAGTGCCATGTATCAATGGCGCTTCTGGGTACCGGAAACCCGCAGCTACCACGGCGAACTGATCGGCACCGGACAAACCCGTGCCGACCTAGGTGTGGTCGGCGCCGATGAGCAGCGCTGGCAACTGCTGGTGACCGTGCCGGATGTCTGCGATGCCGCCTGCAAGGAGTTGGTGTTTCTCGCCCGTCAGGTGCATATCGGTTTAAACCGTGATGTCGGCCGCGCGGCCCATGCCCTGGCGTCTGCTCAACCCATTGCCAGCGACTATGACGCTCAGCTGCGCCGCGAATACCCGCAACTGGCGCGCTATCTGCTGCAGCTGGATGCCTACGACAAGACCGCCGGTAAGGTAGCAGGCGCGCAGCTGTGGATCGTCGATCCGCGCGGCAATCTGGTGCTGCGCTATGACGCCACCAGCAAAGGCAAGGCGATTCTTAATGATCTACGGCACTTACTGAAAATCTCCCAAATTGGTTGATCGACCATTGAAAAACTACTGCGCTCGGTTATACCGCGTTGAAATCAGACTCGGGCTGCTCATGTACAGCTCGTACACTCCGCGCCCTCGCCTGCTTTCGGCTTGTCTAACCTTCGCTCGCTACGTTTTTCAACGGCCTATCTAAGGAGGACGGATGAGCAAGCCTGGTTACCGTTTTGCCCTGTTCGCCACGGTGTTGGCGGTCGTGGTGGTGCTGCTCGGTGCCTATACCCGCTTGACCCACGCCGGCCTCGGTTGTCCGGACTGGCCCGGCTGCTACGGCTTTATCGGCGTGCCGATGAGTGAGCACAAACAGACTCTGGCTGAGGCGCGCTTTCCCGAAACACCGGTGGAAGTCGCCAAAGGCTGGTACGAGATGATCCATCGCTATTTCGCCGGCTCCCTGGGCCTGGTGATTCTCGGCCTGGCGGTACAGGCGCTGCGACGCCGTGGCGAGGCCGAACAGCCACTTAAATTGCCTCTTTTATTGCTGGGTTTGGTGACCCTGCAGGCGGCCTTTGGCATGTGGACGGTGACTCTGAAACTCTGGCCGCAAGTGGTTACGGCCCATCTGCTTGGCGGTTTTGCCACCCTTAGCCTGCTGTTTCTTTTGACGCTGCGTCTCTCCGGCAAGGCGGCCGCCTTGGCCAACCTTCCCGCACGATTGCGCAGCCTGGCGGCGCTCGGTTTGCTGCTGGTGATTGGGCAAATTGCCCTTGGTGGCTGGGTCAGTAGCAACTACGCAGCGGTTGCCTGCGTCGATCTACCGACCTGCCATGGCGAATGGTGGCCGGCGATGGACTTCGCCAATGGTTTTCACCTGACCCAGCATATCGGCCCCAACTACCTTGGCGGGCAACTCGACAGCGACGCGCGCACTGCCATTCATATGACCCACCGCATCGGCGCACTGCTGGTCACCCTGGTGCTGCTGCTATTGGCCTGGCAGCTCAAGCGTCATGGGCTGGGGCGGTTGGCCGGTTTGTTGGTGTTGGCGCTGGCCGTGCAGATCAGCCTGGGCATCAGTAACGTCATGTTTCATCTGCCGCTCCAGGTGGCAGTGGCGCACAACCTCGGTGGCGCGGCTCTGCTAATGACGTTGGTGCTAATCAATTACCGGGTGCGCAGCTCAGTACGGCTGGCATCTCCGGCAGCAGAAGCGCAGGCTGGCCTTGCGATGTTGCCGAGCAAATAACAAAAACAATCGAGGAGAGACCTTATGGCTACTCTAGCGCGCGAACAGCAAGCCCACGCCAGCTGGCGCGACTACCTGGAGCTGACCAAGCCGCGGGTGGTGGTGCTGATGCTGATCACCTCCCTGGTCGGTATGTTTCTCGCCACGCGGGCGGGTGTGGCCTGGGAAGTGTTGATCTTCGGCAACCTCGGTATTGGTTTGTGCGCCGGCGCGGCGGCGGCAGTCAACCATGTGGTGGACCGGCGCATCGACTCGATCATGGCGCGCACGCTCAAGCGTCCGGTTACCTCGGGGCGTATCTCGCCCAGTGCGGCTTTGGGTTTTGCTCTGCTACTGGCGGTGGCCGGTATGGCCCTGCTGCTGACCTTTACCAACGAGCTGGCGGCCTGGCTGACCCTGGCTTCGCTGCTCGGTTATGCCGTGCTGTACACCGGCTTTCTCAAGCGCGCCACACCGCAGAATATTGTGATCGGCGGCCTGGCCGGCGCTGCGCCACCTTTGCTCGGCTGGGTGGCGGTAACCGGTCATATCAGCGCAGAACCGCTGCTGCTGGTGCTGATTATCTTCGCCTGGACACCGCCGCACTTCTGGGCCTTGGCCATCCACCGCAAGGAGGAGTACGCCAAGGCTGATATCCCCATGCTGCCGGTGACCCACGGCGAGCACTACACCAAGGTGCATATCCTGCTTTACACCCTGGTGATGTTTGCGGTGACTCTGCTGCCGTACGCCATCCATATGAGCGGGCTGCTCTATCTCGGCTGCGCCGTGCTGCTGGGCGGGCGCTTCCTGCACTGGGCAGTGGTGCTGTACCGTGACAGCAAACCGCATGCCGCGATCAACACCTTCAAGTACAGCATCTGGTATCTTTTCGCGTTGTTTATCGCCCTGCTGGTCGACCACTATCTGCTGTTAAACCTGTAATCGTTGGTGCCATGTCCCGAACCCAGATCACCGTTTTTGTTCTCGTTGCCATCGTCGCCCTGGTGCTGGGCTTGACCGTCAACAAGGTGCTGACCAGCAAGGGCCAGGGTGATCCCACTGTTCTGCTGGATGCCGGCATCGTCCTGCTGCCGCAGAGCCGCAGCCTGCCGGAGCTGAGCCTGACCAATCAGGACGGCCAGGCAGTGGCGGTCGATCAGCTCAAGGATCAGTGGAGCCTGCTGTTTTTCGGTTACACCTTCTGCCCGGATATCTGCCCAGCCACCCTCGCCCAGTTGCGTCAATTGCAAGGCCAGCTACCGCCGGAAACCCTGGCCAAGCTGCGCATTGTGCTGGTTACGGTCGATCCGAATCGCGACACGCCGGAGCAATTGAAGAAGTACCTGGATTACTTTGATGCCGGCTTTATCGGTCTGACCGGCGAGCAAGCGACCATTCAGAAGCTGGCTAACGGCGTCAGCATTCCGTTTATCCCGGCTGATACCAGCAAGGAAAACTACACCGTCGACCACAGCGGCAACCTGGTGCTGATCGGCCCGGACGGCAGGCAGCGCGGCTTTATCCGCGCCCCGATCAACAACAGCAAACTGGCCGCGCAGTTGCCCGGTCTGCTTGAACGGCCCTAAGTAGCTATTTTGCAAATAGCTGGCTGATGTCCTTGAACGCCTTGAACTCCAAGGCGTTGCCGCAGGGGTCGAGTAGGAACAGCGTGGCCTGCTCGCCGGCCTGGCCGGCGAAGCGCACATAGGGTTCGATCACGAATTGCGTGCCCTTGGCCTGTAGTCGCGCCGCCAGCGTTTGCCAATCCTCCCAGCCCAACACCACACCGAAATGCGGCACCGGCACGTCGTGACCGTCCACAGGGTTGCTGTGCGCTGCTTCCTGGTAGGCCATCTTCGGCGCCTGATGGATCACCAGCTGATGGCCGAAGAAGTCGAAATCCACCCAGTGGTCGCTGCTGCGGCCTTCGGCACAGCCGAATACCTCTCCATAGAAATGCCGTGCGGCAGCCAGATCGTAGACGGGAATTGCCAGGTGAAAGGGTGCGAGAGCCATGCTGAAGTTCCTTGAGAGTGCTGTCTGCTGATTTTCAGCAACAGCGATTCTGATTAAAAGCGAATATCCTTGCTCGCAAGCACAAACAAAATTGATCAATCGAGGCAACGATGCTGCGCGAATTGAAAACCTTTGTGGCGGTTGCGCGGCATGGCACCTTCGCGGCGGCCGGCCAGCAGGTGGGTTTGACCCAGTCGGCGGTCAGCGCACAGATGCGTGTACTGGAACAGGGCCTGGGCGTGAGGCTGTTCGAGCGCAGTGGGCGTTCGGCAATGCTCAATGCTGCCGGCAAGCATGCCTTGCCATTGGCGGAGCAGATGCTCGGGCTGTATGCGCAGATGGCCCTGCCAACCAGCGCTGCCGAGTGGCAAGGCGAGCTGAAGGTAGGTGCGATTGCCACCGTGCAGACCGGCTTGTTGCCCGAAGCCTTGCCGCGTTTTCGCACGGCTGCGCCGCGGGTCGAGCTGAAGCTGGTGCCGGGCGTGTCGCTAAACCTGTTGAGCCAGATCGATGCCGGCGAGCTGGATTTGGCGCTGCTGATCAAGCCGCCCTTCGACCTGCCTAAGGAGCTGCTGCAGATCAGCCTGGCGCGCGAGCCGTTTGTGCTGATCAGCCCGCTCAGCGTGACGGCGGATGACCCGCTGCAAATTCTCGCCGAACAGCCCTTTGTACGTTACGACCGACGCTCGTTCGGCGGACGGCGGGTCAACCAGTTCCTTCGCGAGCAGCGCCTGACAGTGCAGGAAGCGCTGGAGTTGGATGAGCTGGAGGCCATCGTACGCATGGTCGAATGCGGCCTTGGTGTGTCGCTGATTCCACGTGCGGGGTTGTGGCTGCAGCGGCCGACGCAGTTGCGCGTGATCGAACTGGGCGCGCTGACCTTTCACCGAGAACTGGTAGCGGTATTGCGCCGCGCTCAGCGTCAGCCGGCGCTGGATTGCCTGCTGGAGTGCTTGCGCGACTCGGCCGCCCGGCCCTAAACGACAAACCCCGCACGAGGCGGGGTTTGGCAGAGGGTGCAGCTAACGCCGGTGCATAGAATCTGTTTCGGAGCTTGCGAGCTAGAGCTAAACAAGGCGAAAACGGTTGAGGAAGCGCAGTTTACGAGCTGTAAATGAGCATTCCGAAGCCGTTTTCAACGCAGTTTGGCCGACGCGCAGCAGATCCGAGGCAGGTTCTTAGAACGCCGGGACTACGGCGCCCTGATACTTCTCAGCGATAAAGGCTTTCACTTCGGCGCTGTTCAGCGCCTTGGCCAGTTTCTGCAGGGCGGCGTTGTCCTTGTTGTCGGCACGTGTAACAAGGATGTTGACGTACGGCGAGTCGCTGCCTTCGATGGCCAGGGCATCCTTGGTTGGGTTGAGCTTGGCTTCCAGGGCGTAGTTGGTGTTGATCAGCGCCAGGTCGACCTGGGTCAGCACGCGCGGCAGGGTGGCCGCTTCCAGCTCACGTACCTTGATGGCTTTCGGGTTCTCGACGATGTCTTTCGGCGTGGCGAGGATGCCCGCCTCCGGCTTGAGGGTAATCACCCCGGCCTTCTGCAGCAGCAGCAGGGCACGACCGCCGTTGGTGGCGTCGTTGGGGATCACCACGTTGGCGCCTTGTGGCAGGTCGGCCAGGCTCTTGTGCTGGCTGGAGTAAGCGCCGAAGGGCTCGACGTGCACGCCGGCAACGCTGACCAGTTCGGTACCACGGCTCTTGTTGAACTCATCCAGGTACGGCTGGTGCTGGAAAAAGTTGGCGTCCAGGCGCTTTTCGGCAACCTGCACGTTCGGCTGCACGTAGTCGGTGAAGACCTTGATGTTCAGCTCAACGCCGTCTTTGGCCAGGGCCGGTTTAACGAATTCGAGGATTTCGGCGTGCGGTACGGCAGTGGCGGCGACGCTCAGGCTTTCAGCCTGGGCAGAGAAGGCTGCCAGGGCAGCGAATGCAGCGATCAGTTTTTTCATCGTAAAGCTCCTTGTGGGATGTGCGCGAAGTCCGGTAGGTAACCGGTGGTCCGCTGTCTTGTGTGCCCCGTGGGGCACCTTATTTTCTGGAAAAATGCACCACCAGCTTGTCGCCGACGGTTTGTAGAATCTGTACCAGTACCAGCAGCAGGATCACCGTCACCGCCATCACGTCGGGCTGATAACGTTGATAGCCATAGCGCACAGCCAGGTCACCGAGGCCGCCGCCGCCGATCAGACCGCTCATTGCCGTGTAGGACACCAGGGTGATCGCCGTGACGGTAATGGCCGCAATAATCCCGGGCAGTGCCTCGGGCAACAGTGCGTTGACCACGATCTGCCGAGTAGTCGCGCCCATGGCCTGGGTCGCTTCGATAATGCCGCGATCCACTTCACGCAGGGCGGTTTCCACCAGGCGCGCAAAAAACGGTGTGGCCCCCACTACCAAGGGCGGGATAGCTCCGGCGACGCCTAGCGAGGTACCGGTGACGATCACGGTGAAGGGGATCATCACGATCAGCAGAATCACGAATGGCACCGAGCGCAGGATATTCACCAGCAGCGAAAGGAAACCGTAGAAGGCTTTCTGTTCGAACATCTGCCGGGGGCTGGTAAGGAACAGCAGCACGCCCAGCGGTAGGCCGAGCAGCACGGTAAACAGCATGGAGCCGCCGAGCATGCTCAGGGTGTCCAGGCTGGCGTAGCCAATTTCCGCCCAATCGACGTTGGGCAGCAGGCGAGTCAGTAAGGCGTCCATTAGCGCAGCACCTCCAGATGCACGTCGGCGGCTTCAAAGCGCGCCAGCGCGGCGTCCAGATCGCCGCCGGTCAGGGCCAGAGTCAGCTGGCCGTAGGGGGTGTCCTTGATGCGATCGATGCGCCCGGCGAGAATGCTGTAATCCACCCCGGTCTCGCGCGCTACGGTGCCCAGCAGCGGCGCGTAGGTCGCCTCGCCCTGGAAGGTCAGGCGCAGGATACGTCCGGCGACATGGGCGAAATCATCACGCTGTTCGCTCTCGTCAATCTGCTCGGCTTCTTGCACGAAGCGCTTGGTGGTGGCGTGCTGCGGGTGCAGAAACACCTTGGCCACGGTGCCGGATTCGACAATCACACCAGCATCCATCACTGCCACGCGGTCGCACACGCGGCGTATCACATCCATCTCGTGGGTGATCAGTACGATGGTCAGGTTCAGCTCGCGATTGATCTCGGCCAGCAGCTGCAACACCGAGGCCGTGGTTTGCGGGTCGAGGGCGCTGGTGGCCTCGTCGCACAGCAGGATTTTCGGCTCAGTGGCCAAGGCGCGGGCAATGCCGACGCGCTGTTTCTGCCCGCCGGAGAGCTGCGCAGGGTACTTGTTGGCGTGATCCTGCAGGCCGACGCGTGCCAGCAACTCGGCGACACGGGCGTTGATCGCGCTACGCGGTAGTTCACCCGCCAGCTTCAGCGGCAGGGCGACGTTGTCGGCGACGGTTTTCGATGAGAGCAGGTTGAAGTGCTGGAAGATCATCCCGACCTGCTGGCGGAAACGCCGCAGGCCCATGGCGTCGAGCGCGGTGACGTCTTCGCCGTCGATCTCGATGCGTCCGCCAGAAGGCTCTTCCAGACGGTTGATCAGGCGCAGCAGGGTGCTTTTGCCAGCACCAGAGTGGCCGATGATGCCGAACACTTCACCTCGGGCAATCTGCAGATCACTCGGTTGCAAAGCGGGGATGTCCTGACCACTGACGCGATACGCCTTGTGGACCTGATGAAAGTTGATCACTGCATAAACCTTTTGGGTTTCAAAGTTGCCGGGTAGGCAGAACGGCGGCTAGTCTACCCGGCGCTGTTTAGGTCGCAAAAATCTTTGTAGACCTATAGTTATAGCTAAATCGCATTAATGACTGGACTGTTCAGCCCAGTGTAGCCAGCGCCAATGCAAACGACCGGGCAAGCCCGGTCGTTATGCCGCCCAAGCCGCATCAGCGCTTGGGGGTGAGTACCAGCTGCGGCACCTGAGCGGGTTTGATTATCTGGCTCATGCGCGGGCTGAAACTCGGGTCCAGACGTTTGATCCGTGCGTTGAGCAGGGAGGCGACCCAGGGGAAATCCTTGGCCTGGCGTACTTCGATACGCACTGCGCAATTGAACGCGACCATATCGGCCGCTACACCGTCGAGCAGGCTACGCAGGCGCTCGTTGTCCTGGTTATCCAGCATCGGCAGGCTGATCACGCTGCTGGCGGCGGCCGGGTCGATCAACCGGGCCTGCGGCTTGGCCGGTGCAGGTGCTTCGGCTGGCGGGGTATTTGGCAGCTGAGTAGCCTGAATAGCGGCGGCCTGGCGCTCGGCAGCCAGACGTAACTGGCGCGCCTGCTCCAGGCGCGTGGCTTCGGCACGCGCATCAGCCTGCTCAGCAGTGCGGCGCTGTTGTTCGGCGGCGGCCAGTTCGGCTTCGCGCGCTTGGGCGATGGCGCCATCCAGGCCGGTGGTCAGCGCGGGTGCTTGCGGCATCAGGCTGCGGGCGCGGCTTAGGGCTTTGGTGGCGTTATCCAGATCGCCGGCCTGCAGGGCTTTTTGCCCCTGTTGCAGATGGGCTTCGGCGAGTTGCCGCTGGTATTGCTCAAGGCGCGTATCGCCGGCGGCGCGTTGTTGCAGGCTGCCGAGCTGGCTTTCGGCGTTGCTCAGGTCGCCGCTGGCCAGGCTCTGGTCGAGTTGGCGAAAGGCGCTGACCAAATCGTCCACCGGCAGGTTGGCCGGTTGCGGCGCGCTTTGGCAGCCGGCCAACAGCAGAACCAGAAAAGGCAAAAGATTACGAAAAACCGACGATTTCATTACTGTGGGTCTCGAATTGTGCAAAAAACGCGCAAGTTTACACTGCGCTGCTTGGCCTCACCAATCTTTCAGAACCTGCTCACGATCTGCTGCGCGTCGGCCCTACTGCGTTAAAAGCAGGTTCGGAATGCTCATTTACAGCTCGTAAACTCCGCTTCCTCGTCTGTTTTTGCCTTGTATGGCTCTAGCTCGCGAGATCGGGAGCAGGTTCTTAGGCTGTGCGTCTTGGTAGGGCAAAGCTCAGTAAAAACAGTGTTGCTGCACTGACCACGATAGACGGGCCGGCCGGAGTGTCCTGAAACCACGACAGGCTGAGCCCGCCACACACCGCGACAATCCCCAGCAAGCTGGCGCCGAAGGCCATCTGCTCCGGGGTGCGTGCGTGGCGCTGGGCTGCCGCGGCGGGAATGATCAGCAGGGAGGTGATCAGCAGCACGCCAACAATCTTCATCGCCACGGCGATTACAACGGCGATCAGCAGCATCAGGCTCAGGCGTATCGCCGCCACCGGCAGGCCTTCGACCTTGGCCAGCTCCTCATGCACAGTAATCGCCAGCAGCGGCCGCCACAGCAGGGCCAGCAGTACCAGCACCAGGGCGCTGCCACCGATGATCCAGGCCAGGTCAGTCGGGCCGACGGCCAGCAGATCGCCGAACAGGTAGCCCATCAGGTCAATACGCACGTCCTGCATAAAGCTCAGCACCACCAGACCCAGCGACAGTGTGCTGTGAGCGAGGATGCCGAGCAGGGTGTCGGAGGCCAACGGCTGGCGGCTTTGCAGGGTGACCAGCAACACCGCCAGCAGCACGCAGCCGACAGTTACCGCCAAGGTCGGGCTGACGTCGAGCATCAGGCCGAGGGCCACGCCAAGCAGCGCGGCATGCGACAGGGTGTCGCCGAAATAGGCCATGCGTCGCCACACCACAAAGGAGCCCAGCGGGCCGGCAACCAGCGCCAGGGCCAGGCCGGCGAGCAGGGCGTTGAGTAGAAAATCAGCCATGCTTGCAGCCATCTCCGTGGATATGCGGTTTTACCGGACCCTTGATACTCAGGCCGGCCGGTGTTTCTGTAACGACAGCGCCGTGTATGTCGTGCTGATGGTCGTGGTGGTGGGTGTAGACGGCCAGGCTCTTGGCGTCTTCGCCGAACAGCTCGACAAAGGCCGGATCGAAACTGACCTGCTCGGGGTGGCCGGAACAGCAGACGTGACGATTGAGGCAGACCACCTGGTCGGTGGTGCTCATCACCAGGTGCAGATCGTGCGACACCATCAGCACGCCGCAGCCGTGGCGGTCGCGTAGTTGGGTGATCAGGCGGTACAGCTCGGCCTGGCCGGCAACATCAACGCCCTGCACCGGCTCATCCAGCACTAATAGCTCCGGCTTGCGCAGCAGGGCGCGAGCCAGCAGAACGCGCTGCAGTTCGCCGCCGGAAATGCTTTGCAGTGGGCTGTCGATCACCTGTTCGGCACCCACTTCGGCCAGCGCTGCCTGCACATCCGCGCGTGTTACGCCCGGTACCAGGCGCAGAAAGCGCAGTACCGAGAGCGGCAAGGTGGCATCCACATGCAGCTTCTGCGGCATATAGCCGATACGCAGCTTGGCTTTGCGCCAGACGCTGCCGGTATCGGGTTTGAGCAGGCCGAGCACGGCACGCACCAGGGTGGTTTTGCCGGCGCCGTTGGGGCCGATCAGGGTGACGATTTCGCCGGGCTTTACGCTCAACTGCACATCATCGAGTACGCGTTGTCCGGCGAAGGTCACTCCCACGCCGGCCAGGCGGATCAGGGCGTCGCTCATGCGGTCTCCCGGCAGCCTGCACAGAGGCCGACTACTTCCACGGTCTGGCTTTCCACGGCGAAACCGACGCCGGCCGCGCTGCTGATAATGGCGTCGCTGATCGTGGCCTGTTCCAGCTCGATGGCCGCATTGCAGCCCCGGCAGATGAGGAACTGGCCCTGATGAGCGTGTTCCGGGTGGCTGCAGCCGACAAAGGCGTTCAGCGAGGCGATGCGGTGTACCAGGCCGTTTTCCAAGAGGAAGTCCAGGGCGCGGTACACCGTTGGCGGCGCGGCGCGGCGGCCGTCTTCATCGCTCAGCACACCGAGGATGTCATAGGCGCCCAGCGGCTTGTGGCTGGCCCAGACCAGTTCCAGCACGCGCTTGCGTAAAACGGTCAGGCGCAGGCCCTGGCGCGCGCAGATGGCTTCGGCCTCGGCCAGGGCATGGCTGACGCAATGGGAGTGGTCGTGTGGGCGTGAAGCCAGCGGTGCTTGAGTCATGGGCAACGACGAATAAGGTGAGAGACGTTATTATATTACCCGTTCCTTCCCGTTTGAGTGCTCCCCGTGTTGCGTCTTTTTCCGGCTTTAGGCCTGTTGTTGATCAGTTTTTCCCTGAGTTTCGCGGTTCAAGCCGATGTGCGGGTGCTGACCAGCATCAAGCCGTTGCAGCTGATTGCCGCTGCCGTACAGGACGGCGTCGGCCAGCCCGATGTACTGCTGCCGCCGGGTGCTTCGCCGCACCACTATGCGTTGCGCCCCTCCGATGTGCGCCGCGTGCGCGATGCTGACCTGCTGTATTGGATCGGTGCGGATCTGGAGAGCTTCCTGCCTCGCGTGCTTGCGGGGCGTGATAAACCGAGTGTGGCGGTGCAGGATTTGCCAGGCATGGCACTGCGGCATTTCGGCGACAGCGCCGAGCATAAAGATGATCACGCAGATCACGCAGATCACGCAGATCACGCAGATCACGCAGATCACGCGCCCGCAGCCGAACAGCATGACCACGCCCATCGCCCCGGCAGCCTGGATGCTCATCTCTGGCTGCTGCCCGCCAATGCCCGGGTAATTGCTGGCAAGATCGCCGCCGACCTGGCACAGGCCGACCCGGCGAATGCCGCACGTTACCAGGCCAATGCCAAGGCGTTTAGCCTGCGTCTGGATGCGTTAGACCAGCGTCTGATAAGCCGCTTGCATGGCCTGTCCGGCAAGCCCTACTTCGTCTTCCACGAAGCCTACGACTACTTCGAAGCCGCCTATGGCCTCAACCACGCCGGCGTATTTAGCGTGCTCGGTGAAGTGCAGCCAGGCGCTCAGCATGTCGCCGCCATGCGTGAGCGCTTGCAGCAGGCCGGGCCGAGTTGCGTATTCAGTGAGCCGCCATTTCGTCCACGTCTGGCACAAACCCTGACTGCTGGTCTGCCGGTCACTCTGGCCGAGTTGGACTCAATGGGCGGTACCTTGCCAGTGGATGCCAAAGGCTATGAAGCCCTGCTGGAAAATATGGCGGGTGAGCTGGCGAGTTGTCTCGAGGCGCTGTAGTCAGCGCCCAGTTCTCAGAACGCGAACGGCAGCGCCAGATTAACCTGCTGGCGCTGGGCAAGGCGGCGCTGGAACTCGTCCGGATCGTGGATCAGTACTTCCTGGCCAGCGAAGGATTCGGCGGCAATTAGGCGTGACAGCCAGAAGCGCACACAAGCGATGCGCAGCATGGCCGGCCACAGCTCCGTTTCCGCCGCAGTAAAGGGCCGCAAGCCGGCGTAGGCTCCCAGCAGTGCTTGTGCGCGCTTGCTGTCGAGGCTGCCGTCGGCAAACGAGCACCAGTCATTCAGGGCAATCGCCAGGTCGTAGAGCATCGGACCCGAGCAGGCGTTGTAGAAGTCGATGACCCCGGCCAGGTGGTTGCCGTCGAATAGCACGTTGTCGCGGAATAGATCGGCATGCAGATTGGCCTGCGGCAAGGCGAAGATGCGCGGCTTGAGCATCTGAATTTCCGCCAGCGCGTCGCGCAGCAGCGGCAGCTGTTCATCAGGTAGCTGCAAGGCCAGGCTTGGCCCTTCACTGAGCATCCAGTCCAGACCCCGATCACTCTTGCGCGGCAGCGGCTTATTGCGTGTGGCCAGATGGATGCGCGCCAGCAGTGCGCCGACTTCCTGGCAGTGATGTGGGTTGGCTTCGTGCACATGCTTGCCGGCCAGGCGCGGCTGCAGCAGAGCCGGTTTTTCTGCCAGGCTACGCAGCGCCTCGCCGCTGGTCGTGCGCAGTGCATAGGGCACCGGCAGGCCAGCGTCGTGCAGTACGTCGAGTAATTCGATAAAGAACGGCAAGTCGCCGCTCGGGCCGCGCTCGATCAGGGTCAGAACGAATTCGCCCTGCTCCAGGCTAACGAAGAAATTGCTGTTCTCGCTGCCCGCAGCAATGCCCTGGAAGTCGCGCAAGCGACCCAGGCCATAGGGGGCGAGAAACGCCTCGAGCTCGTGGCGCTCAAGCGGGGTAAACACCGACATTGCAGAACTGCCTTCTTACCAGCTGAAAATTTCCCAGGCCGGAATCAACATATCCGGGCTGTCCGAACGGACGAAGTTGCCATCGCTGCCATCGGCACGTACCAGGAAGTACGGTTTGCCGCCTTTGGGGATGACCTTGACCGCGTAGAGAAAACCGTTGACCCGGTATTCATGGATGGTGCGGTCGCCGTCCTGGCGAATGGTTACATCCGGGTCGGCCGACACTGGATCTTCAGCGTGAGCGACCAGGGTGGTGAATGCCAGCAGGCTGGCCAGCAACAGGCGATTGAGTGCGCGCATGATAACCTTGTCCCTTTGATTCCAATGGTGCGGCCATTCTACCGCCGCCCCCGCCGAAAAGGTTGATCCTGCTCATGAGCCAAGCCCCTCTCGTTCTGGTTGACGGTTCGTCTTACCTTTACCGTGCCTTCCATGCCCTGCCGCCGCTGACCACCTCCAAGGGCTTGCCCACTGGCGCGGTGAAGGGCGTGCTGAACATGCTCAAGAGCCTGCGCAAGCAGTACCCGAAAAGTCCGTTTGCCGTGGTGTTCGACGCCAAGGGCGGGACCTTCCGCGATGAAATGTTCGCCGAGTACAAGGCCAACCGTCCGTCCATGCCCGATGAGCTACGCGTCCAGGTCGAGCCGCTGCACGCCAGCGTCAGGGCCATGGGTTACCCGCTGCTGTGCGTCGAGGGCGTCGAGGCCGATGATGTGATCGGCACTCTGGCCCGCCAATGCGCTGCCGAGGGCCGTGACGTGGTGATCTCCACCGGCGACAAGGACATGGCGCAGCTGGTTTGCCCGCACGTTACGCTGGTCAATACCATGACCGGTAGCGTCTACGACATCGATGGCGTGAAAGCGAAATTCGGGGTCGGTCCTGAGCTGATCATCGATTACCTGGCGCTGATGGGCGACAAGGTCGACAACATTCCCGGCGTGCCGGGCGTGGGCGAAAAGACCGCGCTGGGCCTGCTGGTCGGTGTCGGTGGTGGCCTCGATGTGCTCTACGCCAACCTCGATAAAGTGCCGGAGTTGCCGATCCGCGGCGCCAAGACCCTGCCGGCCAAACTCAGCGAGCACAAGGACATGGCCTACCTGTCCTACGCTCTGGCGACCATCAAGCTGGATGTGCCGCTGAATATCGTTATCGAATCCCTGCACCCGAGCGAGATGGATGTGCCGGCGCTGATGGAGCTGTACGCCGAGTTGGAATTCAAGACCTGGCGCGATGAGTTGCTGCGCAGCAACCCGGCTCCAGCAGCCAAAGCGCCAGTCGCTGCGGCGGACGATCTGTTTGCCCTGGCCCCCAGCGCCAGTGCCGTCGCAGCACCGACCGCTGTAGCGGCGGCAGTCGAAACGCCCGTTGCCGAACAGCCCACACCGGCCGCCTTGGGCGATTACGTGTGCATTCTGGAGCAAGCGCAGTTCGAGCAATGGCTGGAGAAGCTGCGTAATGCCGAGCTGATCGCCTTCGATACCGAAACCACCGGACTGGATGCGCAACAGGCGCAGTTGGTTGGCCTGTCGTTTGCGGTCAAGGCCGGCGAAGCGGCGTATATCCCGGTGGCTCACAGCTATATGGGCGTGCCGACCCAACTGGATCGCGATGCGGTGCTCAAGGCGCTAAAGCCGATCCTGGAAGACCCGAACAAGGCCAAGGTCGGTCAGCACGCCAAATACGATATGAATATTCTCGCCAATGCCTCGACACCCATCGCGGTGCAGGGTGTGGCCTTCGACACCATGCTTGAGTCCTACGTGCTGGATTCCACCGCCACCCGTCATGATATGGACAGCCTGGCGCTCAAATACCTGGATCACAGCAATATCCGCTTCGAGGACATCGCCGGTAAAGGCGCCAAGCAGCTGACCTTTGACCAGATTGACCTGGCTCAGGCTGCGCCCTATGCCGCCGAAGATGCCGATGTGACCCTGCGTCTGCACCAGCACCTGTGGAGCAAACTGTCGGCCGAACCGAGCCTGGCCAAGGTGCTGCACGAGATCGAAATGCCGCTGGTACCGGTGCTGGCGCGCATCGAGCGTCAGGGCGCGCTGGTCGACGCCAACTTGTTGGGTCTGCAAAGCAATGAGCTGGGTGAAAAGTTGGTGGCACTGGAGCGTCAGGCCTTTGAGATCGCCGGTGAGGAGTTCAACCTGGCTTCACCCAAGCAGCTGGGCGTGATTCTTTACGAGAAACTTGGCCTGCCGGTCATCAGCAAAACTGCCAAGGGCCAGGCCTCGACGGCTGAGGCGGTATTGGCCGAGCTGGCTGAGCAAGATTTCGAACTGCCCAAGGTGCTGATGCAGTACCGCTCCTTGAGCAAGCTGAAAAGCACTTACACCGACCGCTTGCCGGAGCAGATCAACCCGCGCACCGGGCGCATCCACACCAGCTACCACCAGGCAGTGGCCGCGACCGGGCGTTTATCGTCCACCGATCCGAACCTGCAGAATATTCCGATCCGCACGGCTGAAGGTCGGCGTATTCGCCAGGCGTTTGTTGCGCCCAAAGGCTACAAGCTGCTGGCGGCGGATTACTCGCAAATTGAGCTGCGCATCATGGCGCACCTGGCCAAGGATGAAAGCCTGCTGGATGCCTTCCGCCACGGCCGCGATGTGCACAGGGCCACTGCTGCCGAGGTGTTCGGCGTGGCGTTGGAGGACGTAACCAGCGATCAGCGCCGCAGCGCCAAGGCGATCAACTTCGGTTTGATCTACGGCATGAGCGCTTTTGGCCTGGCCAAGCAGATCGGCTGCGACCGTAAACAGGCGCAGGCGTATATCGATGTGTATTTCGCCCGTTATCCCGGCGTGCTGGCCTATATGGAGCGCACTCGCGAGCAGGCGTCCGAGCAGGGCTTTGTCGAGACACTGTTCGGCCGCCGCCTATACCTGCCGGATATTCATGCGAAGAACCAGGCGTTGCGCAAAGGCGCCGAACGCACGGCGATCAATGCGCCGATGCAAGGCACTGCGGCGGATATCATCAAGCGTGCGATGGTGACAGTGGATAACTGGCTGAGCGAATCCGGCCTGGATGCCAAGGTCATTTTGCAGGTACACGACGAACTGGTGCTTGAGGTGCGTGAGGATCTGGTCGAGCAGGTGCGTGAGCAGATCAAACCGCTGATGGGCAATGCCGCCGCGCTGGATGTGCCGTTGCTGGTGGAAGTGGGTGTAGGCGATAACTGGGACGAGGCCCACTGATATGTGGGGGTTGCCGCCTAATGGTATGCGTGTGAAGGCGTGGAATTAATACGGGCCTGTTTATAACTAATTAATTTTCACGCATGCCTGAACTTTGTTTTGGGTTGGCCACTCAGAGTTTATGAATGGCCTAGACAGCCAATCAATGCTCCTTTGTTGTGTTAAGTGTTGGCAGATTCTGGACCCCCGCCCTAGCGGTTCAGACGTTAAACCCCGAACTTCCCTCCCCCATAAGAAGTTCGGGGTTTTTTTTGCCTGCCTTTTGTGGCCGCTATCGGGTGCGCCGTGGCGCGACCTTTGGTCAGGCGTCGGCTTCTTCGTCATCCGGCAGGGCAAACTCCCCCAATTGCATCCATTCGGCCAACACCGCTTGGGCGTCTTCAATGCCAATACGTTTGGGTGCGGAGAACAGTTGGATGCTGACGCGATCACCCCAGCCCTTTTGAATATCCTGGCGGACCTTGAGCAGGGTGTTCTTCGCTGCACCAAACGCCAGCTTGTCGGCCTTGGTCAGGAGAATGTGCATGGGCATTTCGCTGGCAACTGACCAATCCAGCATAAGGATGTCGAACTCGGTCAGCGGCTTGCGAATATCCATCATCAGCATCAATCCGCGCAGGCATTCACGGCTGCCAAGGTAGGCTTCCAGGTGCTTCTGCCAGTGCAGCTTGAGCGGGATTGGCACCTTGGCGTAGCCATAACCTGGCAGGTCGACCAGGCGGCGCTCTTCGTCGAGTTTGAAGAAGTTGAGCAGCTGGGTGCGCCCTGGCGTCTTCGAGGTGCGTGCCAGGCTGGCGTGGGTCAGGGTGTTCAGCGCGCTGGATTTACCGGCGTTGGAGCGCCCGGCAAAAGCCACTTCATGGCCGAAATCTTCAGGGCACTGGTCAACTTTGGCCGCGCTGATAAGGAAAGTAGCCTGTTGGCACAGGCCGATAATGGGGTTCTTGGCTTGCATCTGGGTATCCGTGAGGGCGAGCGTAGAGTGGCGTTACAGGCGCGATGCCCTTGCGACATTTGCGCGCAGCCTGCCTGTTGGCGCATAGCGCGGCAAGCTGCGTCGTTTCCGTTTCAATGACGCCAGTATATAATGGCGCAGATTTTGTGTGCGCTTTCTCCCGCTGTTGGATAAGTGTTCACGGGAACGATTTAGATCATCTGCCCATAGAAAGCAGTACGTTCCCCTCCCTGATGAGGTTGATCTGATGAAAAAATTGCTGATTGCAGCTAGCGCCTTGATGCTGTCGTTGAGCGTTCAGGCTGCACAGGACCCAGAAGCCGTCTACGCTCGCGCGTGTGGCGTCTGCCATGGTGGACAGATTCCGACTGCCCCGCAGCGTGGTGACAAGGCCGCCTGGGAACCGCGTCTGGCCAAGGGTACCGATGCTCTGGTACAGAGTGTCACCAATGGTCTGAATGCAATGCCGCCCCGCGGGTTGTGCATGGACTGCACGGCCGAGGATTACCAAGCTGTCATCAAGTTGATGACCGAGTAAGCCCGGCTTATAAACTCTTTCTCTTAGCCGTAAATTGGATTAGCTGATGAACAAAGTACTCGTGAGTCTGCTGTTGACCCTGGGCATCACTGGCCTGGCACATGCCGCAGGCAATGCTGAAGCCGGTCAGGGTAAGGTTGTTGTGTGTGGTGCGTGCCATGCTGCCGATGGTAATAGCGTTGCACCGAACTTCCCGAAACTGGCTGGTCAAGGCGAGCGATACCTGCTCAAGCAGCTGCATGACATCAAATCCGGTGCACGTCCTATCGTGGAAATGACCGGTTTGCTGGATAACCTGACAGAAGAAGACTTGGCCGATATCGCCGCTTACTTCTCCAGCCAGCAGATGAGTGTTGGCGCTGCTGATCCGAAGCTGGTTAAGCGTGGCGGCGAGCTGTTCCGCGGTGGCAAATTGGCTGAAGGCATGCCTGCTTGCACCGGCTGTCATTCGCCGAACGGCGCCGGTCTGGATGCCGCAGGTTACCCGCAGCTGGGTGGCCAGCACGCAACATACATCGCCAAGCAACTGACTGACTTCCGCGAAGGCAACCGTACCAATGATGGCGACAGCATGATCATGCGTTCGATCGCAGCCAAGCTGAGCAACAAGGATATCGAAGCGGTATCCAGCTTTATCCAGGGTCTGCATTGATCCGTTAGCAGCGCTACATGTCGTAATGAAATAGGGTGGCTCAGGCCACCCTTTTTCGTTGTGGGCATCGCTACAATGCACGGAACCCCAGTTTGCCTCGCGTGTCGAATTTCGGTTCGTCACCACGCACCGTCTATAGCCAAGGAGTAACGCATGCGTAACCTGATCCTCAGTGCCACTCTCGTCACTGCCAGCCTGTTTGGTCTGAGCGCTCATGCCGAGCCAATTGAAGCGGGCAAGCAATATGTTGAGCTGAACAACCCAGTAGCAGTTGCCAAACCAGGCAAAATCGAAGTGGTCGAGCTGTTCTGGTACGGCTGTGGCCATTGCTACAAGTTTGAAGACACCATCAATCCGTGGATCGACACCCTGCCAGAGGATGTCAATTTCGTGCGCATCCCGGCCATGTTCGGTGGCATGTGGAATGTGCACGGCCAGATGTTCATCACCCTTGAAGCGATGAAAGCCGAGCATAAGGTGCATGCTGCGATCTTCGATGCCATCCATGTGCAGGGCAAGAAACTTGCTACTCCGGAAGAAATGGCTGATTTCCTGGCTGCTGAGGGTATCGACAAGGACGCCTTCCTCAAGACCTATAACTCCTTCGGTGTGAAGAGCCAGCTGGAAAAGGCCAAGAAACTGGCCATGGCTTATCAGATCACTGGCGTGCCGGTGATGATCGTCAACGGCAAGTACCGTTTCGACATCAGCAGCTCGGGTGGTCCGCAACAAACGCTGCAAGTGGCTGATCACCTGATCGCCAAAGAACGCGCCGCGCAGTAACTGGCGTACGCGGATAACGCGTAATGCTCAGGCGCTGGCCGGCCAGACGGGCGATTGACCTGTGCGATCCACAGGTCAATCCACGTTGCGCGCCAGCGGATGAATGGCCGCAGAATGGCAGCCTGCGGCTGCTCAGTTTCAACATCCAGGTGGGCATCAGCACCCAGCGATACCACCACTACCTAACACGCAGCTGGCAGCATTTGCTGCCGCATGCCGGGCGCAGTGGCAATCTGCAACGGATTGGCGATCTACTCGGTGATTTCGACCTGGTCGCGTTGCAGGAGGTCGATGGCGGCAGCCTGCGTTCGGGCTACGTCAATCAGGTCGAGCACCTCGCGCACCTCGGCGCTTTCCCTTACTGGTATCAGCAACTCAACCGCAACCTCGGCCGTCTGGCGCAGCACAGCAATGGCGTGCTCAGCCGTTTGCGCCCCAGCCTGCTGGAAGATCATCCATTGCCCGGCCCGCCTGGCCGTGGCGCGATGTTGCTGCGCCTGGGCGAAGGGCCGGATGCAGTCGCCGTGGTAATGATGCACCTGTCCCTTGGCGCGCGTACTCGCACGCGCCAGTTGGCTTATATCCGCGAACTGCTGGGTGACTATCGGCACATAGTGCTGATGGGTGACATGAACACCCATGCCAATGACCTGCTGCAGCACTCACCGCTGCGCGATCTTGATCTGGTTGCTCCGCAGATCGAGGCAACTTTTCCCAGTTGGCGACCGCAGCGTTGCCTTGATCACATTCTGCTCAGCCCTGGCTTGCCGCTGGAGCGTTGTGAGGTGTTGTCGCAGCCAATTTCCGACCACCTGCCGGTGGCGGTGCAAATTCGCTTGCCCACTTCACTCTATGAGCCTGCAACGCCTATGCTGATTGGGCCTTAAGTTTGGATCGCCACCATGACCGATGATGCCCAGCGCTGGAAAAGCAAGTACCTGGAAAGCCTGGAACAGCAAGAGAAGCTTGAACGCCGCTGGGATGCCCGGCTTGACCTGCTAAGGCGCGGCCTGGTGCGCAGCTCGCTGGCAGCCGAGGGCAGCGACAAGTCAGTTGACCAGTGCATGCAGGAGCTGCGCGATATTCTGCGCCGCGATGATATCGATAAGGGGCTTTCGGCACTGATTCCGCGTCTGGAAAAGGCCGTGCTGGACTCTGAGAAACACCGTCAGGATCGCGTCGAGCAGAACATTTCCGGTGTGACGAGTCTGACCGATCAACTGCTCGCCCTGGAGCCGCCGCGCGAGGTGCGCAAAGCGCTCAAGCAATTTGCCAAACGCATTGAGGAACGTGCCAGTCAACCGCGCGAACTGCCCGCGCTGCTCAGTGAATTAAGCAATCTGCAGCAGCAGGCCCTGGCCGCGCTTGATGGCGAGGCCAGCCAGGCGCGTCCGGGGTTTCTCCAGCGTCTGTTTGGCAGCAAGGACGCAGTGCCTGGTAGCCCTGATGACAGCGCGCCGGCGTCAGCCGATATGCTGCCACCCGCAACGTCAGCCCCGGCTGTTATCGCGCAACCTCAAGCCGCAGTACAGGCTGCTGAAGTGGCGGTAAACCCGAACAACGAGGCGCCTGCGCCCGCCGCACCTGCCACGCCAAATCCCGTGTTAGAAGCACAGCCGGTGGTGGCAATAGCGCCCAGCGCAGCAGCGCCAGCAACAGTTGCACCCGCTCAGGGCTCTGGCGATCCGGTCTATGCCCTGCCGGAAATTCCCGAGCCGGGTTATAGCGCCGTCGCCCCGCATATCGGTGACAGCCTGATGGGCCTGCTCGATGAGCTGGAGCTGCCGGAGCGCCATCAACCGCAGGGCGAGGCCTTGCGCCAGCGCGTGCAGGGCGGCTTGAACTGGTACGAGCTGGTGGCGGTGCTGGACGATCTGGCGGTGCTGGTGCTGGCCGTGACCGACAGTGGTCAGCGTGAGTTTGCCAGTTACCTGAAGCAGCTAAATGAGCGCCTGGCATCGTTTCTCAGCACCCTCAGTGAGGCCCATGAGGGCTACAGCGAGTCGGTAGAAAGCGCGCGAAGCTTTAATCAGGAGCTGCGTGAGCAGGTCAGCGGTTTGCAGGCCAGCGTGCAGGATGCGGTTGATCTGCCGACCCTCAAGCAATCACTGGAAGCGCGCCTGGATGGCTTGCTCAGCACCGTCAGTGAGCATCAGAAGCATCGCGACGGTCATGAGGATGAAGTGGCGCAACGCCTGCAAAGCCTGACTCAGAAGGTCGCGGATATGGAGCAGGAAGCGCAGAGCTTCCGCGATCACCTCGAAGAACAACGGCAGAAAGCTCTGATCGATCCGCTTACCGGCCTACCTAATCGGGCCGGCTGGAGCGAGCGCCTGGAGCTGGAGATGGCGCGCTGGAAACGCTATGGCGGTGAGTTGCTGCTGGCGGTGCTGGATATTGATCACTTCAAACGGATCAATGATGGTTACGGCCACCTGGCTGGCGACAAGGTGTTGAAGATCATTGCCGGCGAGCTGGCCAAGCGCCTGCGCAAAACCGATTTCATTGCCCGTTTCGGCGGCGAAGAGTTTGTTCTGCTGATTCCTTCGACACCCATGGAAGGTGGGCAACAGCTGCTGCAAACCTTGCTCGAGGGCGTCGAGCAGTGTCCGTTCCACTTTCGCGGTGAGCGCGTGACCATCACCCTGTCTGCGGGCTTGACCGCATTTGCTGGTGAGGAAGGCAGCGACCAGGTGTTCGAGCGGGCCGATCAAGCGCTGTATCGGGCCAAGAGCGGCGGACGCAACCGGGTTGAGCTGAGTTAATTCGGCTCAGGCCACTGCGTGCAGGTAGGGCTTCCAGCTCTCCGGAATGCTGTCTAGCTGCGGGTAACCGAGGCTGCGCAGGTGTCCGCCGGCGAGCAGGAAGGGCGTATGCCGCAGCGCCTGCGGCACATCGCGCAGCTCGGGTAGCCAAAGGCTGACGTACTGCGCGTCGGGGTCATATTCACGGGCCTGGCGTAGGGCATTGAACACCCGGTTGTGCCGTGGATCGTTGCCCACGCCAGCCAGGTAAGCCCAGTTGCCCCAGTTGCTGGCCGGGTCGTAATCAATCAGGTGTTCCTCGAACCAGGCTGCGCCGTGGCGCCAGTCTTGTTGCAGGTCATTGATCAGGTAGCTGGCGACCACCTGCCGGCCGCGATTTGACATAAATCCGGTGGCTGCCAGTTCGCGCATATTGGCATCCACCAGCGGCATGCCGATGCGCCCGCGTGACCAGTCTTGAAAGCGTTGATCCAGTTGCTGTGGTGCACGCTCGGTAGCTTTCAGGCCGCCGGCCTTGAACAGCGCGCTACCGTGACGAATCAGGGTCCAGCGGAAGAAGTCGCGCCACAGCATCTCCACCCACAGCCAGTGGGTCGAATCATTGCGTTTGAACTGCGCCTCATGCCGACGCAGCTCGGCCACCACGCGGCGTGCGGACAGGCTGCCGTTGGCCAGCCAGGGTGAGAACTTCGACGAGTACTCGCTGCCGATCATGCCGTTGCGGGTGTCCTTGTACTGGCGCACACCTTGGGTTTTCCACAGGTAGTCACGCAGCCGGCCCAGCGCAGCCGGTTCGCCGCCGGAGAAGGGGAAGGCGCTGGCCGCTACGCTGAGCGGCTCGCCGAGGCCCAATTGGGTCAGTGTTGGCAGTGGTTGCATCAGTGCCAGCGCACCATCCGGTAGCCCCGGTAAACGCTCTGGCGCATGGCGCGGCTGGAACACCTGCAAGCGCTCTTCCACCAGGCTGCGGAATTTACTGAACACATGGGGCAGTTGCTCGACACTGAAAGGCAGCTCTTCAGCACGTAGCAGGTTGTTGGCGGGGGCCTGCTGCAGGACCGCGTCGCCGAGACGACGCGCCACGCGTGCCACCTGAGCGCGTTCGTCGGGGGCAATTTCCTCCAGGGCCAGCACCTGGTTCAGATTGAACTGGGCGACCAGCTGGGGGATAGCCTGTTCTGCCGAGCCGATGACTACCAGCAGGTGTGAACCGCGCTGGCGCAATTCGCCTTCCAGCGCCACCAGGCTTTCCAGCAGAAAGCGCGCGCGGTGTACGCCCATGCGGCGCATGCCAAATTCGTTGAGCTGCAGCAGTGCCGGGTCCAGTACATACACCGGTAGTAGGCATTCGGCGGTCAGGCCCGCCTGCAGGGCAGGGTGGTCATCAAGGCGTAGATCCTGTTTGAACCACAGCAGTGCGCGCATGGTGTTGATCCCCTAATCGATGCAAGGGCTGTACAAAAAATACATGTTTGTACAAATTCCTAGTCTAGCAGCGTCAGACGCACCTTGCCCAGGCAACAGACCAGCGTGGCGTTTGTGCCTGATCAAAGGCGTTTTCTGCCGACATAAGCACTAAACTCTGCCGATTTGTTGAGGAGTAGCTATGGAAATTTTCGGCATCGCCGCGTTGATCTTTCTGGTCACCGACCCCTTCGGCAATATCGCCATCTTTATCGCGGCACTGAAGAATGTGCCGGAGAAGCGCCGCTTGCGGGTCGCCGCGCGTGAGCTGTTGTTTGCCCTGGCGTTGTTGCTGCTGTTTCTTACCTTTGGTGACAAAGTGCTCAGCGCCTTGGGCCTGTCGCGGGAGGCAACCGCGATTGCCGGCGGTATCATCCTGTTCGTGATCGCCATGCGCCTGATCTTCCCCGGCCCGCAAGGGGTGTTGGGTGATGTGCCGGATGGCGAACCGATGCTGGTGCCGCTGGCCACCCCAGCGGTGGCCGGTCCCTCAGCCCTGGCGGTGTTGATGACTCTGCGCAACACACACGACGGGCCTCTCTGGGAGCTCTACGTCGCAGTGCTGCTGGCCTGGGCGGCGACCGCATTTATTCTGTTGCAGGCCTCGTTACTGCAGCGTTTTCTTGGACCTCGCGGGTTGACCGCAGTGGAGCGGCTGATGGGCATGCTATTGATCATGCTCAGCGTCGATATGCTGCTGGATAACCTGCAAAGCGTGTTGCATATCAGCCCATGAAAGTTCTGTGTTTAAGTTTTCTGGTCTTGTTGCTGGCCGGTTGCAGCAGCGGCCTACGCATTGATGACAGCCATACCGCCACTGGGCAGAACAGCCGCGTGCAGTACATCGTGTTGCACTACACCTCCACCGATTTGGCACGCTCGCTGCACCTGCTGACCGAGACCGAGGTCAGCAGCCATTACCTGATCGGCGAAGCGCCCGCGACCATCTACCGCCTGGTCGATGAAAACCGCCGCGCCTGGCATGCCGGCGACAGTCAGTGGCAAGGGCGCACCTGGCTCAATGGCACCACGATTGGTATCGAGCTGGTCAACCAGGGCTTCTATGACGGTCCCACCGGCCGCTACTGGCAGCCTTTTGCCCCGGCGCAGATCGATGCGCTGATCGTGCTGCTCAAGGACATCATGCAGCGCCACCAGCTGCCGCCCGGCAGCATCCTGGCGCACAGCGATGTCGCCCCGCAGCGCAAGGTCGACCCCGGTCCGCTATTTCCCTGGAAGCGCCTGGCCGATGCCGGCCTGATGCCCTGGCCAGATGCCGCCGAGGTGGCGCATGAGCAGGCACTGTTCAGTGCCAGCCTGCCAAGCGTGCAGTGGTTTCAGGAGCAGCTGGCGCGCCAGGGCTATGCCGTGCCCAGCCATGGCGAGCTAGACCAGGCCACGCGCAACGTGATCGCTGCCCTGCAGATGAAGTACCGCCCGGCACGCTATGACGGCGAGCCGGATGCTGAGACGGCGGCTTTGCTTTTGGTGCTTAACCGCCAGCAGTAAGCAGTCGTTATCGCGGCGTGGTGGCGATCAGCCGCGAATCAGCTAGAGCTGCCGTGCGGTGCTCGGTTGCCGCGCGGTACTCCGGGTCGGCAAGCATGCTCAGGAAGGCGGCCTTCGATGGGTAGCGCACCAGCAGCAGTTCATCCCAGTGCTCATCGGCCGGGGCAATCAGAGCAGCCTGCGCGGCGGCCATGATCTGCACTTCACCGCCAACCCCGCGTACCTTGCGCAGCGCCGTCTGGCTGTAGCGCGCATATGCTTCGCGGCCGCTACACGACGCATGGCTGGTGGCGGCGGCATAGCTGGCCTGGGCCTGGAAACGCAGCAGGTTGAGCATCAGCAGCGGCGTATCGTCCGCCACATCGGCGGTGAATGCGGCCAGTTGGGCGGGGCTGGGGTTGATGCTGGGCATGGCGGCGCTCCTCGGGACTGGAGCGCTGAGTGTCGACATGCACTGGCCAATAGGCAATCTGCATCAGCCTGGCTGATTGCGCGTAATCGACGGCTTATACCGGCAGCGCGACATAGAACTGCGCGCCTTGCCCTGCGCGTGAGTGCACGCCGATCTGCCCGCCGTGCAGCTGGACGATCTCCTTGCACAGCGCCAGGCCCAGGCCGGCGCCGCCTTTCTTGCGGCTGACCTGGACGAAGGGTTCGAAGATCCGTGTCTGCTGACGATAGGGAATGCCCTCGCCGTTGTCTTCCACGCTGAGTACCACCCGTTCGTCCTGCTGCCGCGCTTGCAGGCGGATCTGCCCACCGGGGTGGCTGTGGCGCAGGGCGTTACCGATCAGGTTGTCGAGCACCCGTTCGATCTGCAGCGGGTCGATCTGCACGTCCGGCAGCTCGCCGTGCACCTCACAGGCCAGGCTGACCTGCAGCTCGGCGGCCTGGGCGCCGAAGCGCTGTTGGGTTTGCAGCAGAAGCGGCTCCAGAGCGCAGGCAGACAGCTCTAGGGTTTGCAGGCCGTTCTGGTAGCGCGAGAAGTTCAGCAGATCGTTGATCAGTCGCAACAGGCGCTGCATTTCCTCATCCACGGTGTTCAACAGGTCGGCTTCGCGGGATTCGGCAGCGAACTGCAGGCGCTCCTGCAGCAGGGCAAATGCCATCAGCATGCCGGTCACCGGCGTGCGCAGCTCGTGCGAGGCGCGCAGCACGAACTCGCTGCGCACCCGTTCAAAGGCGCGCTGTTCGGTGACATCGCGCAGCACCATCACCGCGCACATCAGGCGGCCTTCATTGTGGCTGACCCCGGACAGGCTGTAGGCCAGCAAACGGTTTTCACCGTCGATCTGTACCTGCAGGTCGTCCAGGGTTTCGTCCAGGCTTTCGCCCTGCAGCACCCGCTGCAGTTGCTCGGCCAGATCGGCGCGGTTCAGTGCCACGTCGAGGGTCTGCCCGAGCTGCTCGTCGCCCCAGTTCAACTGGCGCAGGGCCACCGGGTTGATGTGCTCGACCCGGCCGGCGCAATCGAAGATCAGCAGGCCGTCATCGATGCTGTCGAGTACCGCCTGCAGACGTTGCTGCTCGGCTTGCAGCGCTTCGACATCGCTGTTCTTGAACTCGCGCAGCGCTTCGGCCATCAGGCCGAAGCGCTGGCTCAGGGCGGACATTTCCGCCACCGGGGTCAGCGGCAGGGTGACCTGAAAGTCGCCCTGGCCGATCTGGTCAGCGGCCCGCGCCAGGGCCTCAATTGGCCGGCCGAAGCGCTGGGCGATGCTATGTGCGGTGACAAAGCCAATCACCAGTACCGCCAGGCCGATCAGCCCGAGCAGGCCGGCGATCAGCCAGGCTCGTTCGCGGGCGCGTGTTTCTTCCTGATCCACGGCCTTGATGTAGCGCGTTTGCACCGCGTTGATGCGGTCACGCAGAGCTTCAATGGCGCGGCCGAAGCTGTCATTGCGCAGCAGTTCGCGGCGTACGGTCAGGGGTTTGGCCAGCAGGTCATCGAAGCTGGCGTAGGCACGTTCGAGTTCGGCAATGGCCTGATGATCGCTCTCGTCGGTGGCGCTCTCAGCGGCCCGTTGCAGCCAGCGTTTGAACTGCAGGTCAGAGGTTTTCAGGGCCTCGCGGTCGAGATCTTCGGCGAGCAGCAGAATCACCTGCTTGCCCAGCTCCTGACGCAAGCCCAGGCTGGCGTCGATGATCTGCAGGTTGCGGGTCATCGCCTGGCTCTGCACCTGGGTCAGCTGCAACACGCTGAACATGCCCAGCAACAGCCCCACCAGGGCCACGGTGAGCAGCGCGCTGCTGCTTATAAATAGCCGGCTGCGCAGGTTCACAGGCTGAGTTGCTTGCGTTTGCGGTACAGGGTCGAGGCGTCGATGCCGAGGGTTTTTGCCGCCTGGTCGAGGCTTTCGCTGTTGGCCATCACGGCGCTGATATGGGCTTTTTCCAGGGCTTCCAGGCTCAGTTGGTCACCGATTTGCGGCGCGCACTGGCTGCTCGCGGCGCTCAGTCCGAGGTGGCTGACCTGCACCAGCTCCTCGGTGCAGATGATGCTGGCGCGCTCGATGACGTTGCGCAGCTCGCGGATATTGCCCGGCCAGGCGTAGCTCAGCAGCGCCTCACGCGCCTCTTCACTGAAGTTGCGCGCGGGGCGTGCGTACTCGACGACAAAGCGCGCGAGAAAGCGCTCGGCCAGGTCGAGGATGTCCTCACGCCGTTCGCGTAGCGGTGGCAGGGTCAGGGTGATGACGTTGAGGCGATACAGCAGGTCTTCGCGGAAATGTCCCTGTTGAACCATCTCATCCAGATTGAGGTTGGTCGCCGCGAGAATCCGCACATCGGCCTGGCGGGTTACCGGGTCACCGATGCGCTCGTATTGCTTGTCCTGAATAAAACGCAGCAGTTTGGGCTGCAGCGCCAATGGGAAGTCACCGATCTCGTCGAGGAACAGGCTGCCACCATCGGCCTGGTTTACGCGCCCCAGGGTGCTTTCGCTGGCGCCGGTAAAAGAGCCGCGGTTATGCCCGAACAGCTCGCTTTCCATCAGCTCGGCGCTCAGCGATGGGCAGTTGATGGTGATGCAGGATTTTTTCGCGCGCTTGCTCCAGCGGTGAATGGCCTGTG
Organism: Gammaproteobacteria bacterium; assembly: GCA_018827205.1. Lineage (GTDB taxonomy): Bacteria > Pseudomonadota > Gammaproteobacteria > Pseudomonadales > Pseudomonadaceae > Aquipseudomonas. The sequence goes on along the minus strand of JAHJXZ010000140.1, from coordinate 6,738 downwards.
CCAACTCGCCCTTGCCGGTGCCGGATTCGCCGAGGATGAGGATATTGGCGTCGGTGTCGGCCACCTGCTTGGCCGTCTGCAGCACCGCCATCAGCGCCGGGCTCTGCGAGTCGAGGCCATCGCCTGGCTTGCGTACATAGCCTTCCAGGCGCTCCAGACGTTCGACCAGCTGGCGGGCTTCCAGCTGTTTGGCTGCGGCCAGGCGCAGCTGCTCCGGGCTGCAGGGTTTGACCAGATAATCCGCCGCACCGGCTTGGATCGCATCCACTGCAGTGTCCACTGCCGAGTGCGCGGTAACGATCACGACACGCATCCAGGGTGCCTGCAGGCGCATCTGCGCCAGCACCTCCAGGCCGTCATCCGCGCCCAGGCGCAGGTCGAGAAAGCACAGATCGAAGACCTGGCGCAGCAATAAGGCATCGGCCTGTGCCGCACTACTCGCGGTACTCACCTGATAACCCTGATCTTCCAGGCAATAGCGAAAGGTGCGCAGGATGGCCGTCTCGTCATCCACCAGCAGAATGCGCCCCAGGCTGTGTTCCTCTGTGCTTGCATGCATAGCCATCTCCTTCTTATCCCGCACACAGTCATTGCGTGCACAGGGTTAGTCCGCAACGCGTCGTGCAAGTTGCACGGCCGTTCTGCACCGATCATGCAAGCTGCAAGCCTGTCGCCTTCGTTGCCATGTCATAAGTTATTGATATTTATGAATTTATATCGATAAAGAAAGCTGGCATGGCACTTGCGATCTACCAGTAACAGCGGCGACAAACGGCCGCTCGCTTGATCGTTATCCATTGGAGGAACTGCCATGCATAAATTGAAAACTCTGGCCTTGGCCACTGCGACCGCCGGCCTGATCGGCCTGGCCCCTTTCGCTGCCTATGCTGCCGAGGGCGATACCAGTCGTGCGTTGAGCGAGGCGCGCCAGGAAGGCTCGATCTGGACTGCGTTTGCCCTTAACCGCCACCTCAACCCCTTCACCATCGACGTGGATGTGGAAAACGGCAGCGCCAAGCTGACCGGTAAGGTGGAAACCGATGTCGAGCGCGATTTGGCTGAACAGATCGCCCTGGGTATTGAAGGGGTGAAAAAGGTCGACAACCAGCTGACCCTCGACCCGAACTTCGAAGCCAAGGCCAGCGCCGAGCCGAACCTGTCGCAACGTTTTGACGACGCGACTCTGGTAGCCACGGTGAAATCCAAGCTGTTGTGGAACAGTAATACCGAAGGGTTGGACATCAACGTCAACGCGGAAAACGGCATGGTCAGCCTGATCGGTAGTGCGCAGAGCGCCGAGGCCAAGGACCTGGCCGGTCGTCTGGCGGCCAACACCGAAGGTGTGCGTGAGGTGAACAACCTGCTTAGCGTCAGCGCCACTGACAGCACTGCGGCCAAGGCACAGAACGCGGCCGATGAAACCGCTGCGGCGATTAGCGATGCGTGGATCACCAGCAAGGTGAAATCCAGCTTTATCTATAGCCGCAACCTCGACGGTTTGAATATTTCGGTCGACACCCAGAAGGGCATGGTCAGCCTCAGCGGTAGCGTGCTGAGCAACGCCGAGAAGCAATTGGCCGTTGAAACCGCCCGCAACATCCGTGGCGTGCGCGGTGTTGATGCCGATGCTTTGCGCGTTGCCAGCTGATCCATCCGGGTAGCGGCCATGCCGGCCGCTACCTGTTGTCTGAGGCTGCCTTGCCGCTTGGGCAGCCGCTACAACTCACAGGAGATCCACCATGACTGACACCACCGAACAACTCAACGAACTGATCGAAATCACCCGTGACGGCCAGCGCTTCTACCAGCACGCTCACGATGAAGTGAAGGACGTGCGTCTGCAGGTGCTGTTCCGCGACATGTCGCAGAGCAAGAGCGAACTGATCCGCGCGCTGTCGGTGAAAGTTGCCGCCAACCAGGAAGTCCCAGCCAGCGGCGGTACCTTTGTCGGCAAGCTGCGTCAGATTTATGCCGATACCAAAGCTAGCTTGGCCAGCGACACCGAGGCCACCTACGTGACGCAACTGGAAGAGGCCGAAGACCGCATTCTGCATGCGTTTGAGGATGCTCTAGAAGGTTCAGAGCCGAGTGTGCAGGCCCTGTTGGCGGTAGAAATGCCGAAAGTTCGTGCCAACCATGACCGCATGCGCACCTTGAAGCAGTCCATGCAGTAAGCACGCCCCGGTGTGGCCTGTGCCACACCGGGTCATCTAGCGCCACGGCGCACACTTGAGTAGAGAAGGAGTTTCGCCATGTTGAGTTGGGCCATTACCTTTCTGATTATCGCCATCATCGCTGCAGTCCTGGGCTTCGGCGGTATCGCCGGCACCGCCACGGGTATCGCGAAGATTCTGTTCGTGGTGTTCCTGGTGATGTTTATCGTCTCGTTCATTATGGGCCGTCGCCCACGTGGATAGAGGAGCAACCATGACCATCAAGACGCTGCTTGCCGCCCTGTTGCTGGGCGGTAGTGCGGCGGCTTTGGCCGCGGACACCGACGGCCAATTCCGCCTCAATGAACTGCTCGCCAGTGACCCTGCTTACCAAGAAAGCTGGCAAGAGCTGGTAGAGGATGAAAGCCGTTTGCCGGACTGGGTGATGAACCTCAGCGGCATCGCCAGTCCGATGCAGGGCCTGGATGATGACGGCGACAAGTACCTGGTCGGTCAGCTGTGCGAAGAGCACAACTGCTTCAACCAGCGCCTCTACGTAGCCTTCAGCTGGGACAAGGACGATGCCTATGCCCTCTACGTGCAACTGCCCGACGGCCTGCCGACGGACAGGGCACCCAGCCAGCATGCCACCCTGCGCTGGCTTGGCGAGCCGGACGAAGCCACTCAGCAGTTGCTGCTAGAGCAGCTGAAAAGTGACCCGAATTGGTACTAGTGGTTGTATGGCTCGCGGCTCAAACGCGCCATAGCGGTTAACCCCACCCCAGCCTCACTAAGCCGCGCTATCATCCCGCCCATTGATCTGGGGGAGAGACGGCATGCTCAATTGGCTCTGGCTGGGGTTTTTCGTGGTGGCGGCGCTTGCCGGCTTGTCGCGCTGGCTGCTCGGTGACGATCCGGCGGTATTTGCCGCCATGGTCGAAAGCCTGTTTGCCATGGCGAAGCTGTCGGTCGAGGTCATGGTGCTGCTGTTCGGCACCCTGACCCTCTGGCTTGGCCTGCTGCGCATAGCCGAGAAAGCTGGCCTGGTCGATGCCCTGGCGCGGATGCTCGGCCCGCTGTTTGCGCGGTTAATGCCGGAAGTCCCGCGTGGTCACCCGGCCCTCGGCCTGATCACCATGAACTTCGCCGCCAATGGCCTGGGCCTGGACAACGCCTCCACGCCGATTGGCCTCAAGGCCATGCGTGCGCTGCAGACCCTCAACCCCAGCAGCACCACGGCGAGTAACGCGCAGATCCTGTTTCTGGTGCTCAACGCCTCGTCGCTAACCCTGCTGCCCGTAACCATCTTTATGTACCGCGCCCAGCAAGGCGCGCCCGACCCAACCCTGGTATTCCTGCCGATTCTGCTGGCGACCAGCGCTTCGACCCTGGTCGGCCTGCTGTCGGTGGCGCTGATGCAGCGTCTGCGCCTGTGGGACCCGGTGGTGCTGGCCTACCTGATCCCCGGCGCGCTGTTGCTCGGCAGCTTTATGGCCGTGCTGGCGACCATGTCGGCCACGGCGCTGGCGGCCCTGTCGTCGCTGGCCGGCAACCTCACGCTGTTCGGCATCGTCTTGCTGTTTCTGCTGCTCGGCGCGCTGAAGAAGGTGGCGGTGTACGAAGAGTTTGTCGAAGGCGCGAAGGAAGGCTTCGACGTGGCCAAGAGCCTGCTGCCCTACCTGGTGGCGATGCTCTGCGCGATTGGCGTGTTGCGTGCGTCCGGTGCGCTGGAGTTCGGCCTTGACGGCATTCGTTGGCTGGTTGAGGCAGTTGGCTGGGACGCCCGCTTTGTCGAAGCGCTGCCCACCGCGCTGGTCAAACCGTTCTCCGGCAGCGCAGCGCGCGCCATGTTGATCGAAACCATGCAGACCCAGGGCGTCGACAGCTTCGCCGCGCTGATCGCCGCCACGGTGCAGGGCAGCACGGAAACCACCTTCTATGTGCTGGCCGTGTACTTCGGTGCGGTGGGTATTCAGCGCGTACGGCATGCCGTGGGTTGCGCGCTGCTGGCCGAGTTTGCTGGGGTGGTGGCGGCCATATTGGTGTGCTACTGGTTTTTTGGTTGAGCCCTGCGGTTACTCCACAACCTTAAACCGCAACACTCCGATCATCTGCCCGGCCTCGGTCAGCACCTGGACCTGCCAACGGCCTACGGCGTCGGCAGGGAAGTTCTGTTTGTGGGTCCAGGCGCGGTAGCCTTCCTTGCGCCCGCCATGGATATCCAGGGCGATGCGTTCGACTTCGCCGCCATCGCGCCGCCACACGTGATAAATCCGCTCGTTCAGCCCGCGCGGCGCATTGATTGCGGTGTAGGCGAACAGGCCCTGGCTGCGCAGCTGCGCCACGCTCAGTTGCTTGATGCTCTCACCCGGCGCGCGGTTCTGGTTATCGAACTGGCTAGTCACAGCCACCTGGGTCAGCCACAGGGTTGCCGGTGGCACCCAGACGCGTACCAGCCAGCCGCCAGCACCTATCGCCAGGGTCATCCCAACCAGCAGCAGGCCACGCCACCAGCGTTGTACGGTGATGATCGTGAACAGTGAGGGAAACGACAGCACGACCGCCGCGGCAAGCGCCAACTGATAGCTCTGCGGGGTGGTCAGTTTGAAGATAATCGGCAGCGCCGTGAGCAGCACGGCGAACAGGGTCAGGGTGTGATACGCGAGAAATAGCCAGCGCTTGGGCGCCAGCCAGCGGTAGTAAAGCGGGTCGATGATCGAGACCAGCGCCGCGCTGGCCAGCAGGCCGCTGAACAGCAGCTGACCGCTGTTCCAGGTGGTGGTGATAAAGAAGAACGGCAGAACGAAAAACAGACTCTCCTGGTGGATCATCTGCGTCGCATAGCGCAACAACGGCGGCGGCAACTCGAAGCCGAACCTCTGGGCGATGCGCTCGCGCAGGATGTTTTCCAGAATCAGCCACAACCAGCTGACCAGCATCACCAGCGCCAATACCTGCGCCAGCTCGGCCTGGCGCTCGACCAGCAGAAAGCTCGCCAGCCCCGAGGCAAAGCCGAAGATCGCCACCAGCCCCGGATTACGTTGAATCAGGGCGATCAGTTTGAGCACCTGTTGTTTCACTGCCTGCATGGGAAGTCCGATTACTCCGACCAGACGGCTAGGCGATTACCGCTTGGGTCGCTGAATTCAAAGCGCCGGCCACCGGGGAAGCTGAAGATTGCCTGAGTGATTTGCCCACCCGCTGCGGCTACCTGGGCACACACGCCTTCCAAATCCGTGGCGTAAATCACCACCAGCGGGCCGCTACCCACAGCGCTATCGGTGCTAAAGCCGCCTGTCATGCGCCCGTCGGTAAAGCTGCTGTAGTGGGGGCCATAGTCGGTAAAGCGCCAGCCGAAGACGTGTTCATAGAACTGCTTGAGCAGCGGCAGGTCGACGGCGGCGAACTCGATGTAGTCGATACGCAGGTTCTGTTCGGTCTGGCTCATGGTCGCTATGCCTGGGCGAATGATCGGGCGCAGAGCATAGCGCGCTCAACGCACCAGGGCGCAAGCACTGTCGCCTTTGGCCACGCTGTTTGGCCAACCTTGCCACTGCCGCCGCGCAACCCACTGGATAGGCTGCAATGGGGAATCACAGTCGGTAGAAACGCAGCCTTCGCGCCCTCGGGCCACGCTGCGTATGGAGAGGGTAATGCGCGTTTTGATCACAGGTGCAGCCGGCTATATCGGCCAGCAGCTGCTTAACCAACTGGCTATTCAGCACCCGCAGTGGATGCTGATTGCCGCCGATATTCGCCCGCAGAACCGCGCGGGCATGAAACTGAATATCGAGCCGGTGCTGCTCGATATCAGCCAGCCGGCCGCCGTGGAAGACTGCGTGGCCACCTGGCAGCCGCAAGCAATCGTCCACCTGGCCTCGGTGGTCACCCCGCCACCCGGCATGAGCGAAGCACAGCTGCATGCCATCGATGTCGGCGGCACCCAGGCGCTGATCCAGGCGGCTGCGACCCATGGCGTTGAGCAGTTGATTGTCACCAGCTCCGGCGCCGCCTATGGCTACGACCCGCAAAATGCCGAGTGGCTGGACGAAGACCAACCGCTGCGCGGACATGCTCAATTTGCCTATGCCAAGCACAAGCGTGAGGTGGAGCAACTGCTGGCCGAGGCGCGCGTGCAGCACCCGCAACTCAAGCAGCTGATACTGCGCCCCGGCACCATCCTCGGCAAACAGGTGAACAACCAGATCACCGAGCTGTTCAAGAAGTCCGCAGTACTGGGCATTCGCGGCAGCGACAGCCGCTTCGTATTCATCTGGGATCAGGATGTGGTGGACATCATCTGCCGCGGCCTGCGTCAGCAGAGCGCCGGCATCTTCAACCTCGCCGGCGACGGCGCGCTGTCACTGAAGGAAATCGCCGAGCTGCTCGGCAAACCCTACCGCGCTTTGCCGGCCTGGCTGATCCGCACCGCGTTGCGCGTACTCAAACCCCTGGGCCTCAGCCCCTACGGCCCGGAGCAGGTGGATTTTCTGCGCTATCGCCCGGTGCTGAGCAACCGCCGGCTGAAACAGGACTTCGGCTTTAGCCCACGCTATAGCTCGCGCGAGGCGTTTCTGGCGTTTTT
>JAHJXZ010000139.1 GCA_018827205.1 Gammaproteobacteria bacterium | reverse complement strand
CCAGGCAATCAGCGGGCGGCCTTGCCAGTCGAGCAGGCCCTTGTCGGCCCCGCCCATACGCTGCCCACGGCCGCCAGCAAGCAGCAAAACAGAACAGCGTGGTAGGGGGGCAGAAGCGGGCATGCGCAGTCTCCGAAAGCGGGCCTGTGATATAACGGCGGGCATTATCGCTCATAACTGGAAGCCTGCCATGAACCACAAGGCCGAGGCACATTTCGTGCCCTTGAATATTGCGGTGTTGACCGTCAGTGACACCCGCAGCCTGGATACCGACACCTCCGGCCAGCTGTTTGTTGACCGCCTGCAAGCCGCCGGTCACCAGCTCGCCGCACGGGTTTTGCTTAAGGATGATCTGTACAAGATTCGCGCTCAGGTCGCGACCTGGATTGCCGAAGATCAGGTGCAGGTGGTGTTGATCACCGGCGGCACCGGCTTTACCGGCCGCGACAGCACCCCGGAGGCCGTGAGCTGTCTGCTGGACAAACAGGTCGATGGTTTTGGCGAGCTGTTCCGGCAGATTTCCGTGGCGGATATCGGCACCTCGACCGTGCAGTCCCGCGCTCTCGCTGGCCTGGCCAATGGCACCCTGGTGTGCTGCCTGCCAGGCTCGACCAATGCCTGCCGCACCGCCTGGGACGGTATCCTCGCTGAGCAGCTGGATAACCGCCACCGCCCGTGCAATTTCGTCCCGCACCTCAAATCGGTGGCCGCCTGCGAGAGCCGTGGATGAGCTGCTGTGACAAGCCGGGATTGATGCCCGTTGAGGCGGCGCTGGCGCGTTTGCTGGCGCAGGCCGAGGCCAGCGCGATTGTTGAATGCGAGCGAGTCAATCTGAGCGACGCCGCTGGCCGGGTATTGGCCGAACCGTTGCTTGCTCCGCTTGATTTGCCGCCTTGGGACAACAGCGCCATGGACGGCTACGCCCTGCGCCTGGCCGATTGGAATGACGAACCTCTGGTCGTCAGTCAACGTATCCAGGCCGGTAGCGCGCCCGCACCTTTGCAGCCCGGCACCTGTGCGCGGATCTTTACCGGCGCGCCTCTACCTGCCGGCGCCGATACCGTGGAGATGCAGGAAAATGCCGTGCTCGGCGAGGATGGTCGCGTTGCCTTTAGCGAGCCGCTGAAGCTTGGGCAGAACGTGCGCGCCCAGGGGCAGGAAACTCGTATCGGCGATTCCGTATTGCCGGCTGGTACTCGTCTGGGGCCTATTGAACTGGGTCTGGCTGCATCCCTAGGCTGCGCCGAATTGACCGTGCGCCGGCGGCCACGTGTGGCTGTGCTGTCCACCGGTGATGAGCTGATCGAACCGGGTCAGCCGCTGGGGCCTGGGCAGATCTACAACAGCAATCGACGTTTACTGATCGCCTGGCTGCAGCGTCTGGGCTGCGAGGTGGTGGACGGCGGAATTCTGCTCGATGACCTGGAGTTGACCCGCGCAGCGCTGGGCGCCTTGCGTGATGTTGACCTGATTCTTTCCACCGGCGGGGTGTCGGTTGGCGAGGCGGATTTTCTCGGCATGGCCCTGCGTGAAGAGGGCGAGCTGGCGCTGTGGAAACTGGCGATCAAACCGGGCAAACCGCTGACCTGCGGGCAGTTCCGCGGTGTGCCGGTGATTGGTCTGCCGGGTAATCCGGCGTCGACTCTGGTGACCTTTGGCCTGCTCGCGCGGCCCTATCTGCTGCGCCGTATGGGTGTGCAGCGGGTTGAGCCGCTGGGTTTTCCGATGCCTGTGGGTTTCGCTTGGAATAAAGCTGGCAATCGCCGCGAATACCTGCGCGCGCGCCTGGAAAATGGCCGCGTGGTGCCTTACCCGAACCAGAGCTCCGGGGTGCTGCGTAGCGCCGCTTGGGCCGAGGGTTTTGCCGAGGTGCTGGAGAACACCACCTTGGGCGAGGGCGATAGCCTGCGGTTTATTCCGCTTAGCGAGATTCTCGGCTAGCGCCATTAGGCATTGCGTTGGCTTTCGCGAAATTCGCCCGGGGTCTGCCCGGTCCAGCTCTTGAAGCTGCGGTGAAATGAGCGTGATTCGGTAAAGCCCAGATAGCTGGCGATATCCTGTATCGCCAGGTCGCTGCGCAGCAGGTAGTGCTCGGCCAGTTCCTGGCGCAACTCATCGAGAATCTGCTGGTAGCTGGTGCCGGCTAGCTGCAAATGACGCTGCAGGGTGCGCACCGTCATATTGAATTTCTCTGCCACGCGCTCCTTGCGTGGCAAGCCATCCTTGAGCAGCAGACGCAGGGCGTTCTTGACCCGTTGCGGCAGCGGCTCGTTGTCGTCCAGTCCGGCCATCAGGGTCAGGGCATGCTCTTCCAAGGTCCGTAGCAGGTTGGCGTCGGCTTGGCGCAGCGGTACCGCCAGGTACTCCAGTGGCACGATCAGCGCGTTGCAGCTTTGCTCGAAGCGAATCGGGCAGCCGAAAATCGCCTGGTACTCAGCAATATCGACGCCCTCAGGCAGGGCATGCTCGAACCACACCTCGCGCGGCGAACTGTCCGAATCGGAGATCCAGCGTGCATACAGCAGCCAGGAGGCCAGCACGTTTTCCACCATATGGCGGCGGATCGGTTCGGCCTGATGGCGGCAGGTCCAGATCAGGCGAACGTGGTCGCTGGACGCCTCGACCCGGCTAACGCCCATATCGCCCACCAGTTTTTCATAGGGCACGATGCGGCTCATGGCCTCGCCGAGGGTCGCGCAGTTCATGGTGATATAGCCGAGCACGCTCCAGGAGCCAGGCTGCACAAAGCGCGCGCAATGCAGGCCGAATAACGGATCGCCAGACACCCGTAGCAGGTGCGCAAGCAGGCGTTCGTGGGTTTCGCTGGGGATGCGCTTGCCGTTGTCGGCCAGGTCCTCGGCCTTGATGCCGGCCGCCGTCAGTGCCTGGTCGATATCCAGAGTCAATTGCTCAGCATGGCGCAGGTACTTGAGCAGCGAGGGGACGGAGGTATAGCCGAGGTTTTCCATGAGCCTGCTCTTATTATGAGTGCATATTCTGATTGTCTTGATTGGCGATAACGCCTGGCTCGATACGACAGTGACGCTTTGTAACGGCCCGCTAGTATAGGCAGCCATCAAGGGTGACTGAAATATCCGGGAGACACAGATGCGACGTTGGAACGGCTGGGGTGATGAAGCAACAGTGGTGGAGCTGCCGAGCCATGGCGAGGCTTTTCTTGCCGAACTGGTCGGCCCTGGCCAATTGCTTGCCGATGCCAGTCTGGAGCAGGTGCTGGCGCAGGTGCCGGCCTCACGTCTGCAGGCCCATCCGCTGATCTGCCTGAATGCCGAAGACCGTGTGCGCCATGCCCGCGGCCAGAGCCTGCCGGACTGGCTGGCGATGCGCTCGGGTGATTTTGGCGTGTTCCCCGACGGCGTAGCCTATCCGGAGAGCGCCGCGCAGATCCGCGAGTTGCTTGCCTGGGCCAGCCAGCAGGACCTGATCGTGATTCCCTATGGCGGCGGCACCTCGGTGGCTGGGCATATCAACCCGCAGGCTGGCAGCAAACCGGTGCTGACCCTGTCGCTTGAGCGCATGGGCAAACTGATTGAAATCGATCACGACAGCCTGATCGCCACTTTCGGCCCCGGCGCCAATGGCCCGCAAGTGGAAAGCCAGTTGCGCGCCCAGGGCTACACCCTTGGCCATTTCCCGCAGTCCTGGGAGTTGTCGACCCTCGGCGGTTGGGTCGCCAGTCGCTCCAGCGGCCAGCAGTCATTGCGCTACGGGCGTATCGAGCAATTGTTTGCCGGTGGCAAGGTCGAGACTTTCGCAGGTACCCTGGATATTCCGACTTTCCCGGCTTCTGCCGCGGGCCCCGACCTGCGGGAAATCCTTATGGGGTCGGAAGGGCGCTTCGGCATCATTTCCGAGGTCAAGGTGCGTATCACCCGCCTGGCCGAGCAGGAAAATTTCTACGCGGTGTTCCTGCCCAACTGGCAGCAGGCGCTGAGCGCCATTCGCAGCCTGGCTCAGGCACGGGTGCCGCTGTCGATGCTGCGCCTGTCCAACGCCATCGAAACCAAGACCCAGCTAGCTCTGGCCGGTCATCCGCAGCAGATCGCCTGGTTGGAGAAATACTTGGCCTTGCGCGGTGCCCGTGAGGGCAAGTGCATGCTGACCTTTGGCGTCACCGGCAGCCGCACGCAGAATGCCGCTTCGCTGAAGCAGGCAAAGAAGCTGCTCAAAGGCTTTGGCGGCATCTTTACCGGCACTCTGCTCGGTAAAAAATGGGCAGAAAACCGTTTCCGTTTCCCCTACCTGCGCCACGGCCTGTGGTCCGCGGGTTACGCGGTGGATACCCTGGAAACCGCCACCGACTGGAGCAACGTCGACAGCCTGCTGAACAAGCTCGAAACCAGTTTGCGCAGCGGCCTGAGTGAAGAGGGCGAGCAGGTACACGTGTTTACTCACCTGTCCCACGTCTACAACGAAGGCTCGAGCATCTACACCACTTACGTGTTCCGCCCCGGCAGTGACTACGCCGAGGCCATGGCGCGCTGGCAGAAACTCAAGCATGCCGCTTGCCTGACCATCGCCGAGAACCGCGGCACCATCAGCCATCAGCACGGTGTGGGTCGTGATCATGCGCCTTACCTACCGGTAGAGAAGGGCGAGCTGGGCATGGCCGCGCTCAAGAGCCTGGCCGGGCATTTCGACCCTGAACAGCGCCTGGCCCCTGGCGTGTTGCTGCAGGATTAATGATGACTAACTGGAACGCCGCCTGGCGCGAGCAAGCACTGCCTGAACTGGCCGCACGCGACTGGGATCTGATCGTCGTCGGCGGCGGTATCAGCGGTGCCGGTATCCTCCGTGAAGCGGCGCGGCGTGGCTGGAAGTGTCTGCTGCTGGAGCAGCGCGATTTCGCCTGGGGCACCTCCAGTCGCTCCTCGAAGATGGTCCACGGCGGCCTGCGCTATATCGCCAAGGGCCAGTTTGGCCTGACCCGTGATTCGGTGCGCGAGCGCGAGCGCCTGCTGCAGGAAGCGCCGGGGCTGGTCGATCCGCTGAGCTTTATCATGGCTCACTACCAGGGCGGCTTTCCCGGGCCCAAGGTATTTGGTGGCCTGCTGGCTGTGTATGACGCCCTGGCTGGCAAGCGCAACCACCTGTATTACCCGCTGCAGCAACTGCGCTACCTGGCACCTGGCATCAAGGAAGGCGGCTTGCTCGGCGGTACACGATTTTTCGATGCCGTGACCGACGATGCACGCCTGGTGCAGCGAGTGCTCGGTGAGGCCCGCGCCGAAGGGGCGGAAGCGCTCAACGGCATGCGTGTGGTTGAGCTGCTGCGTGAGAATGGGCGGGTCACCGGCCTGCGCGCCGAAGACAGCGAAACAGGCTTGCGCTACAGCTTTAAGACCCGTGCGGTGGCCCAGGCTACCGGTGCTTGGGCTGATCAGTTACGGCAGAAGACCGGGCTGGAGCATATCCGCCCACTTCGCGGCAGCCACCTGCTGCTGCCGGCCTGGCGTCTGCCGGTGGCGCATGCCTTTAGCTTCATGCACGCGTCTGATAAGCGCCCGGTATTTGTCTTCCCTTGGGAAGGCGCAACGGTGATTGGCACCACTGATCTGGATCACCCGGCACCGTTGGCTGAAGAAGCACGGATCAGCCCGGACGAAGTCACTTATCTGCTCGATGCCTGCGCTCAGCAGTTTCCCGCAGCCGGGATAGGTGCGGCCGATGTGCTGTCGACCTGGGCCGGCGTGCGCCCAGTGGTCAGCGATGGTGAACCGGGACGCAAACCCTCGGATGAAAAGCGCGAACACGCGCTCTGGGTTGAACCCGGCTGCGTGACCCTGGCCGGCGGCAAGCTGACCACTTTCCGCCTGCTGGCGCTGGAGGTGCTGCAGGCTTGCGCGCCGATGGTTGGCCGCATAGTGGATGACCATGGCGCGGCGACCTTTGCCGCGGTGTCCAGCCAGCCGATGCCAACGCTAAGCCCGGCTCAGCAGAAGCGCCTTATCGGCCGTTATGGCCGGGCGCTGCCGCAATTGCTGGCGCTGATCGACGAGCTAGGTGTCGAGCCGGTAGTCGGTACGGACACGTTATGGGCCGAACTGGCGTGGGCCGCCGAGCAGGAGTTGGTGCTGCATCTGGATGATCTGCTGCTGCGCCGTACCCGTTTGGGCCTGCTGTTGGCCCAGGGTGCTGCCGCCGAACTGCCGCGTATCCGTGCATTGTGCCAGGCGCGGTTGGGCTGGGATGACGCGCGTTGGCAGCAGGAAGAGCAGGATTATCTGGCGCTCTGGCAGCGCTGCTACAGCTTGCGCATCGGCGACTGATTAACAGCCAGTAGCCCGAATGCAATCCGGGCTACTAGCGTGTATTTACAGAAAGGGTTGTGCCTTGAGCGATAAAAACTACCTACTGGCCATCGATAACGGCACCCAGAGCATCCGGGCGCTGCTGTTCGATCTTCAGGGCAACCTGCTCGCCAAGGGCAAGGTAGAGCTGGAGGCCTATTACTCCAAGCAGCCTGGCTGGGCCGAGCAGGACCCCGAGTATTACTGGGCCAGCCTGGGCCAGGCATGCGCGCAGCTGTGGCAGCAGGTGGATATCGACCGCAGTCACATCCGTGGCGTATCGCTGACCACCCAGCGTGGCACCCTGATCAATGTTGATGAGCAAGGCCAGCCGCTGCGTCCGGCGATGCTCTGGCTGGATCAACGCCAGGCCAAGGTCGAGGGGCGGATCAGCGGGCCCTGGGGTTGGCTGTTCAAACTGGCGGGTCTGCAGGCTACGGTTGATTATTTTCGCGCCCAGGCCGAGGTCAACTGGATCGCGCAGAACCAGCCAGAAATCTGGGCCAATACCCACAAAGTGCTGCTACTTTCTGGATTTCTCACCCATCGGCTGTGCGGCCAGTTTGTCGACTCGCTGACCAGTTGCGTGGCCTACCTGCCGTTCGACTACAAGCGCCTGCAGTGGGCCAAAGCCGGCGACTGGAAATGGCAGGCCATGCCGGTGCGCCGTGAGCAGTTGCCGGAGCTGTGCAAGCCCGGTGAACTGCTCGGCCATATCAGCGCAGCGGCCAGCCGCCATACCGGGATTCCCGAAGGCCTGCCGCTGATTGCCGCCGGTGCCGACAAGGCCTGTGAGGTACTCGGTGCAGGAGGTGTGGAGGCGAGCACCGCCTGCCTGTCCTATGGCACGACGGCAACGATCAACACCACCCGCAGCAAGTACCTGGAAACCATTCCGCTGATCCCGCCATATCCCTCGGCGATTCCCGATCACTTCAATACCGAGGTGATGATCTATCGCGGTTTCTGGATGGTCAGCTGGTTCAAGCAGGAATTCGGCCTGCGCGAGATGCAGCGCGCCAAGGAGCTGGGCGTCGAGCCTGAGGCGTTGTTCGATGAGCTGGTCAACAGCGTACCAGCCGGCTCCATGGGCCTGATGCTGCAGCCGTATTGGTCGCCTGGTATCCGTGAGCCGGGGCTGGAGGCCAAGGGTTCGATCATCGGATTTGGTGACGTGCACACCCGTGCCCATATCTACCGGGCGATTCTCGAAGGGCTGGCGTATGCCCTGCGTCAGGGCAAGGAGAAGATCGAGAAGCGTTCGGGCACCCGTATCACCCGTTTGCGCGTCTCTGGCGGCGGTTCGCAGAGCGATGCAGCCATGCAACTGACTGCCGATATCTTCGGCCTGCCGGCCGAGCGGCCACATCTGTATGAAACCAGTGGTTTGGGCGCGGCGATCAACTGTGCGGTAGGGCTAGGCCTGTACCCGGATTACCCCACGGCGATCGCCGCCATGACTCGAGTTGGCCAGGTGTTTGAACCTAATCCTGAGGCGCAGCGCACTTATCAGCAGCTCTACACCCAGGTTTATCAACGCATGTACAAGCAGCTTAAGCCGCTGTACCAGACCATCCGTAAAATCACCGGTTATCCCGCGTAAAAGGTTTCTACGCTGCGCCGCCCGCAATATTGCGTAGAACCTATTTGCGATTTCGCGAGCTAGAGTCATGCAAGGCAAAAACAGGCGAGGACGCGGAGTGTACTTTTGTACATGAGCATTCCAAGCCTGTTTTTAACGCAGCAGGACCGACGCGCAGCAGATCGCAGGCAGGCGCTTAGGCCACATCCACCAGGATGATTTCGCTGTCTTCGATAGCCGTTACCCGGATCACTTCTACATCGCTGACTGCCACGCCATCACGGGCCTGGGCGCTGACGCCGTTGACCTCGATACTGCCGCTGGCGGCTACCAAGTAAGCCCGGCGCGCTGCACCAATCGGGTACTCGGTGCTCTGGCCTGCTTGCAGGGTGGCGGCCGCCATTCGTGCATTGGTGCGGATCGACAGCGCGTCCTGATCTTCGGCAAAGCCGCTGGCCAGCGTGACGAAGGTACCGGCGCGCTCACCTTTAGGGAATGGCTTGGCGCCCCAGGATGGCGGCAGGCCGGATTGGTTGGGCTGAATCCATATCTGGAAGATCTTGGTGGTGGTGTCTTCCAGGTTGTATTCACTGTGCGCGATACCAGTGCCGGCGCTCATCACCTGCACATCACCGGCTTCGGTACGGCCATGGTTACCCAGGTTGTCCTTGTGGGTGATGGCCCCTTGGCGTACATAGGTGATGATTTCCATATCGCGGTGCGGATGGGTTGGAAAACCCGTCTGCGGCGCGATTTCATCATCGTTCCACACTCGCAGCGGCCCCCAGCTCATGCGCGCCGGGTCATAGTATTCGGCAAAGGAAAAGTGATGACGGGCATTCAGCCAGCCATGATGGGCACCGCCGAGTTCGGCGAAGGGGCGTACTTCGATCATCTGGGTATCCTCATTGAGAACACCGGCTTTCAGCAGCGGTGTCCGTGGTCGATGGAGCGATGATCCAATAAATCAATACGATTGAAAATACGTAAATATTGAGCTTAATAATCTGATTATTAGATGTTTATACGCATTGGTTGCAAGCGGGTGCAGCCTCAAGTCATGTTGCTGAGCCTTTAGCTAAAGGCGTGAAAAGGATGCCGGGAATGCAAGAACGTAAAGCGCTGCTGATTTTGCATGGCAAGCAGGCCCTCAATGCCGAGGTGCGTGCTGCCGTGCAGGCGCGTCGTGAAGACGGCTGGCAGCTGGATGTGCGGGTTACCTGGGAGGGCGGCGACGCGCAGCGTCTGGTCAGTGAGGCGTTGCAGGCCGGTTATCCGATCCTGATTGCCGGCGGTGGCGATGGCACCCTGCGTGATGTGGCTGAAGCCATGGCGCTGGCAAAAACCAAGGCCAGTTTGGCGCTGTTACCACTGGGTACGGCCAACGATTTTGCCCGTGCCGCCGGCGTACCGCTTGAGCCTTTGGCAGCGCTTGGTTTGTTGGATATGCCGGCGCAGTCAATTGATCTGGGCGAAGCCGAGGGGCAGGTGTTTCTCAATATGGCCACGGGTGGTTTTGGTTCCAACGTCACCGCCAACACACCGGAAGACCTCAAGCGTGTGCTCGGCGGGGCAGCTTACTTGCTGACTGGCCTGACCCGCTTTGCCGACGTGCAGTCGTCGTTCGGTCGCTTTACCGGGCCGGATTTTCAGTGGGAAGGCGAGTTTCTCGCCCTTGGTATTGGGAATGGTCGTCAGGCCGGCGGTGGGCATGTGTTGTGCCCCCAGGCGCGTGTCAACGATGGCTTGTTGGATATCTGCATTGTTCCGGCGGCGGCCGATGTGGTTGGCACCCTGGGCACGCTGCTATCAGGCGGAATCAATGGTTTGCAGAGCGTGGCCCTGAGCGCGCAGTTGGCTTGGCTGGAGGTCGAGGCGCCGCAAGGCATGGATCTCAATCTGGACGGCGAGCCGATGGAGAGTCGCAAGTTGCGCTTTGCGGCAATGCCGAACGCGCTGCGCGTGCATTTGCCAGACAACTCCCCGTTACTGGTGCAATAAGCCGGACGCTTCCTGCCATCTGGCTAGCCTCGACGCTGCGCTTATCGCATGATGGCGCTGCGCCACCCGCCTTCAGATGCGCGGCATATGGCCGATACATCAGGTCATGGCTATTTGAGCTAGGCTAGATCGATAAGTAAACAGGAGCGCATGATGGCCGGCATTCTCGACTCAGTGAACCAACGCACCCAGCTAGTGGGTGAGAACCGCCTGGAAATTCTCATGTTCCGCCTGGCGGGTCGGCAGTTATTTGCGATCAACGTATTCAAGGTGCAGGAAGTTCTGCAGATGCCCAAGCTGACCCTGATGCCGCAGCGGCACAGGTTTGTTTGTGGTGTGGTCAACCTGCGTGGGCAGACGTTGCCAGTGATTGATCTGTCCCAGGCCATCGGCATGCGCCCAATCGTGCCGGATGAGCGCAGCACCATCATCGTCACCGAGTACAACCGCTCAGTGCAGGCCTTTCTGGTTGGCGGGGTCGAGCGCATTCTCAACCTCAATTGGGAATCCATCCTGCCGCCGCCAGGTGGCGCTGGACGCCAGCATTACCTGACTGCAATTACCAAGGTCGAAGACCAGATCGTCGAAGTGATCGACGTGGAAAAGGTGCTGGCGGAAATCACTCCGATGAGTACCAAGGTCTCGCCGGAGAAACTCTCAGACCCACTGCTGGAATACGCCAAGGGCCGTGAAGTACTGCTGGTGGATGACTCCAACGTCGCTATGAGTCAGCTCAAGGGCACCATGGCGCAACTGGATATCCGTTGCCACGCCGCCAGCGATGGTTTGCGCGCGCTGAACCTGCTGAAAAGCTGGGCCGACGACGGGGTCGATGTGCACGAGAAATTGCTGATGGTGATTACCGATGCGGAAATGCCAGAAATGGACGGCTACCGCCTGACCACCGAAATCCGCAATGACTCGCGTCTTAAGGATTTGTATGTGGTGCTGCATACCTCGCTGTCCGGCAGCTTCAACGAGGCTATGGTGAAGAAGGTTGGCTGCGACAACTTCCTCTCTAAATTCCAGCCGGACAAACTGGTGGATGTGGTGCACGAGCGTTTGGCGCTGCTTCACCCTGAGGAATAGCTACGGCGAGGGCTGCGCTATTCGCCAAGGCGCTGGCGCAGTCGCTCAATGCGTTCACGGTTTACGTCGAAATCTGCATAGCCCAGGCGCGATGCCGAGCGCACATCCACGGCGCTCGCGCCGATCATAAATTCCACATCATCGACAAAGCGCATCAGCTTGCTGCTGTATTCCGCGCGCAAATAACCCGGTGCTTCATCTACCAGACTCACGCGTGGCTCTTCACTGAGTAGCGCCTTGAGGAGTGCCTGGGTTTCTTCGGCAGAGCCTTTCAGCGGTAGCGGCTTGATGGCGTGCCGCGCATCGCTGGCCTGGCTATTTACACAGTTCGGTGAGTCCGGGCAGGCGCGCAGCTGGCCGTCGTGGATGCCGAGATTGTCCGGCGCGGTGCCACTGCAGGCGCTTAGCAGAACCAGCAGCGGTAGGGCCAAGATGGGCTTGTGAGTAAGGCGGGTTACTCGTATAAGGGCGTTTTGCCAAAGGGAAGCTGGGCTCATGTTGCATCTCTCCGGGTTGTACCGTTATCCACTGAAATCGGCGGCGGGTGAAGCCTTGCGTGAAACGGCGCTGGACGCCTTGGGCGTGCAGGGTGATCGTCGCTGGATGGTAGTCGATGCTGAAACCGGGCGCTTCCTTACGCAACGCTTACTGGCACAAATGACCCAGCTGCAAGCGCGCTGGCTGGGCAGCACGCACCTGCAACTGAGTGCGCCGGGCATGGCTGACCTGCAGGTGGCGGTGCCGGATGGGCAGGCGCCGCTGCGTGGTGTAACCATCTGGCGCGATAGTTTGCAGGTGCCGGATGCTGGCGATGTGGCCGCGCAGTGGCTAAGCCAGTTGCTTGGCCGCGCCTGTCGCCTGGTGCAGGTGCCAGAGCCGCGTGCGCGGCAGGTTGATACGGCCTATGCGGAAGTGGGTGACAAAGTGGCGTTTGCCGATGGTTTTCCTTTGCTGCTGATCGGTCAAGCGTCGCTGGATGATCTGTCGGCGCGTGTCGGTCGGCCTTTGCCGATGCTGCGCTTCCGTCCGAATCTGGTGGTCAGTGGCAGTGAGCCGTATGCAGAGGACAGCTGGAAGCGGATTCGCATTGGTGAGCTGGAGTTTCGTGTGGTCAAGGGCTGCTCGCGCTGCATCATGACCACCCTCGACCCACAAACCGGCGAGCGCAGCGCAGACCGTGAGCCGCTGACTACCCTGAAAACCTACCGTGAGCGTGAGGGCGAGGTGTTTTTCGGGCAGAACCTGATCGCCTGTGGTGAGGGCTACTTGCGGCTGGATATGCCGGTGCAGGTGCTGGAGTAGGGCGGGAAGGCACGCTCAGCAGTTGCTGTTGAGCGTGCCTGTTTAGTGGTTATTGGTCGAAGTAACGTTCGTGCCAGGCTACCAGTGGCTGCGGCGCGTTGAGCTTCTCGCCGTAGATCACCGAGTAGGACAGCACGTTCTGCACGTACTGGCGGGTTTCATCAAACGGAATGTTCTCGATCCACACGTCATACGACAGGTGGTCCGCACCGCGCAGCCACTGGCGCACGCGGCCTGGGCCGGCGTTGTAGGCGGCGGAGGCGAGTACGCGGTTACCGTTGAACTGGCCGTAGATCTGGCTCAGGTAGGCCGCGCCCAACTGGATGTTGACCTCCGGGCGGTAGGCCAGCTGCGGCGATGACAGCGGAATGCCAAAGCGCTTGGCGGTTTCCTTGGCGGTGGCCGGCATTAGTTGCATTAGACCCATGGCACCAACGCCCGACTTGGCATCGGCCATAAAGGCGCTTTCCTGACGGGTGATGGCGAATACCCAGCTGGAGTGGATGTCGCGATTCTTCGCCTCGCGTACCAGTTCATTGCGGTGGGCCATCGGGAAGCGTACGTCCAAATCGTCCCAGTACTGCGCCTGGCTGATAGTGCGGATGGCCGGGAAGTACCAACCCATGTCATAGGCGAGACGCGCCTGGGCGACCATTTCATCGCGGCTGAACAGGCGGCTGACGTTGTACCACTCGCGCCGGCCATCAGCGACCTGACCGCGGGCGTGGAACTCCAGGGCACGGCGAATCGCCGCCGAATTACGTACTTTCTGAATGGTTTGCGGGCTCAGGGCCAGCGGTTTGTTGTTCAGCTGATAACGCGCTTTCACCTGGTCAGCGGCCATAAAGCCGTAGAAATCACGCTCCTTGGCCAGTGCCTGATACAGCGCTTTCGGTTCCTGGCTGTTGGGCTGCGCCAGTTGCAGGCTGCGCGCCTGCCAGTAACGCCAGCGATTAGTGTTGCCCAGTTCGGCGGGCATCTTGCGCGTCAGCTGGTTGGCTTCGTCCCAGCGGCCCAAGCGCAGCAGCAGGCGGGCGCGCCATTCGCTGACGGTGTTGTCACGCAGTTCGGGATCGTATTTGGCCATGACTTGCAGGGCGCGGGCGTCGAAGCGTTTGGCCAGGGTTAGGCCGATTTCTCTGGCGATGGCGACTTGTTCGTCGCTGGAGAACTTCAACCGTTGAGAGTAACTGTCGAGCAGTTTGAGTGCGCTTTCCGGGTCCTGGCGGGCCAGGCGGCGTAGGCCCAGGCCAACTACATCGGCTGTTGCCGGATCGGCCTGGGTAAAGCGTGCAGTCTGCTTCAGCAGCTCAGGTTTCTGCGCCACTTCTAATAAGCTTTTGCCGTGGTTGCCCAGGGTTGGCATGGCCTTGATCAGATGGGTTACCAGGCCATAGTTGCGTGCTTCGGCTGCCAGTTTGGCGCGCTGCCAGCGTTTCTGCTCGGTAAGCTGGCCTTCTGCGGCCCACAGCGCGAACAGCGGGTCGCAGGCGTTAGGCTGCGATTTGCCCACCAGCCAGAGTTTCTCGGCGGTGGCGTTGCCTTCGGCGCGCATGCCGTGGCTCAGTTGGTATTGGCCATATAGGCAGTCGAGCTCGGTGAAATTGAGCGTTGGGTCGTAATAATTGATAAAGGTCTTCCATTCGCCGCGCTCGGCCAGCCAGCGCAACCAACGTAGCTTCATCCAGCTGATCTGCGGCAAGTCACCATGTTCGGCGAGGAATTTCTCGATTTCGTCATTGCTTGCCCATTTCAGCCGTGCAGTTAGCTCGTCATACGCCAGATAGGGCTCCAGCGGATAGTCACGCAGGGCACCGGCGTAGCGCTGGTAAGGTCCTTTGTCACCCTTGGCCAGTGCGGCTTTGGCTTGGTCGTAATATTGACGTTGTTGCGTCAGGGTGGCGGCTTGCGCCGCAGTAAAACTCAGGGAGGAAACCAACAGGCAGGACAGCAGGCTGAACAGGGGACCGCGCATGACACTTCCAGGCAAAAAATGCGTATGGCTCTAGCTTAGTCTTTTGCCTATGGGTGGTGAAGGCGCAATGCGTTTCAACGCGTAATTGTCGGCATTAATCGCGGCTTGAGTCTTGGCTAGCGTGCTAGAGCGCTTGCCGCCTGGGCGACCTACGGCCAATGCAGAATTTACCGCACCTGGCGCTGAAATTGCCTGCTTGGTCTGGGCGCTTCTCGGTTAGAATGCGCGCCCTGTTTTGCGGGTGCCTTGGGCAGCTGCAGATGATTTTCTGGGTGTTTCAGGTTGCCGCTGTGCCCTGGATGCAACGAAGCCCGTTGCTCGGCCGCGGTTTTACCAGCGTTCACCCGTCGTTTTTTGTTGAGGCGTGCCATGACCCTGCTCAAGTTCACCGATATTTCCCTGGCCTACGGCGCAATGCCGCTCTTGGACAAGGTGTCTTGGCAGATCGCCCGTGGCGAGCGGGTGTGCATCATCGGCCGCAACGGCACCGGCAAGTCGAGCATGATGAAGCTGGTCAAGGGCGACCAGAAGGCCGATGACGGCGCCGTCTGGCGCGCACCTGGCCTGAAAATCGGCGAATTGCCGCAGGAATTGCCGCAGGCCGACGATCGCACCGTGTTCGATGTGGTCGCCCAAGGCCTGGACGGTGTGGGTGAATTGCTCGCGCAGTACCACCACTTGGCGCAGAACTGTGTCACTGAAGCCGATCTGGACAAGCTGATGCATGTCCAGCAGGACCTTGAGGCCCGTGACGGCTGGCGCTTACAGCAGCTGGTCGACAGCACCCTGAGCCGCCTGCAACTGCCCGCCGATAAGACCCTGGCTGAGCTGTCCGGCGGCTGGCGTCGCCGCGTGCTACTGGCTCAGGCGCTGGTCTCCGAGCCGGATCTGCTGCTGCTCGACGAACCCACCAACCACCTGGATATCGGCGCGATTGCCTGGCTCGAAGAAGCCTTGACCGATTTCCAGGGGGCAGTGCTGTTTATCACCCACGACCGTTCCTTCCTGCAGAACCTGGCCACGCGCATCCTCGAGCTAGACCGTGGCGGCCTGATCGACTGGAACGGCGACTACGCCAGTTTCCTGGTACACAAGGAAGCCACCCTGGCCGCCGAAGAGACCGCCAACGCGCTGTTCGACAAACGCCTGGCGCAGGAAGAAGTGTGGATTCGCCAGGGCATCAAGGCTCGCCGCACCCGTAACGAAGGCCGCGTGCGCGCACTCAAAGCCCTGCGCGTGGAGCGCAGCGAGCGCCGTGAGCGTACCGGCAAGGCCAATATCATGCTGGAAACTGCAGAGAAATCCGGCAAGCAGGTGATGGTGCTGGAAAACGTCAGCTTTGCGCATCCAGGTGGGCCGTTCCTGATCAAGGACTTCTCCATGGTGCTGCAGCGCGGCGACCGCATCGGCCTGCTCGGGGCCAACGGTACCGGCAAAACCACTCTGCTCAAGTTGATGCTGGGTGGTTTGCAGCCCACCAGCGGTGAAGTGGCCGAAGGCACACGCATCGATGTGGCTTATTTTGACCAATTGCGTCACCAGCTCGATCTGGAAAAGACCGTGATCGACAACGTCGCCGAAGGCCGCGACTTTATCGAGATCGACGGGCAGAACCGCCATGTGCTGAGCTACCTGGGCGACTTCCTGTTCAGCCCGCAGCGTGCGCGTACACCTGTTAAGGCACTCTCTGGTGGTGAGCGGGCACGTCTTTTGCTCGCCAAGCTGTTCAGCAAGCCGGCCAACCTGCTGGTGCTGGACGAACCGACCAATGACCTCGATGTGGAAACCCTGGAGTTGCTTGAAGAAGTGCTGCTGACCTTCCCAGGCACCGTGCTGATGGTCAGCCACGACCGGGCCTTCCTCGATAACGTGGTGACCAGCACATTGGTCTTCGAAGGTGAAGGTAAGGTGCGCGAGTATGTTGGTGGTTATCAGGATTGGTTGCGTCAGGGCGGTTCGCCGCGCCTGCTCGGGGTCGGTGAAAGCAAAGCCGGCAAGCCTGAACTAGCCTCTGCAGTGGTCCCAACGCCAGTTGCGGAGGAGCCTGTGGCTGCCGCGGCAAGCAAGAAAAAGCTCAGTTATAAACTGCAGCGCGAACTGGAGGCCATTCCAGGGCAGATTGATGTGCTCGAGGGTCAGGTTGCCAGCTTGCAGGAGCAGATCGGTTCACCGAGTTTCTATCAGCAACCGGCGGAAAAGACCGCTGAGGTGCTGGCGAAATTGCAGGCCGTACAGCATGAGCTGGAACAATTGGTCGAGCGTTGGGCGGAGCTGGAAGGCTAAACCCGATGTGTTAAGTACGTAACGCACTCAAACAGGATTTTGAGACTTCTGGCGGAGACATTCATGGCCATCGAGTACCGCATCACTCTCGACGATAATCATCAATTCAGCTACAGGATTGAGCTGGATCGGGTGTATGAGGCAGAGGCAGCGCAAAGCGCACCGGCCTGGACGCGTCTTGAATACCAGCAGTGCAGCAACTGCCCGCTGAGCAAGGACAACTTCAGTCATTGCCCAGCGGCTGTCGACTTGCATCGGGTAATCGAGGATTTTCAGGGCCTGCCCGCATTCAAAAAGGTGGCTGTATGGGTGCGTACGCCTGAGCGTGAGTACAACAAGCAGGTCGGTTTGGAAGAGGGTCTGCGCGCGTTGCTCGGGGTGATCATGGCAACCAGTGCCTGTCCGGTGCTGGGTAAGCTCAAGCCAATGGCGCAGCATCATTTACCGTTTGCTAATAGCCAGGAATTTATTCTGCGCACGGTGTCGTTGTACCTGACGCAGCAGTACTTCAATTTGCGCGAGGGGCGTGCTCCTGACTGGGAGCTGAAGGGTCTGGTGCGAATGTTCCAGCAGTTGCAGCTGGTCAATCAGGCGTTCTGGCAGCGCATTCATGCGACCTGCGAGGGCGACTCTAACCTCAAGGCGTTCTTGACCTTCTTCTCCATGGCCTCAAGCATGACGTATTCGCTGGAAACCCAGCTGCAGAAGATTCGCCCGCTGGTCATGAGCTCACCTGAGAGCGGTGAATAACGCGGCGACGTTATTCACCCGCTGCTCGCGTTACTCAGCTTTTTTCAGGCGCACGGCCAGTACATCGCAAGGAGCGCCGTGCAGCACGTCGTTGGCTGTCGAGCCCAGTAGCAGCGCCAGGCCGTGGCGGCCGTGGCTGCCGACGACGATCAGGTCACATTGCTGTTCTTCTGCCAGGCGATGAATTTCCTGGCGCGGCTGGCCGTAGGCCAGGTGACGATGCTCGGCGCTTAGATCGGGATATTTGCCGGAAAACTTGTCCAGGCGCTCGCGGGCCTGGTCGAACTGTTGCTGTTGCAGCATTGACAGGTCCATCGGTACGTCGCCGCCGAAGGCCATGGCCATGGGTTCGACGATATGCACCACCGACAACTTGGCTCCGCTGCTGGCGGCTAGTTTCTGCGCACGGTGCATAACCGGGTCGCATTCCTCGGTAAGGTCGACGGCGACCAGAATGTGCTGATAGGGCATGGGGTAACTCTCCTTGCAAGTTGATCAATGGTTTTAGTATGGCCGTCCTGAGCGCTGATGACAGGCTTTTGCCGGTGAGATAACGATATGAGTCCCTGGTTTCTACTTTTACTCCTGGCTTTTATGCTCAGCCCGCTGGCCTGGCTGGTGCCATCGCGCCATCAGCGTGGACAGATGGATGTGCGCCTGCAGGCGCGGCGTATGGGCGTAGCAATGCAGTTGTCGCGCCAGGAGTGGCCGCATTGGTTGCTGCGTCAGCCGCCGCACACTTGCCCGCAATACCATCGTGCGCGCAAGCGCGGGCAGATTGATAGCTGGTGCTATTGGCAGATGGAGCCGGGGCAGTGGGTGAATAAATGGCGCGAGCCCTGCGTTGATCAGGCCTTGTTGGCGCAATTGCAGGCATTGCCGGCGGATGCCTTCAAGGTCGAGGCGACTGATCAGATGCTGTCTGTATGTTGGGGCGAGCGGGGGGCTAGCGAGGCGTTGGAAGCAATTGTTGCGTTTCTCCAGGCTAAGGCCTGAACAAAAATTGCCTGGTACCGTATTTAACGTCGCGTAGCGACGGCCCGAAGAGTGGCTGCCCGGGGTGGCAGGCCCCATAAAGAAAGCCCAGTGCAAGCACTGGGCTGGAGCACGGCCAGGCAGGCCGGTAAAGCGAATACGGATGGTGACGGTCGCGGTCAGAGGTTGGCGGTCGCGTACTGGCCGGAAATCTGTTCAATGCCCTGGATGATGGTATTGGAGTACTTGTTGACCAGAAATGGCACGCTGTTCTCGTTGTAGTTGATCAGAGACTTTTCAATATAGCGCCATTTAGTGGCGACCCCTTCCCAGGATTGCTTGAGCTGTGGCGTATTCTTCGGGTCTTTCTCCAGTGCTGCCATCTTGCTGGCGAATTCGCTGACCAGCTCCTCGATCGGTCGTGCATCGCCGCCGCCCATAAAAGTGGCGCCGACCGATGCACTGCGTGAGGCGTAATCTACGGCAATGCCTTGCATCAGCAGGCTTTGCTCGCGGCTGCGCTGGGTAAGAGCAGGCACGCTGTAGCTGCCTTCCTGCTGGATCTTGGTGTACAGCTCCTGGCTCAGGGTCATCAGCTGCTGATTGCGGGCTGCCAGGTCGGCCACTGGTTGCAGGTCGGTAAAGCCCTGGCTCTTTAGTGCGTTGATCAGATTGTTGAGGTCGATCTGATAACCCTTCCATTGCTGATCAAGCTGCGAGCGCAGCGCCTTTGCACCTTCGCCGGGCATATCCGTCAGTGCCGTGAGGTGGCTATTCACCTCGCTTAGCGAGTCGTTGATCATCCGCGCATAGCGTTGGTCACCTTCCATGCCGTTGAACATATAGAAGTCGCCAAGAGATTTTTGTGCAGCCAAGCGCAGCTGGTGCAGTTTCAGCAGGTTGGTGGCGGCATCTGCAGCTTGGGTCGCAGCGCTGAATAGGGGGAGGGTGATTGCGAGCAGGGTGCTCAAAACAATGGCAAGCATGCGGCTCGACATGGGGAAACTCCGTGCGCCCTTGATTGGGCTCTAATTGTTTTTGTTTTGGCTACGGGCGGTCTAAAACGGCCGTATTGAGACGACTGTACCTGCAGCCAAATCATTTGGCTAGGTATGCGCTGGATCACACTTCTGTTTGCAGAGTTGGCGAAGTAACCGTATATCGCTGCGGATGGCCGCCTGTTCGCTGCAGAGTAATCAGCACGCCTGCGTAAGCCTGAACGTAATTTTTTGTACGCCTTTGCAGTCACTACAGGCCAATTGACAAGTAGGGGCTTTTCCTTGAAGGTGTGCACACCCAAATCAAACGGGCGTATGAATTGAGCGTTTGCCTTCAAAGGTACCGCCTTTACAGCCCGATTATCGCGTCGGTGGGTGTGCCAGGCTGATTGGGGCTACTCTGAGACGGCTATGCCGTGGAGTAGCTTGCTGGTTGGCTCCGATGTGTACTGTTCAGCTTCCATACCGTGGAGATCAGTTGATGATTTACGAAGGTAAAGCCATCACGGTTAAGGCTCTTGAGAGTGGCATCGTCGAATTGAAATTCGACCTCAAGGGTGAATCCGTCAACAAATTCAACCGTCTTACCCTCAATGAACTGCGTCAATCCGTTGATGCGATCAAGGCCGATGGTTCGATCAAGGGCGTGATTGTCACCAGTGGCAAAGACGTATTTATCGTCGGCGCCGACATCACCGAGTTCGTCGACAACTTCAAGTTGCCGGACGAAGAACTGGTGGCTGGCAACCTCGAAGCCAACAAGATCTTCAGTGATTTTGAAGACCTCAATGTTCCGACTGTTGTCGCGATCAACGGCATCGCCCTGGGCGGTGGTTTTGAGATGTGCCTGGCCGCGGATTACCGCGTCATGGCCGAAAGCGCCAAAGTTGGTCTGCCGGAAGTCAAACTGGGCATCTACCCAGGCTTCGGCGGCACCGTGCGTTTGCCACGTGTTATTGGTACCGATAACGCGGTTGAGTGGATTGCCGGTGGTAAAGAGAACAAAGCTGCTGACGCCCTGAAAATGGGTGCAGTGGATGCCGTGGTTGCCGCTGACAAGCTGCAAGCCGCTGCCCTGGACCTGATCAAGCGCGCCATCTCCGGCGAGCTGGACTTCAAGGCCAAGCGTCAGCCGAAGCTGGAAAAGCTCAAGCTCAACGCTATCGAGCAGATGATGTGCTTCGAAACTGCTAAAGGTTTCGTCGCAGGCCAGGCCGGCCCGAACTATCCGGCGCCGGTTGAAGCAATCAAAACCATTCAGAAAGCTGCCAACTTCGGTCGCGATAAAGCGCTGGAAGTGGAGGCTGCTGGCTTCGTCAAACTGGCTAAAACCCCGGTTGCTGCCAGCCTGATCGGCCTGTTCCTGAACGATCAGGACCTGAAAAAGAAAGCCAAGCAGTACGACGAAATCGCCAAAGACGTGAAACTGGCTGCCGTACTCGGCGCTGGCATCATGGGTGGTGGTATCGCCTACCAGTCCGCTTCCAAGGGCACCCCGATCCTGATGAAGGATATCCGTGAAGAGGGTATTCAGATGGGTCTGGCCGAGGCTTCCAAGCTGCTCGGCGGCCGCGTTGCCAAAGGTCGCATGACCCCGGCGAAGATGGCTGAAGCCCTCACTGCTATTCGCCCGACCATGTCCTACGGCGACTTCGGCGCTGTCGACATCGTTGTCGAAGCCGTGGTCGAGAACCCGAAGGTCAAGCAGATCGTGCTGGCTGAAGTGGAAGGCGTGGTTAAAGAAGACGCAATCCTCGCGTCGAACACCTCGACCATTTCCATCAACTTGCTGGCCAAGGCCCTCAAACGTCCCGAAAACTTCGTCGGCATGCACTTCTTCAACCCGGTGCACATGATGCCGCTGGTTGAAGTGATTCGTGGCGAGAAGTCCAGCGACGTAGCCGTGGCTACCACCGTTGCTTACGCCAAGAAAATGGGCAAGACCCCAGTTGTGGTCAACGACTGCCCAGGCTTCCTGGTTAACCGCGTGCTGTTCCCGTACTTCGGTGGCTTCTCCAAGCTGCTGGCATTCGGCGTGGACTTCGTGCGTATCGACAAGGTCATGGAGAAGTTCGGCTGGCCGATGGGCCCGGCGTACCTGTCCGACGTGGTTGGTATCGACACTGGTCACCACGGCCGTGACGTAATGGCTGAAGGCTTCCCGGATCGCATGGCTGTTGAAGGCCGTACCGCAGTTGACGTGATGTATGAAGCAGATCGCCTGGGCCAGAAGAACGGCAAAGGCTTCTACTCCTACGAAATGGACAAGCGCGGCAAGCCGAAGAAGGTTTCTGATCCGGTTGCCTATGACCTGCTCAAGTCCATCGTGACCGAGCAGCGTGAAGTGACTGATGAAGACATCATCAACTTCATGATGATTCCTCTGTGCATGGAAACCGTGCGTTGTCTGGAAGACGGCATCGTTGATACCGCAGCTGAGGCCGATATGGGCCTGATCTACGGCATCGGCTTCCCGCCGTTCCGTGGTGGTGCGCTGCGCTACATCGATACCGTCGGTGTAGCCGAGTTCGTTGCCCTGGCCGACAAATACGCCGAGCTGGGCGCGCTGTACACCCCGACTGCCAAGCTTCGCGAAATGGCCGCTAACGGCCAGAAGTTTTTCGGTTAATCGCGGACAGACTAGAGCGAGAGTGAATTTATGAGCCTGAATCCTAGAGATGCAGTCATCGTCGACTTCGGTCGTACCCCGATGGGTCGTTCCAAGGGCGGCATGCATCGCAACACCCGTGCCGAAACCATGTCGGCCAACCTGATCAGCGGCGTGCTGGCACGTAACACCAAGCTGGATCCAGCTGAAGTGGAAGACGTGATCTGGGGCTGCGTTAACCAGACCCT
>JAHJXZ010000138.1 GCA_018827205.1 Gammaproteobacteria bacterium | reverse complement strand
GAGCTGTTCGAATTCGTATCCGGTTCGGTGGACGAGATTCTCGAAACCTCGCCTGAACTGTTCCAGGTGCGCGAATCGGCCAACGTGATCTTCAGCGTTTCGCAGACCCTGTTGGACAAAGCTTCCGACCTGGCTGTCGGTTTTGATGACCTGGCCACCGGTCGCGCCATCAACACCCTGATCGGTTACGTGCTTGGCGCCCTGGCGCTTGGTTCGATCATCCTGATCGGCCTGGTGATGGTGCGTGAAACCAACCGTCGTCTGGCGTCCACCGCTGAGAAGAACGAACGTAACCAGGCGGCGATTCTGCGACTGCTCGACGAAATCGCCGACCTCGCAGACGGTGACTTGACCGTGGCCGCGACGGTAACCGAAGACTTTACCGGTGCCATCGCTGACTCCATCAACTACTCCATCGACCAGCTGCGTGACCTGGTAGCAACGATCAACCTGACCGCCGTTCAGGTAGCCGGTGCGGCCCAGGAAACTCAGGCCACGGCGATGCACTTGGCTGAAGCTTCCGAGCACCAGGCTCAGGAAATTGCCGGTGCTTCTGCGGCGATCAACGAAATGGCCGTGTCGATTGACCAGGTATCGGCGAACGCCTCGGAGTCCTCCGCGGTAGCGGAACGTTCCGTAGCCATCGCCAACAAAGGCAACGAAGTGGTGCACAACACCATCACCGGCATGGATAACATCCGTGAGCAGATCCAGGACACCTCCAAGCGTATTAAACGCCTCGGTGAATCGTCCCAGGAGATCGGTGACATCGTTAGCTTGATTAACGACATTGCTGACCAGACCAACATCCTCGCACTGAACGCCGCGATCCAGGCCTCCATGGCGGGTGACGCAGGCCGAGGCTTCGCCGTGGTAGCGGACGAAGTACAACGCCTCGCAGAACGTTCTTCTGCTGCAACCAAGCAGATCGAGGCGCTGGTTAAGACGATTCAGACCGACACCAACGAAGCCGTTATCTCGATGGAACAAACGACTTCCGAAGTGGTGCGCGGTGCTCGTCTGGCGCAGGACGCCGGGGTAGCACTGGAAGAGATCGAGAAGGTATCCAAGACCCTCGCGGCCTTGATTCAGAACATCTCCAACGCAGCTCGCCAGCAGGCCTCGTCGGCGGGCCACATTTCCAACACGATGAACGTGATCCAGGAAATTACCTCGCAAACCTCCTCCGGTACCACTGCAACCGCCAAGAGCATTGGTAACCTGGCCAAGATGGCCAGTGAGATGCGTAAGTCGGTATCCGGCTTTACCTTGCCGGGTGGGGAACAGGCTTAATCAGGTCTGCGCGGTAGGCTGAAAGGTCTGCCGCTCAAAGGCTATTGCCGTGAGCGAGGGGCACGACATGCAGTCAGGCGTCTGGGCCTTGCAGCCTTTGGCAGACATGACAGCCACGGAGTTCCGTGACTGGCAGACGCTGCTCGAGGAGCGCACCGGGGTCGTTCTTAATGAACGGCGGCGGGCGTTTCTGCAAACCAATCTGAGTGCGCGGATGCGCGAGCTGGGCGTAATGGATTACGCCACGTATTACCGGCAGGTAACCGATGGCCCCCGCGGTGCGGTGGAGTGGTCGACCCTGCTGGATCGGCTGACTGTGCAGGAAACCCGTTTCTTTCGTCATCGCCCCTCCTTTGAAGTGCTCGAAAGCTATTTGCGCGAGCGTTTGCAGCAGGGCGTGACACAGCCTTGGGAGCTATGGAGTGTTGGCTGTGCCAGCGGCGAAGAACCTTATTCTTTGGCTATTAGTGCCGCTGAGGTTCTGCGTGAAAGTGAACATCCGGATCATTTCGGGGTAACAGGCACTGATATAAGCCTGAATGCCTTGAGCAAGGCACGCGATGGCCAATATGGCGCGCGTCGTCTGGAACAGTTGGAAACCGATCTGTGCCAGCGCTACTTCCTGGCCCAGGACGATGGACGTTTCAAAGTGGTGCCGAATTTGGCTGCGCGCGTGTGTTGCGCCCGGCTTAATGTGCTGGAGCTAGCCAAGGCGCCGATGTCCGGAATGGACGTTATTTTTTGTCAGAACTTGTTGATCTATTTTCGTCGCTGGCGTCGCCGCGAGATCCTCAACCGCCTGGCCGAGCGCCTGGTACCTGGAGGGTTGCTGGTGATAGGAGTGGGCGAAGTGGCAGGTTGGCAGCATCCGGAGTTGATCCCGGTAGCCGACGAGCGAGTGCTGGCGTTTACCCGCAAGGGATAAGGCAGAAGAGCCAAGTTTATGAGTGGAGTGGCTATGGGTGATCGGCACGATTATGTCGCCCTGGAATGGGTTAAAGGCGAGATCGCGGAAACCCTGAAACAGGCGCGTCAAGCGTTGGAGGCGTTCGTTGAGAACCCCCAGGATGCTACGCGCATGCGTTTCTGCCAGACCTATGTGCATCAGGTGCTTGGCACCTTGCAGATGGTCGAGTTTTTCGGCGCGGCGCT
>JAHJXZ010000137.1 GCA_018827205.1 Gammaproteobacteria bacterium | reverse complement strand
CGGCGCCCAGGACTTTATGCTGCGCCTGCGTGAGCTGGCAGCGGTGGATGTGCTCAAGGCCTACCGTCAGCAAGCTGAGCGCCTGCGCGCCTTCGAGGTCGGACTGGACTTTGCGGAACGCACTGAATGCCTGGTACACCGGCTCAATCTCGGCGTATTCCTTGGAATAGGCGCGAAACTGCGGCTGGTTGCTGATCACCTCGGCATCGCCGAGCAGCGCGGTCAGCTCTTCGAAACGATCCTGCAACAGGTCGAGTTTATTGATCAGTGACGCTTTCATTGCAGACCTTTATTTATGAGCCGAGCTGCTATGTGTAGAAGCAGGCGGCGCGCCCTCGTCGAGGGCAAACAGTTCTTGAGCCACGCCCAGCGCATCGACGCGGCCGTCAGCAGAGAATTTTTTCAGCTGCACGCTGGGCGCATGCAGCAGTTTATTGGTCAGCCCACGAGCCAGCAGCGCCAGCACATCCTCGGCCGAACTGCCGTTATTGAGCAAACGCAGGGCCTTGTTCAGCTCCTCGTCGCGCAGGCGCTCAGCTTGCTGACGGTAGGCCTTGAGCACATCCACCGCTGCCAGCTCACGCAGGCGCAGCATAAAGTCCTGGGCGCCGGCACTGACCAGCTCTTCAGCGGCCTGGGCCGCGCCTTGTCGGCTTTTGAGGTTCTCGGCGATCACCTCATGCAGGTCATCGACGGTATACAGGTAGACGTCGTCCAACTCGCCGACTTCCGGTTCGATATCGCGCGGTACAGCGATGTCGACCATAAAAATCGGCTTGTGCTTGCGCTGCTTCAGCGCCCGCTCCACCGCGCCTTTGCCCAAGATGGGCAATTGACTCGCAGTGGAGCTGATGACGATATCGCTGTTGACCAGCTCATCGGGAATTTCGGACAGCAGCACCGCGTGCGCACCGAATTGCTCAGCCAGGCTGCTGGCGCGTTCCAAGGTGCGGTTGGCCACCACAATACGTTTGATGCCTTGATCATGCAGATGACGGGCGACCAGGCTGATGGTTTCACCGGCGCCGATCAGCAGCGCCTGGCTGCGGTGCAGGTCGGCAAAAATCTGCTTGGCCAGGCTGACCGCGGCAAAGGCCACGGACACCGGATTTTCGCCAATCGCGGTATCGGTGCGCACCGTCTTGGCGGTGCTGAAGGTGGCCTGGAACAAGCGACCCAGCAGCGGGCCGAGGGTGCCTGCCTCGCGGGCCACGGCAAACGCCGACTTCATCTGTCCGAGAATCTGCGGCTCACCGAGCACCATGGAGTCCAGCCCCGAGGCCACACGCATCATATGCCGTACGGCTTCGTCATCGGCGTGGATATAGGCGCAGGCGCGCAGCTCTTCGAGGCTCAGGCGATGGTAGTTGGCCAACCAGGCCAGCACTTCATCAGCGCTCAATTCATCCTGCTCGAGATACAACTCACTGCGATTGCAGGTTGAGAGAATCGCCGCTTCCCGGCTGCTGGTGCGCTGACACAGCTGCTGAAGTGCCTCAACCAACTGCTCGGGAGTGAAAGCCACGCGCTCGCGGACGTCCACCGAGGCGGTCTTGTGGTTGATACCGAGGGCAATAAAGGCCATGCACGTCGCTGACAGGGAGTGGAAGCCGGCAATTGTCCTACTTCGGCAAAGCGAGAACAACCACTGCTGCCTATTGTCCCAATAGGCAGGTTTATCACTTTAACCAGGATCATGGCCGCCCATGGGCTTGCCCCAACGCTTGTGTCATGATGCCCAAACCGCAGGTTGGCCACATACTCTTCCTATGAATAGATCCTTCGCCTTGCTGACTGCCGCTGCTTTATTAAGCGGCTGCCAGACTTTTGCCCCCTCTGCCCCGGATGGCACGCCTCCGGTGGAAGATCCCGCTGTCGTCGCCGCAGAAACTCAGCCGCAGGTCTACCGCGCTTTCAGCCAGGAAACCCTGCTGTCGCTGCTGACCGCGGAACTGGCCGGGCAACGCAACCGCTACGACATTGCTCTGGAAAACTATGTAAAGCAGGCCAATGCCACTCAGGATGCTGGCGTCGCCGAGCGCGGCTTTCGCATAGCCGAGTACCTGGGGGCCGAGCAGCCCGCACTGGAAACCAGCCTGCTATGGGCCAAAACCGCGCCTGAGAATATCGACGCGCAGCGCGCCGCTGCCGTGCAACTGGCGCGCGCCGGTCGTTATGACGAGTCCATGAGCTTTATGGAGCAGGTGCTGCAGCGTCAGGGCGACACGCATTTCGACTTCCTTGCCCTGTCCGCTGCTGAAACTGACCCGGACACCCGCGCCGGTCTGCTGCAAAGCTTCAACCGCCTACAGGCGAAATACCCGGACAACAGCCAACTGCAATTTGGCAAAGCCCTGCTACTGCAACAGGACGGCCGCCCACAGGAAGCACTAGAGTTGCTGGAGCAACAACCCAGCAAGAACCGCCCCATTGCCTCGATCCTGCTGCACGCACGCCTGCTGCAAAGCCTTGAGCGCAACAACGACGCACTGTCGCTGCTGGAAAAAGGCATCGAGCAGCACCCTGACGACAAACGCTTGCGTCTGACCTACGCCCGCTTACTGGTAGCCGAAGACCGCCTGGATGAAGCCAAGGGTGAGTTTGCCTCGCTGCTGCAGCAAAATCCCAATGACGATGACCTGCGCTTCTCCCTGGCGCTGGTCTGCCTGGAAGCCAAAGCCTGGGAAGAGGCGATTGTCTATCTGGAAGAGCTGATTGAGCGCGGCAGCCACACCGAAGCGGCGCACTACAACTTGGCCCGCGCCTATGAAGAACTCGATGATATCGCCAGCGCACTGATCGAGTACGCCCTGGTCGGCCCCGGCAATGACTACCTACCCGCCCAGGCTCGGCAGAGCGAGCTGCTGTTCAAGGAGCAGCGCGCCGAGGAAGCCTCCGAACGCCTGCGCCAGGCCCGCGAAAGCCAGCCTGACTACGCCATCCAGCTGTACCTGATCGAGGCCGAGGCCTGGTCCAAGCAGCAGGATACCGAGCGTGCCTGGCAGCTGATTCAGCAAGCCCTGGAGCAGTTCCCGGAAGACCTCAACCTGCTTTACACCCGCGCCATGCTCGCGGAAAAGCGCGACAACCTGGCCTTATTGGAGCAGGACCTGCGCTTTATTCTCGAGCGCGAGCCAGATAACGCCATGGCACTCAACGCTCTGGGCTACACCCTGGCCGACCGCACCACACGCTACGCAGAAGCCAAGCAACTGATCGAGCAGGCGCATCAGCTCAACCCAGAAGACCCGGCGGTTCTAGACAGCCTCGGCTGGGTGAATTACCGAATGGGCAACCTGGATGAGGCCGAACGCCTGCTGCGCCAAGCGCTGCAGGAATTCCCTGACCATGAAGTTGCCGCCCACCTGGGCGAAGTACTGTGGGCGCAAGGCAAACAAAAAGAAGCGCGCAAACTCTGGCGTGAAGCCCTGAAACAACAACCCGACAGCACAATCCTGCGCAGTACTCTGCTGCGCCTGACCGGAGCAGAGACACTCTGATGTTTGCGCGCCACCTGATAGTTTTCAGTCTGATCACATTACTCGCAGGCTGCGCTGGCCTGACCTCCCGCGAAGCCCTCGAAGGACAGGGCGATGCGCAAAGCTGGCAAGCCCACAAGCAGCAGGTCAGCCGCCTGGATGCCTGGCAGATCAATGGCAAGGTCGGCATTCGCGCGCCGAAAGACTCTGGCAGCGGCACCCTGTTCTGGCTACAACGTCAGGACTACTACGACATCCGCCTGTCCGGCCCACTGGGTCGCGGCGCAGCTCGCCTGACTGGCCGCCCCGGCGCCATTCAACTGGAAGTGGCCAACCAAGGCCGCTACCAAGCCGAGTCGCCGGAACAGTTGTTGCAAGATCAACTGGGGCTGAATCTGCCAGTTTCGCACCTGCTCTGGTGGATTCGCGGCCTACCCTCCCCCGATAGCAAAAGCCGCCTGAACCTCGACAGCCAAAGCCACCTGGCGCAACTGAGTCAGGACGGCTGGCACGTCGAGTACCTGAGCTATGCCGAACAGAATGGCTTCTGGCTGCCTGAACGCATCAAGCTCAGCGGTTTCGACCTGCAAGTCACCCTGGTGATCAAGGACTGGCAACCGCGCCAGCTCGGTCAATGAGCGCCCCGGCAATACCCGCCGCTGCCGAACTGATTCTGCCGGCACCGGCCAAGCTCAACCTGATGCTGCACATCCTCGGCCGCCGCGCCGACGGCTACCACGAACTGCAGACCCTCTTTCAGTTTCTCGACTTCGGTGATGAGTTGGGTTTTGCCTTGCGCCAGGATGGCGTGATCCAGCTACATACACCTATCGACGGCGTGCCGCATGACAGCAACCTGATCGTGCGCGCCGCGTGCCTGCTGCAACAACACGCGAACTGTGCGCTGGGGGCCGATATCTGGCTCGATAAACGCCTGCCCATGGGCGGCGGCATTGGTGGCGGCAGTTCAGATGCGGCTACCACCCTGCTCGGCCTCAATCATTTATGGCAACTGCATTACTCGGAAGAGCAACTGGCCGAATTGGGCCTGAGCCTGGGTGCTGACGTGCCGGTATTCGTGCGCGGCCATGCCGCGTTTGCCGAAGGCGTGGGCGAAAAGCTGCAACCGGTTACCCTGAGCGAACCCTGGTTTCTTGTCGCGATTCCGCAAGTACTTGTCAGTACAGCGGAAATTTTCTCCGACCCTGAGTTGACACGGGATACGCCGCCCATTAAAGTTCGCAGCCTTCTTGAGGGGGGTGGTCGTAATGACTGCCAGCCGGTAGTCACAAAGCGTTACCAAGAAGTTCGTAACGCATTGATCTTGTTGAACAAATTTGTTCCAACCAGATTAACCGGCACTGGAGCTTGTGTGTTTGGGAGCTTCCCAAACCAGGACGATGCTGATAAAGTCGCCCGCCAACTTCCAGCCACTTTGCCAAGTTTTATTGCCCAAGGCCGTAACATTTCGATGTTGCACCGCAAGCTCGAAACATTGGTCAGGAAGTGAATGTTCGCTCTTAGTAATTAAGAGCACAGAGTTGTACGGTAATAGGGGCGTCGCCAAGCGGTAAGGCACCAGGTTTTGATCCTGGCATGCGTTGGTTCGAATCCAGCCGCCCCTGCCATTT
>JAHJXZ010000136.1 GCA_018827205.1 Gammaproteobacteria bacterium | reverse complement strand
GGGCCGCCAGTGCGTCGAGGGCGTCCTTGGCTGGCGGCACGTCCAGCAGCACCACATCAGCACCGTCGCGGGCCAGGGTTTCGGCGATGGCTGCACCGATGCCGCGCGATGCACCGGTGACCAGGGCCTTTTTGCCTGCCAGCGGGCGCGTCCAGTCTTTGACCTGCTCGGCGCAGGCATTCAGGCGCAGCACTTGGCCGGAGACATAGGCGCTTTTCGGCGAGAGGAAGAAGCGCAGTGCACCTTCCAGCTGCGCCTCGCCGCCTTTGCCGACGTAGAGCAGTTGCACGTTGCCACCCCGGCGAATTTCCTTGCCCAGGGAACGGCTAAAGCCTTCCAGCGAACGTTGTACGCTGGCGGCGATGGGGTCTTTCAACGATTCCGGGGCGCGGCCGAGGATCACCACGCGCGGGCATTTATCCAGGCCCTTGAAGGCTGGCTGGAAGAAATCACGCAGCTCGATCAGCTGCTCGAAGCGGGTCAGCCCGCTTGCGTCAAACACCAGCGCCTTGAGCTTGGGGCCGTGTTCGGCGGTCCAGCGCGGCAGCTCGAATTGGCCTTCGCGGGCGGCGAACAGCGCATCGGTCAGTTTGTTGGCAAACGGCAGTACGGCGTTGGCCAGGCTGCCTTCGCCGCCCAGCAGCAGGGCACCTTCTACCGGCCGGCTGCGCCCGGCCATCCAGCGCTCCAGCAGCAGCGGCGCGGGCAGGCCGAGCGCGCTTACCAGGCGGCGACCGGATGTGGAGTTGGCAAAGGCGAGATAACGGTCGGACATGGAGTGGCTCCTGCGCATGAATCAAAAGTGCGCCCACTCTACGCAGGCCGCAGAAATGCGCAATTGACCGCGCCGCCTGCTGTGCCGGCAAGGCGGCCAATGCCACACTGCGGTAACAGGTTAGCCTGTGCGCCATTCACTAGAATCCGTTCAACGTCTGCTGCGCGTCGGCCCTGCGGCGTTAAAAACAGGCTCGGAATGCTCATGTACAAAAGTACACTCCGCTTCCTCTCCTGTTTTTGCCTTGCAAGGCTCTAGCTCGCGAGACTTTGAACAGATTCTAAGACCCATCCCAGCTCAGGAGTCGTCCATGACCCAGCCGCGCCGCGTCGCCATCGTTGGTGGTAACCGCATTCCGTTCGCCCGCTCCAATACCGTCTACGCCACCGCGAGCAACCAGGAGATGCTGATCAGTGCGCTGGATGGCCTGGTCGAGCGCTTCAACCTTCACGGCGAACGCCTCGGTGAAGTGGTTGCTGGTGCCGTGCTCAAGCACTCGCGCGACTTCAATCTGACTCGCGAATGTGTGCTCGGCTCGCGCCTGGCTCCGGAAACTCCGGCCTATGACCTGCAGCAGGCCTGCGGTACAGGCCTGGAAGCGGCGTTGCTGGTGGCCAACAAAATCGCCCTGGGGCAGATCGAGTGCGGCATCGCCGGCGGCGTCGACACCACCTCGGATGCGCCGATCGGGGTCAACGAAGGGCTGCGCAAGATTCTCCTGCAGGCCAACCGTGGCAAGAGCACCGGCGACAAGCTGAAAAGCCTGCTGCAGATTCGCCCGCGCCACCTAGCTCCGGCTATTCCGCGTAACGGTGAGCCGCGTACCGGGCTGTCGATGGGTGAACATTGCGAGCTGATGGCGCAGACCTGGGCCATCCCGCGTGACGAGCAGGACCAATTGGCCGTGGCCAGTCACCAGAAGCTCGCCGCCGCTTACGCCGAAGGCTGGCACGACGACCTGCTGACGCCGTTCCGTGGTCTGACCCGTGACCAGAACCTGCGCGCCGATATCAGTCTGGAAAAACTCGCCACGCTCAAGCCCTGCTTTGAGCGCAGCCCGCGCGGCACCATGACCGCCGCCAACTCGACGCCGCTCACCGATGGCGCGTCCTTGGTGCTGTTGGCCAGTGAAGACTGGGCCAAGGCCCGTGGCCTGCCAATTTTGGCTTACTGGAAGGATGGCGAAGCGGCGGCGGTGGATTTTGTCGACGGTAAGGAAGGTCTGCTGATGGCCCCGGCCTATGCGGTGCCGCGTTTGCTGGCGCGCAACAAACTGACGCTGCAGGATTTTGACTACTACGAAATTCACGAGGCTTTCGCCGCTCAAGTGCTCTGCACTCTGAAGGCGTGGGAAGACGCCGATTACTGCAAGAACCGTCTGGGGCTGGATGCGCCGCTGGGTTCCATCGACCGCAGCAAGATGAACGTCAAGGGCAGTTCCCTGGCGGCTGGTCACCCGTTTGCTGCCACGGGTGGGCGCATTGTTGCCAACCTGGCCAAGCTGCTGTCAGTGGCTCAGGAAGGGCGTGGACTGATCTCGATTTGCGCTGCCGGCGGTCAAGGTGTGACTGCAATCCTGGAAAAGTAATCAAACAGCCGTATCCGCGTTTTGTGCGGGTACTGATGTATGCAACTCCGTGATTTGGAGCGGCCCACGCAAGTGGCGCCGCTCTTTTTTTTGTGCGCGTCATTTGATGACTGCGCGCTCCGTGGGAGGGGCTTAAGCCGCGACAGATCTTGGCGGCGCTACACGTCGCGGCTAAAGCCCCTCCCACCCAAGACTGGCATTCAACTGACAGTTCGGGCTGAGGCTGACTATTGGGCCTGGGTATCGGCTTCGCCCTTAAGCAGCGCCGCCTTGCGCGCCAGGCCCCAGCGATAACCACTGAGGCTGCCGTTGCTGGATATCACCCGGTGGCAGGGCACCAGCAGACCCAGCGGATTGCTGGCGCAGGCGCGGGCTACGGCGCGTGGATGGCTGCCCAGTTGTGCGGCCAGTTCGGCGTAGTTACGGGTCTGCCCCGACGGGATCTGCTGCAGGGCGCGCCAGACCTGCTGCTGAAAGACCGTGCCGCGAATATCCAGCGGCAGCTGGGCTGCGCGCTGCGGCTCGCTGATCTGCGCCAGCACCTGGCGCAAGCTATCGCCCAGGCCTGGGTTATCCGCATGCAGCTCTGCTGCGGCAAAGCGTTGCTGCAGTTCACCCAGCAGCTGCGCCGGGTCGTCACCAAACAGCAGCGCGCAGATGCCCTTGGCACTGCTGGCCAGCAGCAAGTGCCCGAACGGGCAGGGCGCGATGCTGTAGCGCAGCTGTTCACCTGCCGCCTGCTTGCGCCGTTGTGCCGGGCTTAGCGTGGCGGATTGCTGGTACAGCGCACGGGTGCCGGAGTAACCGGCGCTCAGCGCGGCATCCAGCACGCTATCTGCAGTCGGCAGCTGCTGCTCCAGGCGTGCGCGGCGCTGCGCCTCGCTCCAGGCTTTCGGCGTCAGCCCGGTGCGTGCCTTGAAGGCGCGTGTCAGGTGAGAAGCGGACAGGCCGATACGCGCTGCCAGCTGGGTGAGGGGCAGCGGCTGCTCGCTGGTGTTGAGCAACGCGCAGGCGGCCACCACCAGCGCATCCAGTTGTTCGGCCGGGCTCTGCCCCTGCGGCGAGCAGCGTTTGCACGGGCGAAAGCCGGCGCTCGAGGCGGCGTCAGCATCAACATGGAAACTGACGTTTTCCCGCTTGGGTCGCCGCGCCGGGCAACTGGGCCGGCAATAGATGCCGGTGCTGCGCACGGCAAATACAAAACGCCCATCCTGCGCGGCATCACGGGCGCAAACGGCTTGCCAGCAGCGGTCAGCATCGAGCATGGCGCGATCCTCAATAATCATCGGTTGATTGTCGGCTGCATGAGCCAACCTGCCAATCCACATCTGACTTTCAAAGTGGCGGCTACGCTGAAGAGCACCGGATCGCCCGCAAGGATGCCGACATGTCGCGCTTCTGCTGTCTGTTGCTGTTATGCCTGCTACCCACATTGGCGGTGGCGGCGCTGCCGTTGAATGAACAGCAGCGCGTCTGGGCCGCTGAGCACGCGGTGATCCGAGTGGGTATTGAGCGCAGCGGCTGGCCGCCGTTTGATGTGTTGGACAAGCAAGGTCAGCATCGCGGCCTCAGCGGCGACTACCTGGCGCTGCTAGGTCAGCGTTTGGGCCTGCACTTTGAGCCGGTGCTGATGGATGACTGGGATAGCGCGCTGAAAGCCCTGCGCAGCGGCCAGGTCGATCTGCTGCCCTCTGTAGCCAAAACCGCCGAACGCGAAGCCTTTATGGCGTTCAGCGAGCCCTATCTGACCAGCAGCAGCCTGATCTTTACCCGCGGTGATCAGGCAGTGCAGCGCCCCCGCGATCTGGCCGGCAAGCGGGTGGCCATCGAGCGCGGTTATGCGCTGCAGCAGGCCCTGCGTGAGCAGGTCGAGGGTGTGCAGCTGATCGAGGTTGGTGACACCGAAGCCGCGCTGCGCGCGGTGTCTTCCGGGCGCGCCGACGCTTATGTCGGCGACATGATTGTGGCCAGCTACCTGATCCGCGAGTTGAACCTGACCAACCTCGAGCTGCGCGGCGAAACCGGCTTGTCATCCAGTGAGTTCCGCTTTGCCGTGCGCCCCGACTGGCCGCAACTGGTGAGCTTGCTCAATCTGGCCATGAGTGACCTGAGTGACAGCGAGGAGGAGGCGATCAAGGAGCGTTGGTTGCCGCCGCTGACCGCATTCAACTGGCGGCGCCTGCTGGCCGTGGGTTGGCCTTATCTGCTCGGCCTGCTGGCGCTGGTGATTTTCGTGCTGCTATGGAACCGCCGTCTGGCAGTGCAGATCGCCGAGCGCCAGCGTGCTGAGGCCGAGGCCAGCCGTCAGCGCAGCACCTTGCTGGCGTTGATCAACGCGATTCCCGATCCGATCTGGTTCAAGGATGTCGATGGTCGTTATGTCGGCATCAACCAGGCCTGCGCCACGCTGTTCGGCCGGCCGAGTGAGGAGGTGCAGGGGCAACGTGACGAAGCGCTGCTTGACCCGGCCTGGGCCGCTTCGCGCGCTGAGCATGACCGCATTGCCAGAAGTCAGGCGCAGCCGTTTGAAAGCGAGGGCTTCTCAATCTACCCGGATGGCCGGCGGGTGATCTTCGACACGCTGCGCAGCACTTTTTACGACGAGCAGGGCCAGTTGCTCGGCCTGGTGGGCATCAGTCGCGACATCACCGCACGCAAGCAGGCGGAGCAGGCCATGGCCGAGGCCAAGGAGCTGGCTGAGGAGGCAGCGCGCTTGAAGTCGGACTTCCTCGCCAATATGAGCCACGAAATCCGCACGCCGATGAACGCGATTATCGGCATGTCGCATCTGGCCCTGAAAACCGAGCTGAACCCACGCCAGCGCGATTACCTGGGCAAGATTCAGCAGTCCGGCCAGCACCTGCTGGGGATCATCAACGACATCCTCGACTTCTCCAAAATCGAGGCCGGTAAGTTGACCATCGAGCGCATCGATTTCGGCCTGCAACAGGTGCTGGAAAACCTCGCCAACCTGATCGGCGACAAGGTCGCGGCCAAGGGCCTGGAGTTGGTGTTCAACCTCGACCCGCAGCTGCCGCAGCAACTGGTCGGCGACCCGCTGCGCCTCGGGCAGATCCTGATCAACTACGCCAACAATGCGGTGAAATTCACCGAACAGGGTGAAGTCGAGGTGATCCTGCGCGTAGAGCAACGTGACGCAGAACAGGTGCTGCTGTACCTCGCAGTGCGCGACACCGGTATCGGCCTGACGCCCGAGCAGATGAGGCGGTTGTTCGAATCCTTCCAGCAGGCCGACACCTCGACCACCCGCAAATACGGCGGCACCGGCCTCGGGTTGGCCATCTGCAAAAGCCTGGCCGAGGCCATGGATGGCAGCGTCGGGGTCGAGAGCCAGCCGGGACAGGGCAGTCTGTTCTGGTGCCGGGTGCCGCTGGGTATCGCTCGTCAGCAAACCCAGCGTCTGTTGCCACAGGCCGATCTGCGTGGACGCAAGGTGCTGGTGGTGGATGACAACGACAGCGCACGCCAGGTGCTGCACGACATGCTGGAAAGCATGAGCTTTCGCGTCGCAGCCGTGGCCTCAGGCATGGCCGCCTTGCAGCAGGTGCAACAGGCCAGTTTGCAGCGTGAGCCGTTCGAGGTGCTGCTAGTCGACTGGCAGATGCCCGGCATGGATGGTATCGAAACCCTGCGCCGGGTGCGCGAACTCAACCTGCAACCACCACCGCACCTGCTGATGGTCACCGCCCATTGCCGTGAGGAAGTGTTGCTGGGGGCGGAGAAGGTCGGCGTCGAGGATGTGTTGCTCAAGCCGCTCAACCCCTCGCTGCTGTTCGATGCGTTGATCCGCAGCCTGGCTGGCGAGGGTGCGGAGCAGGGTTTTGCGCGCTTGCCGGCGGGTGAGCAGATTCCCAATTTCAGTTCCTTGCGCGTGCTGCTGGTGGAAGACAACGAGCTCAACCGCGAAGTGGCCTGCGGCCTGTTGCAGGAAAGCGGCTTGCAGATCGATCAGGCCGAACACGGCGGCATCGCCCTCGAGTTGCTGCGCAGCCATACCGATGACTATTACGCCCTGGTGCTGATGGACATGCAGATGCCGGTGTTGGATGGCATCGCCACCACTGAGGCAATCCGCCGCGAGCCGCGTTTTGCCGCTCTGCCAATCGTTGCTATGACCGCCAACGCCATGCCTGCCGATCGTGAGCGTTGCCTGGAGGCGGGGATGAACGATCACCTGGGCAAACCGATTCAGCCGAACGAGCTGTGGCATACCCTGTCGCGCTGGATGGCGCCCCAGGCCGAGCCTCTGGCTGAGTCGCCCCGCGTAGCCGAAGCGGCGGTGGACTGGCAGCTGCCGGGCGTGGATATCGACAGCGGCCTGCGCCGGGTACTCGGTAAGCGCGAGCTGTATCAACGTTTGCTCGGCAAGTTTGTCGCCAGTCAGGGCGATTTCCCGGTGCAGTTGCGCGCCGCGATGGCGGCCAATCAGCAGGAAAGCGCCGAGCGTCTGGCCCATAGCCTCAAGGGTCTGGCGGGCAACCTCGGCGCGATGGATCTGGCGGCCCAGGCGGCGGCTCTGGAAAGTGCGATCAAGGATGCCCGCCACGATGAGCTGACCGGCCTGCTCGCTGAGCTGCAACAAAGCCTGGAGACTCTGGTGGTGGCGATTAACGTGCAGTTTCCCGCCACGCAGCCGCACGAATTGGTGGCGGTGGATGCCGAGCAGCTGCTGCAAGTGTGCCGGCAGCTGCAGCGGCTGTTCGCCGAGGATGATCCGCGCGCCGGAAAACTCTTCGATGAGCAGGCCGAACTGCTGCGCAGCGCCTTTACTACTGATTACGCGGCGCTGGCAGCAGCGGTGCGTGGTTTTGACTTCGAGCAGGCGCTGGCGCTGCTGCAAGCCGCAGCCGGGCAACGGCAACTGACACTATGAGTGGGGAGTGGTGATGGACAACATACTCGACCGGCCGGACCAGCCCTTGGTGCTGGTGGTGGACGATACCCCGGAAAACCTTGAGCTGATGAGCGGGCTGCTGCTCGGTATATACCGGGTCAAGGTCGCCAGCAGTGGTGTCAAAGCGCTACGGATTGCCGCCGGTAGTCAGCAGCCGGACCTGATCCTGCTCGACATCATGATGCCGGAGATGGACGGTTACGAAGTCTGCCGCTTGCTCAAACTCAACCCAGCCACGGCGGATATTCCAGTGATATTTCTTACCGCCAAGACCGAGGTGGCTGACGAGCAACAGGGCTTTGACCTCGGCGCGGTGGACTACATCACCAAACCGATAAGCCCGCCGTTGGTACTCGCCCGCGTACACGCACATTTGCAGCTCAAGGCCGGGGCGGATTTCCTACGTGACAAGAGTGAGTACCTGGAGCTGGAGGTGCGCCGCCGCACCCGCGACATGCAGCGCCTGCAAGAAGTCACTATCGAGGCCATGGCCAGCCTCGCCGCCATGCGCGACAACCCGTGCGGCAAGCACCTGGCGCGCATTGAACCCTATATGACCACCCTGGCCACCGCGCTGGCCCATCAGCAGCCAGCGCTGATCGATGAGCTGAACCGCGAGCGCATCACCCAGTTGGGCAAGTCGGCGTTGCTGCATGGCATCGGCAAGTTGGTACTGCCGGATCGCATTCTGCTCAATCCGAACCAACAGCTACAGGGTGAGGACCTGCAACTGCTGCACCGGCATACCGAAGCTGGGCGTGATGCTCTGCTAGCTGCCGAAGCTAAGCTGGGTAACGTCACCGATTTCCTGCGCGACGCCCGCGATATCGTCTACAGCCAGCATGAATGTTGGGACGGCAGCGGCTATCCGCAGGGCTTGCTGGGCGAGCAGATTCCGCTGCCGGCCAGATTGATGGCAGTGGTTGGCGCCTATGAAGAGCTGACCAGCCACCACCTGTACCGATCGTCCTGCAG
Source organism: Gammaproteobacteria bacterium (assembly GCA_018827205.1). GTDB lineage: Bacteria > Pseudomonadota > Gammaproteobacteria > Pseudomonadales > Pseudomonadaceae > Aquipseudomonas. The sequence continues at coordinate 11,301 of JAHJXZ010000136.1, read as the reverse complement.
CCATGCCGACGCGCTCAAGCAGATCAGCGCGGCCAGCGGCACGCGCTTCGATCCCTCGGTGGTGCTGGCCTTTATCGAAGCTGCCGATGACTTCGCCAACATCGCCCAGCGCCTGGCCGACGACGCTGCGGCGATTCATGCAGAACTGCAGCGCCTGGATGAGTCGCTGGGGGAAAGCATCGAACTGACCTTGCCGGCGAGCTGATTACTGCCAGTCGAGGCTTAGCTCGGCTTGCCAGGCAACGCGCTCGAAGTGACTGCTCACCACTTTCTTCAGGCTTTCCAGGCCTTCGATGCTGGCGCTTTGCACGCTGAGGCGCAAGCCGTCGGCCTCTACCTGCAACAGGGCCAGGCCGCTGTCGAACTCGATACGGCCCTGTTGTTCATCGAAACTCACCGGGATTTTGTGGGCGAAGTGTTTGCACAGCCGGCTGATATAGCGAGCTGGCGTGTCTGTGGCGACATAGGCGTTGGCGTTCAGTTGCATGGGGTTCTCCTGATTTAGGGGCGGCTTAATAGCCGACGGTAAAGCGTTGGCGCAGGTGTTGCGGGCGCTCTAGCTCGTCGATGATTGCTACGGCCAAGTCAGCGACGGATATTTGAGCGGGAGCGTTGCCGTTCATCAGCAACTGGTCGCCGCCGATGCGAAACTGCCCGCTGCGCGCGCCGGGTTGTAGCAACGCGGGTGGCGAGATAAAGCTCCAGGCCAGCGAGGTTTCAGCCTTGAGCAGGTTGAGGGCCTGTCGTGCACCCTCTGCGCCTTCCTTGTATTCGGCGGGGAAGTCCGGGGTGTCGATCAACTGCAGACCCGGTGCGACATACAGGCTGCCTGCACCACCGACCACCAGCAGGCGCTGCACGCCGGCTTGTTTGCTGGCAGCGATGATCGCCTGGCTACCCTGGATAAAGCGTTGGCGAATATCCGCCGTGCCCCAGCCCGGATTGAACGCGTGGATTACCGCGTCATGGCCCTTGAGTTGCTCGGCCAATGCCTCGGTGTTGTAGACATCGCCAGCCACTGCGTTAAGCGCTGGGTGCTGCGGCAGTTTCGCGGGGTCACGGACGATGCCGCTGACCTGATGACCACGGTCTAAAGCTTCTTGCAGAACAGCTGCGCCAACAAAGCCGCTGGCGCCGATCAGAGCGAGTTTCATGGGTTTCTCCAGGTGGGATTACGTGAGAGAGATAATCGCAGCTGGGTAAAGATCAGAAAAATAGGCTAAAAAGGCTTTAACTATTAAGCAGGGCTTATGAATGGAGCAGTTAAAGCGCATGGCGGTGTTCGCCACCGTGGTCGACCGTGGCTCCATGGTGGCGGCGGCCGAGGTGTTGGGCATGACGGCCTCTGCGGTCAGCCAGCAGATTCGCAAACTCGAAGAAAGTACCCAGGTCAGCCTGCTGCACCGCACCACGCGCAAGCTGACCCTGACCGAGGCGGGCGCGACGTTTTATCAGAGCTGCGCCCAGGTCTTGGCGCTGGCGCAGCAGGCCGAGCAGCGCCTGGCAGAGTTGCGCGATGCACCTGTGGGCGAGTTGCGCATTGCCGCGCCCGTGGGCTTTTCCGGGCGGCGGCTCAGCGCGGCATTGGCGCCGCTGCTGCAAGCGCACCGCGGTCTGAGTCTCAAGCTGTTTTTCCATGATGAGCAGGTCGATCTGGTCGAGCAGCGCATCGATCTGGCGATCCGTGTCGGCCATCTGGAGGACTCCAGCCTGGTGGCGCGGCATATCGGTGATACGCGCATGCTGCTGTGCACCGCGCCGAGCTACTTGCTGGCCAAGCCACCGATCAATCACCCGCAGGATCTGATCGGTCTGGACTGGCTGATTCTGCATGGTGAGAACGCGTTCAACATGCTGGAGCTACATGGGCCGAATGCCCAGGTGGAGAAGCTGCGGGTGGAAAGCCGGGTGGGCTGCAACAACATTCTCGCCGTACGGCATTTCACCTTGGCCGGCATGGGCGTATCGCTGCAGCCGGAGCATGAGGTGCGTGAGGAATTGGCCAATGGCAGCCTGCACGAGCTGCTGCCGCACTGGCGTATGCCGCCATTCGGTATCTATCTGGTGACGCCGCGCCGCGATGCGCAACCGGCCAAGGTGCGTTACGCCATCGAAGCGCTGCGCCAGCATCTGCTGGCACCCTGAGCGCTGCGGAAAAATGGTGGTGGTTTTCGCCGCTTGCTATTGCCAGTCGAGGCTCAGCTCAGCCTGCCAGGCAAACCGCTCGAAGTGCGCGGCGATCAGGTGCTTGAGCTTGTCCAGATCTTGCGGGTTATTACTCAGGGCAGTGATATGCAGGCCGGTTCGGTCCGCATGCAGGTGCGAGAGGCCGAAGGCGAATTCGATGCGCCCGTGCTGCTCATCGAAACTGACCGGCAGCTTGTGCGCGAACTGCGTACACAGACGGCTGATATAACGCGCCGGCGTAGGGGTGGCGACATAGCTGGAAGCAATGCACGGAGCGCTGATACCGTTGCAGCGCTCAGCGTGTGCATGGCGCTGGGCGGCGAGGGTATCCAGTACGTTGCGCGGGTAGAGGCTAGGCCTCTGGGTCATGCTGCTGATGCCAGATTGGGCACGTTTCATGGTTATCTCCCCCGATCACTGCAGGCTCAGGCAAAGCGCCTTCGCGGGGTAAAGGTCAGGTCCAGTGCGTTAAGGCATGAGCGACTGGCAAATTTGTAGCCCATGGGACAGCGCTTAAAGCCATTTGGTTGCATCGAGCACGTGCTTGTAGCGCCTGGTTTGCTTCATCTGGTTAGCCATAAAACACCGCCAGTCGGCGTGTTTGAGCGGTTTGCACGGTGTCAGACAGGCCTGGGTAGGCACCGGTATTGCGGAGCGTGCTGACAGGAGGGTGGGCGCTGCGTAAAGATTGCCGTATAACGGGCGGCAGATACGACTTGGGCAACACAGGACCCCTGATTAAAGCTGATGAAGACGCCAAAACGTATTGAGCCCCTGGTCGAAGCCGGGCTGGTCGATGAAGTGATACGCCCGCTGATGAGCGGTAAAGAAGCCGCGGTCTATGTGGTGCGCTGCGGCGAAGAACTGCGCGTCGCCAAGGTCTATAAAGAAGCCAACAAACGCAGCTTCCGCCAGGCCGCCGAGTATCAGGAAGGCCGCAAGGTGCGCAACAGCCGCGATGCTCGGGCCATGGCCAAAGGCTCGAAGTACGGCCGCAAGGGCCAGGAAGACGCCTGGCAGAATGCTGAAGTGGCGGCACTGTTCCGCCTGGCCAACGCCGGGGTGCGGGTGCCCAAGCCGTATGACTTCCTTGAAGGCGTGCTGCTGATGGAACTGGTCGATGACGGCGAAGGCGATGCAGCACCGCGCCTTAACGATGTCGACCTACACCCGGACGATGCCCGCGAATTCCACGCCTTTATGATTCATGAAGTGGTGAAGATGCTTTGCGCCGGTCTGGTGCATGGCGACCTGTCGGAATTCAACGTACTGCTTGATCCCGGTGGCCCGGTGATCATCGACCTGCCGCAGGCGGTGGACGCTGCCGGCAACAACCATGCGTTCAAGATGCTTGAACGTGATGTCGGCAACATGTCCGCCTACTTCGGCCAGTTTGCCCCGGAATTGAAGTTCACCAAGTACGCCAAGGAAATGTGGGCGCTGTATGAGGCCGGGGAACTGACCCCGGAAACCCCGCTGACTGGCGAGTTCGATGACCCGGAAGAAGAAGCCGATATCGACGCGGTGATGCGTGAAATCAAGGCGGCACTGGCTGATGAGGAGCGGCGCCAGGCGTTGCTGAATGCCGAAGATGCGCCAAAGGGTGAAGAACCACCACCGCCTTGGGCGCAATAGGCTGAGCGTGCTGCTGAGAAAAATGCCGCTGACCTGATCAGGTCAGCGGCATTTTTTGCTCTGAATTTCTAGGATGTACGACGCGTTTAAAGCCGCGTGGCCTTGAAGGTGTCGCAACGGCCGATATCACCGCCGTCGAAACCGGTCTTGAACCAGCGCACGCGTTGTTCCGAGGTGCCGTGGGTGAAGGAGTCCGGCACCACCTGGCCGCGCGCCTGTTTCTGCAAGCGATCATCGCCGATGGCGTTGGCGGCGTTCAACGCCTCTTCGATATCGCCTGGTTCCAACCAGTCATGCCGGCGCTGGCCATGGAAGGCCCACACGCCCGCCAGGCAGTCGGCCTGCAGCTCCTGACGCACCAGAAGCCCGCTGGCGCCTTCCACTCGTTCGCCACGCTGGCGGGCGGCGTTGACCTTGGCCGAGACGCCGAGGAGGGTTTGCACGTGGTGGCCGACTTCATGGGCAATCACATAGGCCTGGGCGAAGTCGCCGGCCGCACCAAAACGCTGTTCTAGCTCGCGAAAGAACGCCAGGTCGATATACACCCGCTGATCGCCAGGGCAATAGAACGGCCCGACCGCTGAGTTGGCGAAGCCGCAGGCGGAATTCACTCCACCGCGAAACAGCACCAGGGTCGGGTCGCGGTATTGGCGGTTGGCGCTCTGGAAGATTTCCTGCCAGGTATCCTCGGTATCGCCAAGTACCGCGCGAACAAATTCCGACTGCTCGTCATTGCTTGCCGGCGCGGAGCTTTGTGGCGCGCTGACCGAGCCGCCCTGCATGGCTTGCCCGGCCAGCTGGCCGAGGATCTGCATCGGGTCCTGGCCGCTGAGCAGGCCGATGATCACCACGATGGCCACCCCGCCGAGGGTCAGGCCTTTGCCGCCGCCCATGCGTGAGCCACTGCCGCTGCCGCGGGCGTCCACCACGTTGTCACTGCGTCTTCCGCGTTTCCAGCGCATCGCTATCGTCCTGTGTGTGCCGAGCTTGAGTGTTGTCCGCTGGCGTGAGCAGCGCCAGTTCAGTCGTTATTTATTCGATGGTGGGGTATTCGTTAATCACCCGCTCTGCGCCCTGTTTATCCAGGCCGATAACCTGATAAGCGTCGCGTACATTGCCGTATTCCATGCCCGGTGAGCCGGCGGGCATGCCGGGCACGGCCGCGCCGAGCAGATCGGGCTGCTGGCGCAGTTTGAGAATATCGGCGGCTGGTACATGGCCTTCGACAAACTGGCCGTTGATTACCCCGGTATGGCACGAGGACAGGCGCGGCGGTACGCCCAGGCGCTGTTTGACCGCACTCATATCGGTTTCGACATGATCGACCACGGTAAAGCCATTGTCCTGCAGGTGGCTGATCCAGGCCTTGCAGCAGCCGCAGTTGGCATCGCGGTGCACGTCGATGGTCAGAGGTTCGGCGGCGAAACTCAGGCTGCTGACAAGCAGCCCAGCGAGAACAAGCAACTGGCGCATGGGGGGACTCCTGGCAGGTGAAAGGCTGAGCATAGCGCCGGGCGGCCATGGCTAACCACCGTCGATTTCCGAAAGGTGCGGCGGGGGCTTATGCTGCGTGCTCGATTTCGGGGGGGAGGGGGTGTCCATGCTGTTTGCACGCGTAGTACTGGTGATTCAACTGTTGGCATTGGCAGGTCTGGGCCTGGCCTATTTTGTCCAGCCCCATGAAATGGCCAACCTCAGCGGCATGCTGCTGATGTCGCCAGCGGCGGCTACCGATATGCGGGCGTTCTACGGTGGCCTGCAACTGGGCCTGGCGGCGTTTATCGGCCTGTCGCTGAGCCGGTTGGATTTCACCCGCGCCGCGCTGACCCTGCTGGTACTGCTTTACAGTGTCCTGGCGTTGGCACGCATTGGCGGCCTGTGGCTGGATGGCGGCGCACAACAGACGTTCAATCTCTACGCGCTGCTGCTGGAGGTGGTCTCGGTGGGGTTGTGCTTCTGGGCACTGCGCGGGCTGCAGCGCGTCTGAGTCAGCGTGCTGCGGGGAAACCTTCGAGGATTTTGGCCACGCCACGGTCGAAGTTTTCCTGGCTCATGTCCGGGTTGTGCAGCTGCCGGTTGATCTGCGCCTGGAACAACACCGCCTGGGTCTTGCTGTCGAGAATGCGCAGGGCCAGGCGTGCGCGCTCATCTTCGGTGGCGCGGGTCTGGGTATAGACCGTGCCGCCGACAGCCACCGGGGCAAGTTCAATACCTTGCTCCTGTTCCAATCCCAGGGCGTAGATGACCTGCATATCAGGCTGCGTTTCAGTGAAGCGGTAACCCTTGGCGATGAGTGCGTTCTGTACAGCCTGGTTAAAGCGCTGCTCCAGATCCATGCGATGACCACTGGCCCTGACCGCCCGCACACTGAAGGTCTGATGCTGCGCGGCTTGCACAGGCTGCAGCACCTGTATAGACGGTTCTGGCGTGCTGGCGCAGGCGCTCAGCAGGGGCAGCAGCAGGGCTAACAGATAACGACGCATCGACGACTCCTTGGGTTGGGCATCCAGGCTCCCTGGTCAGCGCAGTCTAGGCCGGGTGGCGCAACCTTGCGCCCATCCGCCGATGGGGCTACTGCTTGTACCCTGTGTCGCTGTGGGTGGCGCGGTAACGCTAGCGGCGTTCCAGCAATACACCCGACTCCATATGGTGGGTGTAGGGGAACTGGTCGAACAGCGCGCAGCGCGTCACTTTATGGGTGTCGCTGAGCTGGGCGATGTTGGCGGCCAGGGTTTCCGGGTTGCAGGAGATGTAGAGGATGCGCTCGAAGCGCCGGGTCAGCTCGCAGGTGTCCGGGTCCATGCCGGCGCGTGGCGGGTCGACGAACACGCAGCCGAAGTCGTAGCTTTTCAGGTCGATGCCGGCCAGGCGGCGGAACGGGCGCACTTCATTCAACGCCTCGGTCAGCTCCTCGGCGGACAGGCGAACCAACGTCACGTTATCCACTTGATTGTCGGCCAGGTTGGCCAGGGCTGCGTTGACCGAGGATTTGCTGATCTCGGTGGCCAGCACCTTGCGCACGCGGGTGGCCAGCGGCAGGGTGAAGTTGCCGTTACCGCAGTACAGCTCCAGCAAATCGTCTGAGCGTTCACCGAGCGCTTCGTAGGCCCAGGCGAGCATCTTCTGATTCACCTCACCGTTGGGCTGAGTGAACGCGCCCTCTGGCTGGCGATAACTGAAGGTACGGCCGGCGACCTGCAGTTTCTCCTCGACATAGTCTCTGCCGATCACGATGCGCTTGCCCTTGGAGCGGCCGATGATGCTGACCTGCAAATCGGCCGCAAGCTTCTCGGCTTCGGCTTGCCAGGCTGCATCCAGCGGGCGGTGGTAGCACAGGGTGATCAACCCGTCGCCGGCCAGGGTAGTGAGAAACTCGACCTGAAATAGCTTGAAGCTCAGGGGGCTGCTGGCCTGCCATGCGGCTTTTAGGCGCGGCATCAGTGCATTTATCTGCGCGCTGGCGATAGGAAAGTCTTCGAAGAAGATCGGGTTGAGGTTATCGCCGGCCTCGAACATCGCGTAATGGCGATCCTCACCTTCACGCCACAGGCGGAATTCGGCGCGTAGGCGATAGTGCTCGCGCGGCGATTCAAATACGTCTGGAGCGGGAGCGTTGAACGGTGCCAGCAGCTCGATCAGGCGCTGCTGCTTGTCAGCAAGCTGGGCGGCGTAGTGGGCGGGATCGAACTGGGAACGGCTCATGCAGGACTCTTTTCAAATTGGAGGCGGGTGAGCGATTGCTCACCCGCTAGGTCATAAACAGGCTGTAGAAAAACTATCTACATTGCAGATGCGTCGTTAAAAACAGGCTCAGCTGCCTCGCCTACGTTTTTCAACGGCCTGTTAGGCGAAGTACGCCAGTTTGATTGCAAACAGTACCGAGAGCACTACCAGCGCCGGGTTGAGGTCGCGCCAGCGGCCGGCCAGCAGCTTGATCAGGGTCCAGGCGATAAAGCCGAAGGCGATGCCGTTGGCAATCGAGAAGGTCAGCGGCATGGCCAGGGCAGCTACTACCACCGGAGCGGCGACGGTGAGGTCGTCCCAGTCGATCTGTGCCAGGCTGCTCATCATCAGTACCGCGACAAACAGCAGTGCCGGCGCGGTGGCGTAGGCAGGCACTGCGCCGGCCAGCGGGGCGAAGAACAGCGCCAGGAGGAACAGAATCGCCACCACGCAGGCGGTCAGGCCAGTGCGTCCGCCAGCACTGATGCCGGCAGCGGATTCGATATAGCTGGTGGTCGTCGAGGTGCCCAGTGCGGCGCCGGCCATGGTCGCGGTGCTGTCTGCCAGCAGGGCGCGGCCGAGCTTGGGCATCTTGCCGTCCTTGTCCAGCAAGTTGGCTTTTTGCGCGACGCCGACCAGGGTGCCGGAGGTGTCGAACAGGTCAACGAAGAGGAAGGCGAAGATCACGCTGACCAGGCCAATATCCAGTGCGCCCATGATGTCCAGTTGCATCAGGGTTGGCATGACCGAAGGCGGCATGGATACCACGCCATCCAGTTTGGACAGGCCGAACAGGATGGACAGGGCGGTGATCAGCAGGATGCCGATCATCACAGCGCCGGTCACGCGGCGCTGTGCCAGTGCAGCGATGACAAAGAAGCCAAGGCAGGCCAGCAGGGCACCGCCCTGGGTCATATCGCCGAGGGTCACCAGGGTGGCCGGGTGATCGACCACGATGCCGGCGTTTTTCAGGGCGATAATCGCCAGGAACAGGCCGATACCCGCAGCGATGCCGGCGCGCAGGGCCAGCGGAATGCTGTTGATGATCCACTCGCGGATCTTGAAGATCGACAACAGAAAGAAGATCACCCCGGAGAGGAATACTGCGCCCAGCGCCACCTGCCAGGTGTGGCCCATGGTCATCACTACGGTATAAGTGAAAAAGGCGTTGAGGCCCATGCCCGGTGCCAGGGCGATTGGGTAGTTAGCCCACAGGCCCATGATCAGTGAACCGATGGCGGCGGCCAGGCAGGTGGCGACGAATACCGCGCCATGGTCCATGCCGGTCTTGGCCAGCATCTCCGGGTTGACGAAGAGGATATAGGCCATGGTCAGAAAGGTGGTCAGCCCGGCGAGCACCTCAGTGCGCACCGTGGTGTTATGGGCTTTGAGTTGGAACAGTCTTTCCAGCATGTGGCACTCCCCGTAACGGCGTTTTTGCCGTGTTTATGCAAACCGAAAGCAAAGCACATCCACGCGTGGGTGCATGTTTTTACTGGCGATCTGGAAAAAGGCGCGCATCATATCAGCTCGTCCGGAACGGGTGAATTTATGACCGCTTGGACAGTTTATGCACGGCCAGAACAAGGAGCGAAATGATGACTGCACGGGCCCTTATCAGCGTTGCCGATGGTGTTGAAGACCTCGAGTGCGTGACCCTGATTGATGTACTGCGGCGGGCCGAGGTTGAGGTGGTGGTGGCCAGTATCGAAAGCCGGCGGATGATCACCTGCGCCCGTGGCACTCGGCTGACCGCCGACACCATGCTGGTGGATGTACTGGCCCAACCCTTCGACTTGATCGTGCTGCCCGGCGGCATGCCCGGCGCGCAGCACCTGGCCGAGCACGAGCCGCTGGCCGAGCGGGTGCGTGAGCAGGCCAAGGCCGGTAAGTTGTTTGCCGCCATCTGCGCGGCGCCCGCAGTCGCCCTGCAACAGTACGGCGTGCTCAGGCAGCGGCGCATGACCTGCTACCCGGCGTTCAGTGATCGTCTGAGTGGCTGTGTGTTTGTCGACGAACCGGTGGTGGTCGATGGCAACTGCATCACCAGCCAGGGCCCAGGCACCGCTCTGGCGTTCGCGTTGACCCTGGTCGAGCAGCTGTGTGGCAAGGCCGTGCGCAAGCAGGTCGCCGAGGCCATGCTGGTTGGCTAGTGCTTCAGTCGCCTGCCCGCTCTGTGCCTTGCGGGTGCATATGGTCGCGCCTGGCCAGCTCGGGGAACAGGCGGATCCATATCCCGGTAACCAGAATCGCGCCCACGCCGCCGATCAGCACTGCCGGCACCGTGCCAAACCAGGCCGCGCTGACCCCCGCGCGGAAGTCCCCGAGCTGATTGGATGCGCCGATAAACAGGCCGTTGACCGCGCCGACGCGGCCGCGCATCTCGTCCGGGGTTTGCAGTTGCACGAAGGCGCCACGAATCACCATGCTGATCATGTCCGCCGCGCCCAGCAACACCAACGTCGCCAGGCTGAACCAGAGTGAAGTGGACAGGCCGAAGCCGATGGTCGCCACGCCGAAGATCGCCACCGAAGTAAACATCACCGGGCCGACCCGTCGCTCGATGGGAAAGCGCGCCAGCCACAACGACATCAGCAGTGCGCCCACCGCCGGCGCCGAGCGCAGCAGGCCGAGGCCCCAGGGGCCGGTGAGGAGGATGTCCTTGGCAAACACCGGCAGCAGTGCGGTGGCTCCGCTGAGCAGCACGGCGCACATGTCCATGGAGATCGCGCCGAACACGGCGGGGCGACTGCGGATAAAGCGAAAGCCGGCCAGTAGCGAATCCAGCGAGACCTTTTGCTTCAGCGGCAACTGGCGCGCCGGCAGGCTCAGCATCAGGCACAGGGCGCAGCCATATAGCAGCACCGCTGGGCCATAGACCCACTGCGTGCCGATGGCATAGAGCAAGCCGCCCAGCGCTGGCGCAATGATGGTGGCGGCCTGCATCGCTGACGCCGACGCCGCCACAGCGGCGGGAAACAGCCCAGGCGGCACGATATTCGGTAGCAGTGCCTGAGTGGTGGGCATCTCGAAGGCGCGCGCGGTGCCGAGTAGAAAGGCAATCACAAAGATCATTTCCCGGCTGATGCCCCCCGCGCTGCTGCCGAGCAATAGGCTCAGCGCAATCAGCCCCTGTGCGCCCTGGCACAGCGCCGCCACCTTGCGCCGGTCGAAGCGGTCGGCGACATGCCCGGTGAGCAGGATAAACAGGATCTTCGGCATAAATTCGATCAGCCCGACCAGGCCAAGGTCGAGCACGTTGCCGGTCAGCGCATACATCTGCCAGCCGATGGCCACGGTAATCATCTGAAAGCCGCTGGCAGTGAATACTCGGGCAAACCAGAAGGCGAGGAATGGGCGATGGTGGCGCAACAGAAGACTGGACATGGAGGCTGTGCTGAGGCGGCTGATCAGCTGCGCAGCCTAGCATGTAGCTGCTCGGGCGCGACGCAGGGCGCAGCATGTGCGGGTTTAAAGCTGACTAAAAAGGCAGTTTTTTATTCTGTTGTGAGGGCGACTTGAGTAGAATCTGACTTTTAGGTCAAAAAATACCTCAGCTACGCTTACTCCCGATACCTACGCGCTATGCGTACGGTGCATGTATTTCGCCAATTTGTTCACACTGACGCCAGGCTGTTCTGGCCTTGAGGAACGGACATGTCCACTCCTGAGTTATCCCGTCGCGCCTTTTTGCAAGGCAGCGTTATCGCCGGTATCGGCATCAGCTTCGCGCCGCTGGGCAGTAAGGCGTTTGCC
>JAHJXZ010000135.1 GCA_018827205.1 Gammaproteobacteria bacterium | reverse complement strand
TGCACAGCGAGTTGCAACGGTTGCTCAAATTGCGCCGTGATGGCTGGACGGATGAAGCCGATGCCTTGCTGCTGCAACTGATGCGCGAGCACCCGGAGCTGGATATCGACGCACAGCTGCAGCAACTGCAGTCGCCTGAATAAGGCTGTATAGGTCAGTCGTTGGCGGCCATCGACACCGATGGCCGTCGGCTGATCCTCGGCGCGTTGTTACCTGGTGTACCGATTGTGCGCTTGCCAGCGTGCGGGGCAGGGGCCAGCATAGCGGCTTGTGTCACTGCCTTTGTACTTGCCCATGTTGTCTATTCGAAGACTCGCGCTGCTGTTGACTCTATTGTCAGTGGCGGCCTGCGAGCAAAGCCCCAACCCTCCTGTGAAAGCCAAAGCTGAAACCGTCAAAGTGCAACCGGCGCCAGCCGCGGTTCCCAGCAAGGCAGCTAAGGCCGAGCTAGCGCCCGTTGTTAAAAAGCCTTCGCAGTCCAGCACTTCTGAGCCCAAACCTGCGACAGCAGCTCAAGGTAAGTCGAAACCTGCTGTGGCTGCCCACGAGCCAGAGCCTGCCGAGCCGAAAGCGCCGCTGGATCTGAGCCTGCATACCAATGTGTTTGATCCCCTGCAGCCGGTTGCACCGCTTAGCGACCTGTCGATCCCGATATTGCCGCCGATGTTTGGCGACAAGGATAAGGCAGAGGGGCCCTTTCAACTCAATGGCAAGCTGATCACCAACGAGCGCGATGATGACTACTGGCAATCGGTCGAGGGTGCGCAGCTGCAGTTCGAGTTCAAGCAGTAGCAGGCCGCGTTGATAGCCTGCCTACTGCCGGTAATCAGAAGCGGTAGGTCTGCTCGCCGATGGCGGCGAACAGGCTGTGATCCAGCGGGGTAAAGCGCGTTTCCCCAGGCAGGCGCACCCACAGTGGCTCCTGCACCGTAGCGGGGTTGTAGGCGGCCTGCTTGAGGTCGGTCTTCTTGTATTTGAAGGTGCCGGTGGTTTCCACTTCGCCGAGCAGGCGGATAAACAGCGGCGCGGCGTACACCGGCAATTCGGCATCCAGGTGTGCAGCGAGGGCTGCGTTATCCAGTTGCTGCCCTTCACTCAGGCGTAGCGCGGCCATACCGCAGCGGCCGTTGGTGCCGGGGATTTCCACGCCATAGACCACCGCATCCTCGACACCGGGGAAGGCCCCCAGGACGTTCTCCACCTCGGTGGTCGATACGTTTTCGCCTTTCCAGCGGAAGGTATCGCCCAGACGATCGACAAATTGCGCGTGCTTGCAGCCGATATCGCGCATCAGATCGCCGGTGTTAAACCAGGCATCGCCTTTCTTGAACACATTGCGCAGGATCGCCGCTTCGCTCTTGGCCGGGTCGGTATAGCCGTCAAACGGCCACTTGGCGCTGATTTCGCTGATCAGAAGGCCTGGCTCACCCTTGTCGGCCTTCTGCAGAAAGCCTTTGGCGGTACGGATCGCACAGTCATTCTCCAGGTCGTAGCGCACGATGGCATAGGTGGCGGGGGAGAAGCCCACGGTGTTGTCGAAGTTGAACACGTTGGTAAAGCCGATATTGCCTTCACTGGAGGCATAGAACTCGGTGATCTGCTCGACCCCAAAGCGTGCCTTGAACTCGGCCCAAATCGAGGGGCGCAGGCCGTTACCGATCATGCAGCGCAGGCTGTTGTTCTTTTCTGCCGGAGCCTCTGGCTGGTTAAGCAGATAGCGGCACAGCTCGCCGATATAGCCGAAACAGGTGGCCTGATAGCGCTGCACATCCGGCCAGAAGGCGCTGGCGGAGAACTTGCGGCGCAGGGCGATGGCCGCGCCACCGGCCAGGGCGGCGCTCCAGCACACGGTCACGGCATTGTTGTGATAACAGGGCAGAGTTAGGTAGAGCACATCTTGATTGCTCAGGGTCAGCCCGGAGTGGCCGAAGCCGCCGTAGGCCTTGATCCACTTGCCGTGGCTCATGATCGAGGCCTTAGGCAGGCCGGTGGTGCCGGAGGTGTAGATCAGGAAGCAGGGGTCTTTCATCTGCACCTTGGCGCTATCCGGCGGGTTATCGCTGGCCTGGCTGCGCGCCAATTGCATCAGGTTGGTCCAGCCGTCCGGCGCTTGTCCGACATTGTTCAAGCAGTCTTGGTCGGCCACCCAGTAGCGCGGTGTCTGCGGGCTTTCCAGTTGTTCGGTGATCTCAGCGAAGGTCGTCAGCAACTCATCACCGATCAGCATAAAACCCGGTTTGACCAGATTTAGGCTGTGGGCCAGCACCTTGCCGCGCTGGGTGGTGTTGACCAGCGCAGCGACCGCGCCGAGTTTGCTTAGCGCAGCGAGGCTCGCCAGCAACTCCAGGCGATTCTCCAGCATTACTGCCACCACGCTGCCATGGCGCACACCTTCAGCCTTGAAGGCCCAGGCCAGGCGATTGGCCCAGGCGTTGAACTGCGCATAACTGAGGCTGCGCGATTCATCCAGCAGCGCCGGGCGATCGGGATGCTGCTGCGCCGCACGCTCCAGCGCCCAGGCCAGGGAGAGGTTCTTCTCGCGATTGCGGATGCCGGCGTAATATAGGCCGCGCAACATGCGTGGTACGCGCGGAAGATGCTGCGGCAGGCGGACAAGGAAACGCAGCGGGGAAATCAGATCGGTCTGGCTCATGGCTCTCGCGCTTATGGTTGTTATGCGGGGGCGAAGCCCAACTCTAGTCGCCGGTCTACATCCCTGCCATGGCTCTGGCGCAAGCTTGACAGGGCAGATCGGCAAATAGCGCGCCTGCGTATTGTCAGCTGGCCTGGGGCTGTGGCTTAGTTCGATACGCTGGCGCGATGGCGCGCTGAATCAGGAGGGACGATGAACCTGAATCAAATCACCGTTGCGGTCACCGATGTACCGCGTGCAATTCGCTTCTATCAAGGCTTAGGGCTGCAACTGATTGTCGAGAGCCTGCCGGACTATGCGCGCTTCTGCTGTCCGGATGGCCAGGCTACGTTCTCCCTTAGCAAGGTGACACACGTTCCAGCCAGCCAGACCCTGATCTATTTCGAATGCACCGAGCTGGACCAGACCGTCGCCCGTCTGCAGGCCCAAGGGATCGCGTTCAGCATGCTGCCGACTGACCAGCCCTGGCTCTGGCGCGAGGCCTATCTGAACGACCCGGACGGCAATCCGTTGTGCCTGTACCACGCCGGCGAAAATCGCTTGAACCCGCCCTGGCGGCTGAGCTGAAACGTCCGATTGAGTTATTTTTTCTGGCAAGAGCAACTGCAGGCGGCTTGTGGCTACACTCTTCTAATAGGTTCTACCCTAAGGTCTGTGCATGAGAACAACCCGCCGTGTTTTAGCTGCGTCGCCTGTATTTATATTCTTTGCGCTGATCCTGCTGGCCCCGTTGGTGAGCGCCGACAGCCTGCGTGTTGGCTACTTCGACTTGCCCCCTCACACGCCGTTGCCAGGGCAGGTCGATACTGAAGGGACGGCGATTGCCTACTTCGAGATAATCGCCGAGCGCATGCAGCTCAATGAGGTGAGTTATCAACGTTATCCGCTGTCGCGGCTATTGCAGATGCTGCAGCGCGATCAGCTGGATATGGCGTTGATCCTGGCCAAGACCCCGGGGCGCGAAGCGGTGCTGGTTTACCCTACACAGCCCTTTGTGGAGGTTCAGCCGCTTCTGCTGGTGGCCCGTAAGCACCCTCTACAACGGGTCGACTCGGTCGAGCAGCTGTTGCCCTTGCGTTTAGGTGCCTGGCAGGACGGATACCGCTCGCCCATGCTGCGCGACCCACGTTTACAGCTGCAAACCCTGAGCAGCAGCAATGTACTAAATCAGAGTCTGGAGATGCTCCAGGCCGGGCGCCTGGAAGCGTTCTACTACCCCGATGACTTGGCCGTGCGCTATCAGGTGCAACACTTGGGCATGCAGGACAGGATTCGCCTGCTGCCTTTACCCAAGGAGCACATGCAGTTGTATTCGGTATTCTCCCGCGCTGCCGCCGAACGCTATCTAAAGCCCTATGAGCGGGCGCAAGCCGAGGTGGCCACGCAGCAGGGGTATGCGGAGTTTTTTACCGAACACCTGTTACCGGCTGCTGCGCCCTAGGGCGGCTAGTCGACAAACAGGTCAGTCATCAGCTTTCCGGCCGGATCGTAACGGTATTGCTCGAAATCGCTTTGGCCTTGCTCACGGAGGATTTCCTCGTCGATCAATAAGCGCCCGCTGATGCTGCGTTCCGTGCTTGCGAGGATTGTGTAAGCCGCGTCCGCCATGATCGCTGGCAGGCGCGCAGCTTTCATCACCGCCGGGCCGCCGGCTTCGAACTCGATGGCCGCTGTAGCGATTACGGTTTTCGGCCACAGCGAGTTAACGCTGATACCGTACTTCTTGAATTCCTCATGCATGCCCAAGGTCAGCATGCTCATGCCGTACTTGGTGGTGGTGTAGGGGCCGTAGTTGGCGAACCACTTAGGGTCGAGATTGATCGGTGGCGACAGGCTGAGAATGTGGCCTTTGCTCTGCTTCAAATAGGGTAGCGCGGCCTGGCTGCAGGCCATTACCGCGCGGGTATTGATCTGGAACATCAGGTCAAAGCGCTTGGGTGGCAGGTGTTCCACCCCCATCAGCTTGATCGCTCCGGCGTTGTTGATCAGCGCATCGATGCTGCCGAAGTGCTCAAAGGCCTTTGCCATGGCCGCTTTCACGGCGTCTTCGTCACGCACATCCAGCTGCAAGGCCAAGGCTTTACCGCCAGCGGCTTCGACCTCGGCCGCCACCGAGTGGATAGTGCCCGGCAGCTTGGCATGGGCTTGCGCGCTTTTTGCCGCGATCACGATATTGGCGCCGTCACGTGCCGCGCGCAGGGCGATCTCGCGGCCGATGCCGCGGCTGGCGCCGGTGATAAACAGGGTTTTACCTTGCAGTGACATAGGCGTGCTCCGTGATTTTTTTGTTATTCGTTTGGTCGCCTTTATCGTTCCCACGCGGAGCCTGGGAACGATAAAGGGTTATGCGTCTGAGGCTTCGATTTCCACCAATAGCTGACGATTTTTCACCTGATCGCCGCGGCTCACGCCAATCCGGCGTACCACGCCGTCGATGCTGGCCTTGAGCGGGTGCTCCATCTTCATCGCTTCCAGCACTACCAGCAGTTGGCCCTTAGTGACGCTGCTGCCTTCCTCGACCAGAACCTCGACTATGGCGCCGTCCATCGGCGCTTTCACGCTGCCCGAGCCAGCACCGGCAGCGCTGCTGACCGGCAGGTGGGTAATGTCGCTCAGCTGCAGATTGCCGTTGTGGCCGTACAGCCAGAGGTTGTCGCCATCCAGGTGATAAGCCAGGCGCTGGCGAATGCCGTCTAGCTCCAAGGTGGCCCATCGGCCGTCGCTGGCCAGCAGGGTGAGGCTGATCTGCTGTTCGCCGAGCGTGGCCAGCAGCTTGGGCTGCGTGCCGTCACTCAGTACGTCCAGTGCTACGTTGAACGACTGCTCGCTGTGTTTCAGCACAAAGCGCCAAGGCGCACTGCCGGCGTTGCGCCAGCCAGCAAGGCCGCCTTGATGCGCGCGAGCATTGGCCGATTGCTGGAACAGCAGGGCAGCAGCGGCCGCCAGTTCGCTGGCTGTGGGCGGCTGTGGGCTCAGGCTCGGGTCGCTGGCGAAATGCTCGGCGATAAACGCGGTTGTGGCGTTGCCAGCAGCGAACTCTGGGTGACTGAGCAGGTTGGCGAGAAATCGCTGGTTGCCATTCACGCCCAGCAGCACACAATCTTCAACCGCGCGCACCAGCTTGCGCCGCGCTTCTTCGCGGGTCGCGCCATAGGCGATGACCTTGGCCAGCATCGGGTCATAGAACGGGCTGATGGTTTGGCCTTCAACCAGGCCGTGGTCGATACGGATGCCGTCACGTAGTGCCGGCTCCCAACGCAGCGCGGTGCCGGTCTGCGGCAGGAAGTTTTGTGTCGCGTCTTCGGCGTACAAACGCACTTCCATGGCGTGACCGCTTAGGCGGATTTCATCCTGCTGGAGCGGCAGCGGATGGCCTTCGGCCACGCGAATCTGCCAGGCGACCAGGTCTTGCCCGGTGATCAGTTCGGTGACCGGATGCTCGACCTGCAGGCGGGTGTTCATTTCCAGGAAGAAGAACTCACCGCTCTGATCCAGCAGAAACTCCACAGTGCCCGCGCCGACGTAGTTCACCGATGCGGCCGCTTTGACCGCCGCTTCGCCCATGGCTTGTCGCAGTTCTGGCGTCATCACCGGGCAGGGCGCTTCCTCGACGACTTTCTGGTGGCGGCGCTGCACCGAGCAGTCGCGCTCGCCGAGGTAAACGATGCTGCCCTGGCTATCGCCAAATACCTGGATTTCCACATGGCGCGGCTGGATCACTGCGCGTTCGAGAATCAGCTCGCCAGAGCCGAAGGCGTTCTGCGCCTCCGAGCGGGCGGTGCGGATTTGCTCGGCCAGTTCACTGGCTTGGTGGACCAGGCGCATGCCTCGGCCACCGCCGCCGGCACTGGCTTTGATCATCAGCGGGTAGCCAATACGGCCGGCTTCGCGGATCAGGGTTTGCTCATCCTGGGCTGCCCCTTCATAGCCGGGAATGCACGGTACGCCGGCTTCGAGCATGGCGATCTTCGACAGGCGCTTGCTGCCCATCAGATGGATGGCTTCCACGGTGGGGCCAATAAATACGATGCCGGCGGCTTCGCAGGCGCGGGCGAAATCGGCGTTCTCGGAGAGAAAACCGTAGCCGGGGTGGATCGCATCGGCCCCGGTTTGCTGCGCCGCTTTGATGATGTTGTCGATCACCAGGTACGACTGATTGACCTGCGCTGGGCCGATGCACACGGCCTCATCGGCTTGCTGCACATGACGTGCGTCGGCATCGGCCTCGGAATACACAGCCACGGTGCGGTAGCCCAGGTCCTGGGCGGTGTGCATCACCCGGCAGGCAATTTCCCCACGGTTGGCGATCAGAATCTTGTTAAAGGCGGGCATCTGTGTGCTCCTGCTGGGGCGTAAGTCTGGCGATCAGGTCGTTTTACCGAGGGCGCTTATTCAGCAGCCCACTTCGGCGCGCGTTTTTGCATAAAGGCCATGGTGCCTTCGACACCTTCGGTGCCGGTTACCGCCGCGGCGAACTGCTCGGCAGCATGGTCCAGCAACGGTCCGAGGGCTTCGCTTTCCGCGGCAAGCAACAGGGCTTTGGTCTGTGCGTTGGCTTGCGGCGCACAGCTACGGACCTGGCTCAGCACCTGTTGCAGGCGTGCTTCGATGGCTTCACTGCTGGCTTCACTAAAGTGCACCAGGCCCAGGCGCTCAGCCTCACTGCCATTGAAACGCGCGGCGGTCAGGGCCAGGCGACGCGTCTGGGTCAGGCCGATGCGCTTAACCACGAAGGGCGCGATCTGCGCTGGCAGAATACCCAGGGTGGTTTCCGGCAAGCCGAACTTGGCATCCTGATGGCTGATGGCAATGTCCGAAACGCAGGCCAAACCAAAGCCACCGCCCAGCACCGCGCCTTCGAGTACGGCAATCAGCACCTGTGGCGTGTTCTGCGCTTCTTCCAGCAGGCTACCGAAGGCGCGGTTAAGGTTGCGGTAGGCATCGCCACCGGCAGATCTGGCGCCGGCCATGTCCTTGATATCGCCCCCCGCGCAGAAGTGTCCGCCGGCGCCACGTAGCACGATGGCGCGCACGCTCAAGTCGTGTTGCAGGCTTTCCAGCACCGCGCGTAATTCGCTGACCATGGTCAGGCTCATGGCATTGCGGCTGTCCGGACGGTTAAGGGTGAGGTGCAGTACACCGCCCTCAAGGCTTAGCAGCAGGGTTTCGCAGTTTGGTAGGTCGGCCATGGCAGGTTCCTTGATGTATTGGCAAAGAGGGCGGCCGTAAGGTGGGTCACGCTTCATCGACCCACCGAGCGGTGCCACGGTGGACGTAAAAAGCGACGTCCACCCTACGTGTGTCTGCTCTTAGCCCTTCTTTTTGCCCGGCAGAATGCCCATTAGCTTGCAGATAATGCCCAGCATGATTTCGTCGGCACCGCCGCCAATCGATACCAGGCGTACGTCGCGGTAAGCGCGGGCCACCGGGTTTTCCCACATGTAGCCCATACCGCCCCAGTACTGCAGGCAGCTATCGGTCACTTCACGGCCCAGGCGGCCGGCTTTGAGCTTGGCCATGGAAGCCAGGTTGGTAACGTCGCGGCCGCGCACATACTGCTCGGTGGCTTGATAAACCAGGGCGCGCAGGCACTCGACTTCGGTCTGCAGCTCGGCCATGCGGAAGTGGATGACCTGGTTGTCGATCAGCGCATTGCCGAAGGTTTTGCGCTCTTTGCAGTAGTCGATGGTGGCGTTAATGCAGTGCTCCAGGCCCTTGATCATGTTGGCCGCGCCAAACAGGCGCTCTTCCTGGAATTGCAGCATTTGCATCATGAAGCCAGCGCCTTCATGGCCGATGCGGTTGCGCTGCGGCACGCGTACGTTGTCGAAGAACACCTGAGCGGTCTCCGAGCTGCGCATGCCGAGTTTGTCCAGGTGTGTGCTGAGGGTGATACCTGGGGTGTTCATCGGCACCATGATCAGCGACTTGTTGACGTGCGGCTTGTCATCCGAGGTATTGGCCAGCAGGCAGATAAAGTCTGCGGATGGCGAGTTGGTGATCCACATCTTGCTGCCGTTGATCACGTAGTCGTCACCGTCTTTCTTGGCGGTGGTTTTCAGCCCGGCCACATCGGAGCCGGCACCGACTTCGGAGACGCCGATACAGCCGACCATCTCGCCGCTGATTGCTGGCTTGAGGAACTCTTCGCGCAGTTCATCAGAGCCGAAGCGCGCCAGGGCCGGGGTGCACATATCGGTTTGCACGCCGATGGACATCGGGATGCCGCCGCAGATGATGGTGCCGAACTCTTCGGCCGCAACGATCGAGTAGCTGTAATCCAGGCCCATACCGCCGAATTTCTCCGGTTTGGAGATACCCAGCAAACCGAGGTCGCCGGCTTTCTTGAAAATCTCGTGAATCGGGAAGCGACCGTCTTTTTCCCACTGTTCGACGTGCGGGTTGATTTCCTTATCGACAAAATTACGAACCGTGCGGCGTAGCTCTTCGTGTTCTTGGGTAAAGATCATTTCTTATTCTCCGAATGATTACAGGCGGGCTACGCCGAACGAGTTGGATTTAAGCGGGCGCACAGCGGCTTCTGCACAGATATCCAGCAGGTAGCCGAGCAGTTTGCGGGTATCGCGTGGGTCGATCAGGCCGTCGTCCCACAGGCTGGCAGTGCCGTACAGTGCGGTGGACTGGCTGTCGAGTTTTTGCGCGGTGACGGTTTCCAGCATATCGAGCATCTTCGGGTCGGCTTCTTTGCCTTCTTTGGCGTGTTTATCTTCGGTGACGATACGCAGCACCTTGCCGGCCTGGGCGCCGCCCATGACCGCGGTTTTGCTATTGGGCCAGGCGAAGATAAAGCGTGGGTCCAGACCACGGCCGCACATGGCGTAGTTGCCGGCGCCGTAGGAACCACCGACCACGATGGTGAGTTTTGGCACGCTGCAATTGGCCACCGCCTGGATCATTTTCGAGCCGTGTTTGATCACGCCCTGTTGTTCCGACTCGGTGCCGACCATAAAGCCGGTGGTGTTGTGGAAGAACAGAATCGGCGTGTTGCTCTGCTCGCACAGTTGGATAAATTGCGCGGCCTTGGCTGCGCCTTGCGGGGTGATCGGGCCGTTGTTGCCGATAAAGCCGCAGGGCTGGCCTTCGATCTGCAAATGGCCGCAGACGGTCTGGTTATCGAACTCGTTTTTGAAGTCGAGAAAGTTTGAGCCGTCGGCGATGCGGGCGATGATTTCGCGTACGTCGTAGGGCTTCTTGGCATCGGCCGGCACCAGACCGAGTAGTTCTTCAACCGGGTACAGCGGCTCGCGGTAGCTCTTGGCTGGGCGCGCTGGTAGTTGCGCGTTCCACGGTAGCATGGCGACAATTTCACGGGCGGTGCGCACAGCGTCGGCATCGTTCTCGGCCAGGTACTCGGCGGTACCAGCGACCTGGGCGTGCATTTCGGCACCGCCCAATTGCTCATCGGTGGCGATTTCGCCGGTGGCGGCTTTGAGCAGCGGTGGGCCGGCGAGGAACATCTTGGCCTTGCCACGCACTACCACCACGTAATCCGATAACCCCGGCTGGTAAGCCCCGCCGGCAGTAGACGAGCCATGCACCACGGTGATTTGCGGCAGACCCATGGCCGACATACGTGCCTGATTGGCAAAGCCGCGCGCGCCTTCGACGAAAATATCGGCAGCGTAGTTGAGGTTGGCGCCGCCGCTCTCGGCCAGGGTGACCACCGGCAGTTTGTTCTCGAAAGCAATCTGTTGCAGGCGCAGGGTCTTTTTCAGCCCGGTGGGGGAAATGGTGCCGCCCTTGATCGCGCTATTGCTGGCGGTGATCAGGCAGCGCACGCCGGCGATAT
>JAHJXZ010000134.1 GCA_018827205.1 Gammaproteobacteria bacterium | reverse complement strand
CACCGCCGGTGCATCAGCCCCTGAAGTGCTGGTGCGTGGGGTGATCGAGCGGCTCCGTGAGTGGGGCGTCAACGGCATGGATGAGCTGGAGGGCCGCCCAGAGAACGTGACGTTCTCGATGCCGAAGGAGTTGCGGTTGAAGGCAATTTAATCTGTTCCCGAATACAAAAAGCCCGGCATCGCCGGGCTTTTCCTATTGGTATTTCACCTACGTCATTTCCAGCACGCCTCGACGCTTTTTGTCCCGCTGCGCCCTTTGATTCCTCGGGCATCTAATGTCAAGTTGCCGCATGCGGCGTCTCCGAAGTTCTGGGTCGCGGTCAGCGTGTATCCACCATCATTGGCAACCGTGCCGACAGTTAACGTGTATTTCCCATTATCCGATTTAACGGTGGTGCCGCTGGTACCGCGCAGACCTAGTTTGGCGATGTCCGCAGCGGTTGTTATATAGCGGTTGTTCTGTGCAAAAAAACGCTCTTGGCTCGCCGCTGCGTCATTGAGCAACGCCTGTCCTTCACTGCGATTGCTACGTTGAACATATTCGGTGTAGTTGGGGTACGCGATAGCCGCAAGTACTCCCAGAATGCCGACCACTATCATCAACTCGATCAAAGTGAAACCTCTGGATCGTGCTGTCACGGCTGCTCTCCCAGTTCAATGCTACGTACCGAGTCAGGATACAGATAGAGAGACTCGATGATTGAGTGTGGTGAAGCTTCAGTGCCGCTGAAGCCGATCAGGTATCCCGGCTTTAGCTGGAGAATCGCCGGGGTTCCGTTGATCACCGTTTTATTTGGCAGCGCGTACGTAGTCTTCTCGACTACCACAAGATTCTGGCCGAGCCGAACGTCTTCAATAGTGCCCGCGGCTTCAAAGGTCGCTGCGTCAGCTACGCCTGATAAAAATATCAACGATAGCGCGGTAAGCAAAGCTCGCAATCTGATGCTCATTTGTTAGTTCCCTATTGGACGCCAGCTCTGACGACCGAGACTGGAAGGATCTGGGAAAACCGGCTTGCATTCGAGGCCGGTGCATAGCTCATATTTTGTATCCGGGCCTTGCCCCAGCGTCAGGCCACCTTCGCCGTCCTGCCGTACCGCGGAAATAACCGTGTCGGGATTGTTTGCGCTGCGATGGTCGACGAAGGCATGGTGCAGAGTGCGTCCCCCAGTCTGAGGGTTGATCGCGTAAGTCCAAGTTTCGACGCCCGACGAGCATGGGTCAGCATTGGGTACTAAAGTCTGGAAAAACAACGTCCGACCTAAGGTAGCCATGTTCTCGATCATCATCTCGCTATTAAGCGGTAAATCGAAGACCCAACCATATTTGTGGCCATCATCGTCCGTCCACTGGGGGTTAGTAGGCGTTGGTGGAACGGCCCATTTCACGCCATTCTGGCTCAAAAGACGAGCGTCACGGCCGGTAACTTCGCTTTCAAGCGTAGCGTTCATTGATTGCGCCTGAAGCTGGCTCCTTACTAGGCTGGCTGGCTGTAAGCCGCTCTTGGGATTGAGTGTGTCCGTGTCCCAGATGCCATAGATGCTTTGCGTCGTGGATGAGCCGTCCTTGTCGCCCTCTTCGAAATATTTTCCTGTACCGAAAACGACCAGATATCCATGCAGCGTCGGGTGGCGGATGATGGAAGGTGCCGCGGTGATCGGTTGGCGCACACCCTTGTCAGTGACGGCCTTGAAAAGTGGCTTGTTGGAGTAGGAAACCTTGAATCCGATTTCCGCCGTGCTTGTTTCATTCTCCAGACGAGTATAAGGGGCCACCATATCTTCTGGAGTAAGGTTGAACCGCCAGAGATTTCCTTGAAGGTCACCGGCATACGCAAAGTCCGCGACACCGTCAGCGTTAAAATCAGTCAATTTCGGCGTCGACAAGCCATTGTTTACGCCTTCCGCACCGCTGACTTCCAGGCTCTTGGTGAGTTCGCCGGTTTCCATGTCGATAATCAGCAAAGCTGCCTTGCCGTTGTCCTTGTTGATGCTGTCGTAGCCATTTCCGGTTACAACAGCCCACTTGCCGTTATGCAGTCTTGCGATCGTAGGTTGTGGGAAGCTGTAGCCCAAACGCACATCGTTGCTGCTCGGAATGGAGTTGTCATGAAACTCCCACAAGAGCTTGATTGCAGTAGGGTCGGTGACGTCCAGAGCAAACAATCCCTTTCCGCCCGCCCGCAAGGTACCAACCAGCACGGTCCGCCATTCGTTGCCTATGAAAACGTCGGCAACCACTGGTGAGCCATCTACGTAAAATTGGTGATGAGCGCCCTGGTAGCTTTTCGCCGTGAGCTTATGCAACTTTGGAAAAACTGCGGTTGGAACGAAGGCAAAGGATTCATGCCCGGTTGCGGCGTCGAAACCGTGAAGCATCCCATCATTGGCTCCAACATAGACACGAGACGATCGTTCTCTTTGTAGTGTGACGAACTCGGCGTAATCACTCCCTGGGTGCAAACGTTCTGCATAACTGCTCAAGTAGCGCGCCCCGCGTACCGTCACGGGTTTTGATGCAATCATGTCACCGAGGACTGTACTGCGTTTGCGAAAAAGTGTTCCTTCTTCGCTTCGGTCACCTTTGAGAAAATCCAGGCGCAGCTGCGCATTTGCACTATCTGTTTCCAGCGTGTCGCCATCATCCGGATCTTGTCGCAGGAAATAAGCGAGGGTGCCAGTGGTATCGGGGTCCCCCGCGTGGCTCCAGCTCAGGTCGGTGAGGCCATCGGTATCGCCCAGCGTTCCACCGGTCGGAGCAGCAATGGTGATGTTCCGGCCTGTGCTGCGGCTGGCAAGCTTTTCACGAGCGCTCCATTCCTCGGTAGTAGTCACCTCGTAAAGGCCAGTTACCGCATTGAGCGTTTTGCTCTTTAGATATCCCTTGATATCGCCCGCCCAGCTTTCATCGCTTGAGTATGACGTTTGATAGGCATAGCTGACCAAGCCACCCGTTCCGTCATCCTGCATACCTGAGTTTATGGCCGGGCTGGCGGCAGAGGTCGTACGCTCAGCGATACGGCTCAGAATATTAGCGAAGGCTGCAACGAGACTGTCAGGCGAGTCTGCGCTGAAGAACTCGCCGCGCGAGTTAACTGCTGCATGCCAGACGTCATACACGTTATCAGGATCGTCGTTCCCAACTCCTGGCCAGCGTTTGCCGTTGGTTCCCATATTCATCAGCTCGCTATGATTGGCGAACGTTGATCCGCTCCACGTCGGGGCGGTAGCAAGTTGCAGTGAATTGGTTAATCCCAGGCCCACGGTAAAGTTGACCATGTGCTGCCAGTTGGCGGGGTTGTTGCGAGGGTCTTTCTTGTCGTTCGCCTCATTTCCGGTTTCAAACGGAAGATAAGGGCGTATATTATTGGCGATATTGGGGCGAAGATCATTCGCCCAATAATAATATGCCAGGTCAGCCAAGGTGTTTGCCTGATCATCCTTATAGGGGTAGTCAAGCGCCCCATCATTATTGGTTGTACCGCTAGGTCTGCCATTCCACATGCCGTCGGTCATCAATATATGATAGCTCGCCCTGCATGAGTACTCGCTACCGTCCTCATCCTTGTATGCTTTGGAATTGTCCTTAAGGAAATCACCTGCACGTATCATTGCGTTATGTAGAGGCGTGCCGCCGGATCTCGGTAGGGCGCTTAGCCAATTAAAGAAGTTAACCCTGTGTTCGCCAGAAAAGCGCCCGATTGTGTTTGTATTACATGTGCCACTGGTCGTTCCGGCACCTATTGCGCAGGTATTGAGTGCACCCCAGGTGAGACGTACATTTTCTGGCAGGGTGTAGAAAGCGAGATTCGCCGCGGTGCGGGTAGCAAGGTTTCTTGTGCGATAGAAAGAATACCAAATCGCGAAGTTGCGCCGTTCGTCACCTGTGACCGAGACCTTGGTGAAGCAACTGTCTGCTGGCTTTGTTGATGGGTTGCTAGCGCATGTAGAGGTGCCTTCATTGTAGTTGTAGTAGTAAAAGTTATCTGTTGTTGTGGTGGTGCAACCCCATCTGTTGCATTGCTCCGTAACTTTATATAGAGCTGCCTTGCTGCCGCTTGGGTTGAATCCGTCCACTGGTACCGCGGAGTAGTCTGTGGGGGCACTGTGCTCCTGAACTACAATTTCTCCAGAGCTGTCCAAGCTTAACTTTTTGGGCAGTCTATACGTGTGGTTTGGCTTGTAATACATCGAGTTGGTCGCATTGGATTGCAGTGCGATTCCCCAGTTTGATCGGCCGTCAGGGGCATAGTCCCACGCCATACTTCCCGAGTCATCTAGCGTTACCAGCAGGTTAGGTGAAACCCCTTCGGTAAGTGAGAGAGGTTGTTGGGATACGGCAGCGCTCAAACTCAAAGGAGCACTGAGAATGGCGGAGCCGATCGCTGCTGCAATCAAAGTTCTCGCGATGCCGGAATAATAAGCGGTCATATCCATATTCCTTAATTGTTCAGGCCGACATAGACATTAGCGGCTGTAGACTGCACGGCTAGCCGGTCGTCGGCTTGTCCATTTATCTGATAGAAATAAGTGCCTCGACCTTCCATGACCGCTCCGTACTCGGCATTCAACGCTGTAGCGTCGTCCTCGCCAATTGATATCAAGTGTGTGTTCCAGTAAGCGCCAAAATCGGTGGATGTTTCATTGTCGTTGCCCGCTATTCGGCCACGGTAAGGCATCCAGGTGATGAAGTCGGTTGCGTCGGCGGCATCCGTGTCAGCGCCCGTTTTGTTTTGGGCCGAACTATTTTTTAGGAACAGCAAAGGATCGACCATGAAGCTCAGGCGATCGGCTTCATTACTAATGTTGAGCAGGCAAGGGCGGTTGGCACCGCTTGCTAGTAATACGTTGTTCTTTTGGCAGTTGCTTTGGCTGGGCTCCAGTTTGTCGCGTAAATGCGCCGGCCCATAAAAGCGAAACTCAGCTTCACGTAGTGCTGCACTGGCAGCACCCGTCAAGCGCAAGTTTTCTGCACGATTACCGGTTATTCTGGATTCAAGCACGACGCCGCGCATGCTGGATACCGCAAGCACGGTCATGATGAGCAGCATTACAAGCGCGACCAGCAATGTAGCGCCGCGCTCCCT
>JAHJXZ010000133.1 GCA_018827205.1 Gammaproteobacteria bacterium | reverse complement strand
CGTGCACCGGGGAACAGGCTGGTCTGCTGGCTGCCCCACACGGCGGTGGCAGCCAACTCTTCGTTGACGCCCGGCTGGAAGTGGATGTGATTTTCTTTGAGGTACTGCTTGGCGTCCCACAGGCTCTTGTCGAGGTTGCCCAGCGGCGAGCCACGGTAGCCGGAAATAAAGCACGCGGTATTCAGGCCATGAGCTGCGTCGCGTTGCTTCTGCAGCATGGGCAGACGGGTCAGCGCCTGGGTGCCGGTCAGGTAGAGGTGACCGGGAGCAAGGCGGTACTTGTCATCCAGGCGGATCTCGGCCAGAGACATGGTGGTGCTCCTGTTATTTTTATCGAGAGCTGGGTTGGCAACGGTTAATGCCACCCTTGTTAAGCCTAGTGCGGGATCACCACACAAGGCGCATGACCAAGAATATGAACGGAGCGCGCGGCTTTTTTATTTCTTTTTGCTGGCCGTTTTACAGATACTGCGCATGATTAATTCAACAAGAACAAAAAACCGGAAGAAGTCATGCAAGAAAAGCTCAGCCCCATCGACCGCAAGATTCTTCGCCTGCTGCAACATAACGCCGACCTCTCCGCCGCCGAGATCGCCGAGAAGGTGGAGTTGTCACAATCGCCCTGCTGGCGGCGCATTCACCGCATGCAGGAAGACGGCATTATCGAGCGCAAGGTGGCCCTGCTCAGCCACAAGCAACTGGGCTTCAGCATCACCGTGTTTGTCGACATCAAACTGTCGGCGCACGGACGCAGCAACCTGGAAGAATTCGAGCAGGCTGTGGTCGGTTACCCGGAAGTGTTGGAGTGTTTCACCATGGCCGGCGGCTCGGACTACCTGCTTAAAGTAGTAGCCAAGGACATCGCCAGCTATGAGCGCTTCCTGCGTGACCACCTGCTGCAACGCCCGCATGTGCACGAAGCCCACTCGCATATCGCCATGAGTGAGGTCAAACGCACCACCGAGTTGCCGCTGGATTAAGGCAGGGGATCACCTTGCCTATACCGCCTCCGCACGCGGCTGTCGCAGGGCGCTTTCCGACTGTGCTTTGCCCGCCCACCACAACGCCAGCGGGCCAAGCAGCAGTAACAGGCCCATCAGGGCAAACGCGGCCCACCAACCGAGCAGGCTCTTGTCGCCCAGTAGATCCAGACTGATGCCAAACAGCAGCGGGCCAAGAAAGGCGCCGCTAAAACCGGTGCAGGAATACAGCGCCATGGCCGCGCCACGGTGGCTGGCCGGTGCCACCGCGATCAGGCTGGCAGTCAGCGATGACGAATCGGCGGTGACGGTGACGCTGTAGAGCAGCACCAGTAGCAGCATCAGCCAGAACGGCAAGGCGGCACTCAGGCCGATAAACAGCGCCAGCAAGGCCGAACTGAGCATCACGATAATCAGCCAGCGCTGCCGACCGAAACGCAGCGCCAGCTCGTTGCCGAAGATGCTCGCGGGCATGCCGATCAGGGTTACCAGCATCGCCACCCAGGTGCCAGACAGCCAGGAATCATGGCCCTGCAACTGCCCGGAAAACACCACAAAGGCCACTACCCAGGCGCGCAGGGCAAACAGCTCTAGGTTATGCACCGCATAGGCCAGGCAGTAGGCTGCCACCGCGCGGTTTTTCAGCGGAGCCAGGTCCAGCAGTTTGCGCGGCGCATGCTGCACCACGGCCTTGGGCTGCAAGCCCCAATAGACCATTGCCCAAGCCAGCAAGGCGCAAACACCGCTGAGCAGAGTCGGCAACTGCCAACCGCCGAACTTGGCCAGCTCGCCGGCGAGAATAAACGACAGCGCCGTGCCTAAACCGAAGCTCGCCGTATAGAACGCCACCGCGCGCGACTGCGCTGGCCCCTCGATGCGCTCGGACAGCGCCTTGAGCCCCGGCATATAGGTGCCGGCCAGGCCAACGCCCGCCAGCACCCGCCAGGCCAGCGCTGACCAGAAGCCATCGGCGAAAACAAAGCCGGCATTGGCAACAGCGGTCAGCAGCATCGCCGCCAGGTAGATCAGCCGCGCATCGTATTTATCGGTCAGCCCGGTAAGGATCGGCACCGCAACCATATAACCGAGAAAGAACCCGCCACCGATCCAGCCGGCCTGGGTATTACTCAACCCCCACAGCGCCTGAAAATCAGGCAGCAAGGCAGCGAATAGGGCAAAGCCGGCCATGCCCAGGGTTTCCGCGCCGCATAGCAGCAGTGTCACGCGACGGGCGTTCATAACACTCGCCCATCAAAGGCCAGGCTAACTCCCGCTGGCAAGGCATCGGGGTGTTCCAGCAACCAGGCGTCGAAGCTGTGGCCGATATGGGTCAGCACCGTTTCACTGGGCTGCAACTGCCCAACTACGTCCAGGGCGCGGGTCAGGTCGTTGTGGTTGCGCGGCGCAATGGGCTGCGGCGCGGTGGAGCAGTCCAGCACCAGCAGATCCAGCGGCTGCTGGCGCAGCACCTCAGCACTGGCGTCGGGCACACCAAGAGTGTCGGTCAAATAGGCAATACGCCGCTGTTCGCCACTCGCCGTTAGGCCTTCCAGCAGATAGCCAAAGGTTGGTTTCGAGTGATTAAGCGGCAGCGCCGTGACGCTTAACTCACCCAGTTGCCGACGCGCGAAGGCGGCAAACGGCTGGCTGAAGTCGAGAATACCGGGGTGCTTGTACAGGTCGGCCAGGCCTTCCGGGTCATCCGGGCCATGTACCGGAATAATCAGCCCCTGCCCCCAGCGCAGGTGAAGCAAGCCCTGAGCGTGGTCGGCGTGGTAATGGGTTTGCAGAATGCCGCTGAGGCTATGGGGTGGAAAGCGCTCGCACAGATCGGTCAGGCCCGAGTCGATCAACCAGCGCTGCGCACCGCATTCGATCAAGGCGCAACACGGCCCACGACGCCGCGCAGGATTCGCCCGCGCGCTGGCGCAAGCCGCGCAGCAGCAGTTGTATACCGGTACCTGCCGCGCATCACCCGTACCGAGCAAGGTCAGGCGCATGTGCGGCTGGCCCCGATCAGTGCCAGCAGGTTGTCCCCTGCCCGCTCAATCGACGCCGAGTTGTCCAGCAGATGCAGGCCATCACGCTCGGCGCTAGCGGCGTCGAACTGGTCATTACGCGCCAGCCGCTGCTCGATCTGCTCAGTGCTTTCCCGACCACGCCTGAGCAAGCGTTCACGCAACACCGCCGGCTCGACAGTAAGTAACACGCCAAGCAGATCGGGATAGCGCTGTCGGGCCTGTGGCAAGTAGGCCCGCGAGCCGTTTATCAGTACGTCCTGCTCTGCCGCCAGCCAGCCGTCAATCTGCCGTGGGATGCCATAGGCCAGGCCGTTGGCGCGCCAGCTCAGGGCAAAGCCGCCGGCTGCTTCCTGCTGGTCGAACTCGGCAGATGAGACGCCGATTGCGTCCTCGCCCACCGCTTCCGCCGAGCGGGTGATGACCCGCCGGGCGATCACGCAACCGCGTTCGGCCAAACGCTCGCGCGCGGCATTCAACAGGCTGTCCTTGCCTGAACCCGAAGGCCCCATCAGATAAATCAACCGGCCAGTCATCAGAACACCCTTTTCGCTTGTCGCCAGACTTGCTGGATCACCGCCTGGCCCGAATGCACCTGCGCATGCACCAGGTCGGCGCGCAGGCCGACACGGATTTCGCCGCGATCATCCAGCCCTGCCGCCTGTGCCGGCACGCGGCTGACGGTGGCAATCGCTCGCGGCAGATCATAGCCGTTATCCTGACCGGCCAGCAGTAAAGCGGCCTGCAACAGGCTGGCCGGGTAGTAGTCGCTGGAGAGGATATCCAGCACGCCATGCTGGGCCAGCTCGGCGGCGGCGATGTTGCCCGAGTGGGAACCACCACGCACGATATTCGGCGCGCCCATCAGCACCTTCAGGCCCAGCTCGTGGCTGGCCTTGGCGGCCTCCAGGGTGGTGGGGAACTCGGCGATGGACATGTCGAAACCGGCCGATTCCTGCACATGAGCCAGGGTCGCGTCGTCATGGCTGGCCAGGGACAGGCCACGGGCGTGGCAGTCCGCGACAATCGCCCGGCGATGACGGTCGCTGAACTCGATGGAATTGGCCTGCTGCTCGCGGACGAAGTCGTCCATCTCCGTTTCACTGAGGTGGTACTTGCCCATGTAGTACTCGCGGTATTTGTCTTCCCTGGCGAACTGGCGCTGGCCCGGCGAGTGGTCCATCACCGACACCAGCTGTACCAGCGGGTGCTCGACCAGATCGCGGAACACCGCCAGGGTATCCGGGTGACATAGCTCGCAGCGCAGGTGCAGGCGGTGATCGGCGCGCAAATGCCCGGCCGCAGCCGCGCCGGCAATCGCTTCAAGCATCGCTGGCAGTTGTTGCATGCGTTTGCCGCGCGGGTTTACGTCGCCGATGGCCAAGGCATCGAACACCGTGGTGATGCCAGCCGAAGCAATCTGCGCATCATGGGTCAGCACCGCCGAAGCCGACGGCCAATCCACGCCAGGGCGCGGGCTCATGTACTTCTCCAGGTTATCGGTGTGCAGCTCGACCAGGCCGGGCAGCAGGTAATCACCGCCAAGGTTCTGCGCCTGGGGCAAACCGCTGACGCCCTCTTCCACCTGGGCAATCAGGCCGTCACGCAGCACCAGGGTACCGACGAACTCCTGCTCGGCGGTGACGATCCGCGCGTTGGTAAGAATCTGTTCAACCGGCATATACATACTCCTGCTGCGCCGCAGCGCTCATATCAAGAAAGCGGTCGGCAACAGCTTCACGGGCAGCGCGGTCGTGGAAGATGCCAATCAGTGCGCTACCGGCGGCCTTGGCCTCATCGATCAGTTCCAACACCACCTGGCGGTTGGCGTCGTCCAGCGAGGCGGTGGGTTCATCCAGCAACATCAGCGGCCAGGCGACCATAAAACCGCGGGCGATATTCACCCGCTGCTGCTCGCCGCCAGAAAAGGTACCGGGAGCCAGCTGCCAAAGAGCCTGGGGGATATTCAGACGACTAAGCAGGCTCTTGGCCCGCGCTTCGGCATCCGCCTTGCTCCAACCACGGGCCAGCGCCGGTTCCATCACCACATCCAGTGTCGCAACGCGGGGAATTACCCGCAGAAACTGGCTGACATAGCCCAGGGTCTGCCGACGCACGGCCAGCACCTGGCGTGGTTCAGCACCGACCAGATCAACCCAGGCGCCGTTGTGCAGTATGCGAATACTGCCGCCAGCGGCCAGGTAGTTGCCGTACAGGGTGCGCAGCAAGGTCGACTTGCCCGCCCCGGATTGGCCGTGCAGCACCAGGCACTCGCCGGCGCGCACACTGAAATGCAGCCCACTCAATACATTCAGCACCACGCCGTGCTGCTGATGCAGGGTGAAGGTCTTGCTGAGGCCGGAGACCTCGATAAGCGTATTCATGATTGACCTCATATTGACCGGCAGCCCCATGCAATCCGGGCTGCACACACGTCAGGGCTG
>JAHJXZ010000016.1 GCA_018827205.1 Gammaproteobacteria bacterium | reverse complement strand
CACCGTCTTCGGGCAGCAGGTTAAGCGGGATTTCAGCGAACTGCTGGCTGGCCCCGCCCTGCAGGAACAGTACCTTGTAGTCGGACGGAATTTCCATCAGGTCGCGCAAGTCCTGCTCGGCCTTTTCCGCGATGGCGGTGTACTCGTCGCTGCGATGGCTCATCTCCATCACCGACAGGCCTTTACCCTGCCAATCTAGGAGCTCCGCCTGGGCGCGCTGCAGAACAGCTTCAGGAAGCGCGGCCGGGCCGGCGCAGAAGTTAAAGGCTCGCTTGCTCACATCCACTCTCGCTCAAAATAGTGGGCGGGCTGGTGCGTGCCAGCAGCCGCCAAATCCTACGCCGTCATGGGCGAGCACACTCGCCCCGACAGATCACTCTTCGCTGATCGGGCTTTCGTCAGCGGTAGCCTCGGGTGCATCGCCTGCATCCTCGACTACGCCTTCAACACCCTCTTCGTCCTCCAGCAGCTCTTCGTCGTCTTCCGCCGAAGGCTCCTGCACCCGCTCAAGGCCGACCAGGGTTTCATCCTTAGCCAGCTTGATCAGGGTCACGCCCTGGGTGTTACGACCGAGGCTGGAGACTTCGCTGACACGGGTACGTACCAGGGTGCCCTGATCAGAAATCAGCATGATTTCCTCGCCTTCAAGCACCTGCACAGCGCCGACCAGCTTACCGTTACGCTCGTTGCTGACCATGGCGATCACGCCCTGGCCGCCACGACCGCGACGCGGGAACTCGGCCATCGCGGTGCGCTTGCCGTAGCCACGCTCGGAGGCGGTGAGAATCTGCGCTTCGGCTTCAGGAATCAGCATGGAGATGATTTCCTGGCCTTCCGGCAGACGCATACCACGCACGCCGCGAGCTGTACGACCCATGGTGCGTACTTTGCTTTCTTTGAAGCGAATCACCTTGCCGCCGTCGGAGAACATCATCACTTCGCACGCACCATTGGTGATGGCGGCGGAGATCAGGGTGTCATCTTCGTCCAGCTTGAGGGCGATCAGGCCCGAGCTGCGTGGACGGCTGAACTGCACCAGCGGGGTTTTCTTCACAGTGCCTTTGGCCGTGGCCATAAAGATGTAGGCACCGGTAGGTTCATCCGGGGTTTCGTCGTCCGCTTCATCGCCTTCGGCCAGGTCTTCGACTTCTTCAGCCTCAACCACTACGCCTTCGATATCGTCCTGCTCATCGCCTTCCGGCGCCTGCTGACGCAGCGCTTCGAGATCGACCTGGAGCATCGCAGTGATGCGCTCACCCTCACCCAGCGGCAACAGGTTGACCAGCGGACGACCACGGGCGGCGCGCGAGGCTTCCGGAATTTCGTAGGTTTTCAGCCAGTACACCTTGCCCTTGCTGGAGAACAGCAACAGGGTGGCGTGGCTATTGGCGACCAGCAGATGCTCGATGTAGTCCTCATCCTTGATCCCGGTTGCCGATTTACCTTTACCGCCACGACGCTGCGCCTGGTAGGCGGTCAACGGTTGCGACTTGGCATAACCGGTGTGAGAGATGGTGACCACACGCTCTTCTTCAGTGATCAGGTCAGCCAGGCTCAGATCCAGACGATTGTCGAGAATCTCGGTGCGGCGCTTGTCGCCAAACTCGGCCTTGACCGCTTCCAGCTCCTCGCGGATCACTTCCATCAGGCGCGTAGCGCTGGTGAGGATGCGGATCAGCTCGCCGATCTGGGTGAGAATTTCCTGGTATTCAGCCAGCAGTTTTTCATGCTCAAGACCGGTCAGGCGGTGCAGACGCAACTCAAGGATGGCCTGGGCCTGTTCCGGCGAGAGGAAATACTTGCCGTCACGCAAACCGTATTGCGGATCGAGATCGTCCGGACGACAGGCGTCAGCCCCGGCGCGCTCAACCATGGTTTCCACAGCGCTGGATTCCCAAGGCGTGGCAATCAGCGCCAGCTTGGCTTCAGCCGGGGTCGGCGAGGCCTTGATCAGGGCGATAACCGGGTCGATGTTGGACAGAGCAACTGCCTGACCTTCAAGGATATGGCCACGTTCACGGGCCTTGCGCAGCTCGAATACGGTGCGACGGGTGACCACTTCACGGCGGTGCAGAATAAAGGCTTCGAGCATGTCCTTGAGGTTAAGGACCTTCGGCTGGCCGTCGATCAACGCCACCACGTTGATGCCGAACACGCACTGCATCTGGGTTTGGGCGTAGAGGTTGTTGAGCACCACTTCTGGCACTTCACCGCGACGCAGCTCGATCACGATGCGCATGCCGTCCTTGTCGGACTCATCGCGTAGTTCAGTAATGCCTTCGAGCTTCTTCTCTTTAACCAGCTCGGCGATCTTCTCGATCAGGCGCGCCTTGTTCAGCTGATACGGCAGCTCGCTGACGATGATCTGCTGACGGCCACCGACCTTATCGATGTCTTCAATGATGGCGCGGGCACGCATATAGATGCGCCCACGGCCGGTACGGTAAGCCTCAATGATACCGGCGCGACCGTTGATGATCGCCGCAGTCGGGAAGTCCGGACCGGGGATGTACTGCATCAGCTCATCGACAGTCAGCTCGCCATTGTCGATCAGCGCCAGACAACCGTTGATCACTTCTGTGAGGTTGTGCGGCGGAATATTGGTGGCCATGCCCACGGCGATACCGCTGGAGCCGTTGACCAACAGGTTGGGTACCTTGGTCGGCATAACCGCCGGGATCATCTCGGTGCCGTCGTAGTTCGGCACCCAATCCACAGTTTCTTTGTGCAGGTCAGCCAGCAGCTCATGGGCCAGCTTGGTCATGCGCACTTCGGTGTATCGCATGGCGGCCGCGTTATCGCCGTCCACCGAGCCGAAGTTACCCTGGCCGTCGACCAGCAGGTAGCGCAGCGAGAATGGCTGCGCCATCCGTACGATGGTGTCGTACACCGCCGTATCACCGTGCGGGTGATACTTACCGATTACGTCACCGACCACACGGGCGGACTTCTTGTATGCCTTGTTCCAGTCGTTGCCCAGCTCACTCATGGCAAACAGCACACGGCGGTGCACGGGCTTCAAGCCATCGCGTGCATCCGGCAGCGCTCGCCCAACGATCACGCTCATCGCGTAATCGAGGTAAGACTGCTTGAGTTCGTCTTCAATATTGACCGGGAGGATTTCTTTGGCCAGTTCGCCCATGAGTAGCCTTGTTCCTTTTTCTGGTGAAACTCCGCGCCGCTCGTCCTGAGTGGTGTGGAGCCTGTCGCCGAGCCTTGAGGCTCATAGCGACTCACGACAAATCAATAAGTTATGCCATGTATCTGCGCAGGTAAGAGGCCCATAACGAGCACCCCCGAAAACCGCCGGAGCTTACCACAATCACCGCGGCGCACCTATCCCCAGCAGCAGCCTGCCGACCAGCCATACGTACTCGTTGAAAAACTCAATGCAGACGCTTGCGGCACATCAACTGCGCCATTTTTTCCGCATCAGGACGATCAACCACCCCCTTCTCGGTGACGATAAAGTCGATCAGGTCCGCCGGGGTCACATCGAACACCGGGTTAAGCGCCTCTATCCCGCCAGCAATGCGCTTGCCGCCCAGCTCCAGCAGTTCATCGGGGGCGCGTTCTTCCAGCACGATGTCGTCACCGTGCTCCATGGCCATATCAATGGTTGAGCTGGGCGCAACCACCATAAAGCGCACACCATGGTGCATGGCATTCACAGCCAGCTGGTAGGTGCCGATTTTGTTGGCCACATCACCGTTTGCGGCAATGCGGTCCGCCCCGACGATGACCCAGGTTATGCCGCGGGTTTTCATCAGGTGCGCAGCCGCCGAATCGACATTCACCGTCACGGGAATGCCATCCGCCGCCAACTCCCAAGCGGTCAGGCGCGAGCCCTGTAGCCAAGGGCGAGTTTCATCGGCGTACACCCGCTCAAGCAAACCATCGTGAAAGGCTGCGCGAATCACCCCCAGCGCCGTACCGAAGCCGCCAGTCGCCAGTGCGCCGGCATTGCAGTGGGTCAGCAGGTTCTGCTGATTACCTTGATGCTTGCGGATCAGATCGACACCCAACTGGGCCATGGTCAGGTTGGCTTCGCGATCGCTTTGATGAATGCCAATGGCTTCGGCCTCCAGCAGCACCAGCGGATCGTCATGGCTTTTCAGCCGCCGCAGCCGATCGCGCATACGATCAAGCGCCCAGAACAGATTGACCGCTGTCGGCCGCGAAGCAGCCAGCAAGTCGAAATCTGTCTGCAGTACCCCTCGCCAGTCACCGCCTTCCTGCAGACGAGCCCGCACGGCCAGGACAATCGCATAGGCCGCACTAATGCCGATGGCCGGCGCACCGCGCACCACCATACTGCGAATCGCCTCGGCGACATCCGCCGCCGAGTGGTAGCTCAGCCAGGTTTCCTCGAAAGGCAGCGCGCGCTGATCCAGCAGGTGCAGAGCGCCGTCACGCCACTCAATGGCCCTGACCTTCTCTGCCGCTAGCAATTGCTCGCGCATGACACACCTCCGCCGGAAAAAGCCGACCATTATACGCACACCGCCTAGCGCATCGCGCCAACAAGCCCAGCACATAACGCGTGTGCAGCTTCAAGCCTAGGGCGTTCCCCTATAAACTCGCCATTTTACTGACTGCCGGAAGCCCCCCATGCCCCAAGCCCCACTCGACCTACTGCTGCTGCCCACCTGGCTGGTCCCGGTCGAGCCTGCTGGCGTGGTGCTGCTGGAGCATGGCCTGGGCATTCGTGACGGACGCATCGCACTCATCGCCCCGCGCACCGAAGCTCTCAAGCACCGCGCCTTGCAGGTTCTTGAGCTACCCGGCCGCTTACTGACACCGGGACTGGTGAATGCCCACGGGCACGCGGCGATGACCCTGTTCCGCGGCCTGGCCGATGACTTGCCGCTGATGACGTGGCTTGAGCAGCACATCTGGCCGGCCGAGGCCAAGTGGGTCAACGAGCAGTTTGTCCAGGACGGCACCGAGCTAGCCATCGCCGAACAGCTCAAGGGCGGCATCACCTGCTTCTCCGACATGTACTTCTTCCCGGAAACCGCCAGCCAGGTGGTGCACAACAGCGGTATCCGCGCACAGATCACCATTCCGGTGCTGGATTTCCCGATTCCTGGCGCCCGCGACGCTGACGAGGCGCTGCGCAAAGGCCTGACGCTGCTCGACGATCTCAAACACCACCCGCGCCTGAGCGTGGCTTTTGGCCCCCACGCACCCTATACGGTGAGCGACGACAAGCTGGAAAACATCCGTATGCTCGCCGAAGAGCTGGACGCCGGCATTCATATGCATGTGCACGAAACCGCTTTTGAAGTGCAGCAGAGCCTGGAGCAGCGCGGCGAACGACCACTGGCCCGCCTGGCGCGCCTCGACCTGCTCGGCCCGCGCTTCCAGGCTGTGCACATGACCCAGATAAATGATGAAGACCTGGCCCTGCTGGTGGAAAGCAACAGCAGCGTGATTCACTGCCCGGAATCTAACCTCAAGCTGGCCTGCGGCTTCTGCCCCGTGGAAAAGCTCTGGCAGGCTGGGGTCAACGTGGCCATCGGCACCGATGGCGCAGCCAGCAATAACGATCTCGACCTGCTCGGCGAAACCCGCACCGCTGCCCTGCTGGCCAAAGCCGTAGCGGGTTCGGCAACGGCACTAAACGCCCATAACGCGCTACGCATGGCCACGCTGAACGGCGCACGCGCTTTGGGCCTTGACGAGCAGATCGGCTCACTGGAACTGGGCAAGGCTGCCGATATAGCCGTCTTCAACCTCTCCGGCCTGGCCCAGCAACCGGTCTATGACCCGGTTTCGCAACTGATCTATGCCGGCGGCCGCGCATGCATCGAACACCTATGGGTTGGCGGCAAGCAACTGCTGGACGCCGGTCAACTGACACGCCTGGACGAACAACGGATCATCGCCAACGCCCGCGCCTGGGGGGCGAAAATCGCCGGGAAATAGCTGCAAGCCCAGAAAATGTGGGCACTGCGACAAACTGACATACATTGGTCGCACAACAGGCGTCCAATCCACCCGGCGAAACTGGCACCATGAGCACCTTGCGCTCTCACTCTCGCCGCAGCCTGATTCAGGGATTTATATGAGCAACGTCGACCACGCTGAAATCGCCAAATTCGAAGCCCTCGCCCACCGCTGGTGGGACCGCGAAAGCGAATTCAAGCCGCTGCATGACATCAATCCGCTGCGCGTCAACTGGATCGACGAGCGTGTCGGCCTGGCCGGCAAGAAGGTACTGGACGTCGGCTGCGGCGGCGGCATCCTCAGCGAATCCATGGCCCAGCGCGGCGCCAGCGTGACCGGTATCGACATGGGTGAAGCACCGCTGGCCGTGGCCCAACTGCATCAGCTGGAATCCGGCGTCAGCGTTGAGTACCGGCAGATCACCGCCGAAGCCCTGGCTGAAGAAATGCCTGAGCAGTTTGATGTGGTTACCTGCCTGGAAATGCTCGAGCACGTACCCGACCCAGCCTCGGTGATCCGCGCTTGCTACAGCATGGTCAAGCCTGGCGGTCAGGTGTTCTTCTCCACCATCAACCGCAACCCCAAGGCGTACCTGTTCGCCATCATCGGCGCCGAATACCTGATGCGCCTGCTGCCGCGCGGCACCCATGACTTCAAGAAATTTATTCGTCCGTCCGAGCTGGGCGCCTGGAGCCGCGAGGCGGGCCTTGAGGTCAAGGACATCATCGGCCTGACCTACAACCCGCTGAGCAAACGCTACAAGCTGGAAGCCGATGTCGACGTCAACTACATGATCCAGACCCTCAAGGAGGCCTAATGCGCTTGCGCGCGGTTTTATTCGATATGGACGGCACCCTGCTCGACAGCGCGCCGGACTTTGTCGCCATCAGCCAGACCATGCGCACCGAGCGCGGCCTGCCGCCGATTAGCGACAAGCTGATTCGTGATCAGGTCTCCGGCGGTGCGCGAGCCATGGTCGCCGCCAACTTCGCTATGAACCCTGAGGATGAAGGCTTCGAAGCCCTGCGCCTGGAGTTTCTCGAGCGCTATCAGAGCCACTGCGCGGTACTTACCCGCCCCTTCGACGGCATGCATGAGCTGCTCGAAGATATCGAACAGGCCAAACTGATCTGGGGTGTGGCGACCAATAAACCGGTGCGCTATGCCGAGCCGATCATGCAGCAACTCGGCCTGGCACAGCGCTCGGCGGTGCTGGTCTGCCCGGATCACGTCAGCCGCAGCAAGCCCGATCCAGAAATGATCCTGCTGGCCTGCGCGAAGATGGGCGTAGAGCCCGCTGCCACTCTGTTTATCGGCGATGACGAGCGCGATATCGAAGCCGGCCGCGCCGCCGGCTGCAAGACCGCCGCCGTCACCTACGGCTATATCCACCCGCAGGACAACCCACGCAACTGGGGCGCGGATGTAGTGGTGGACCATCCGCTGGAACTGCGCGCTGTGCTCGAACGAGCCCTGTGCAGCTGCTGAAGACTGCTTACCGGACGCGCATCGGCGCCACCCGTTTTTGAATTAATGAGGCTTTACCCATGCATGACTATTCCGCCCGCCCTGAACTGCTCAAGGGCCGCGTGATTCTGGTGACCGGTGCCGGCCGCGGCATTGGCGCCACTGCCGCCAAGACCTTTGCCGCCCACGGTGCAACGGTGCTGCTGCTGGGCAAGACCGAAGAAAATCTCAGCCGCGTGTATGACGCCATCGAAGCTGCCGGCCACCCGCAAGCGGCGGTGATCCCGTTCAACCTGGAAACCGCCCTGCCGCACCAGTACGACGAGCTGGCGGCGATGATTGAAGCGGAATTCGGCAAACTCGACGGCCTGTTGCACAACGCCTCGATCATTGGCCCACGTACACCGCTAGAGCAGCTGTCCGGCGACAATTTCATGCGCGTCATGCAGATCAACGTCAACGCCATGTTTATGCTCACCAGCACTCTGCTGCCGTTGCTCAAGCTCTCGACAGACGCCTCGGTGGTATTTACCTCCAGCAGCGTTGGCCGCAAGGGCCGTGCTTATTGGGGCGCCTACGCGGTATCGAAGTTTGCCACCGAAGGCCTGATGCAGGTTCTGGCTGACGAAATCGACGGTATCTCCAGCGTGCGCGCCAACAGCGTCAACCCGGGGGCCACCCGTACCGATATGCGCGCCCAGGCCTACCCGGGCGAAAACCCGGCCAACAACCCACTGCCGGATGCCATCATGCCGGTCTATCTGTACCTGATGGGACCAGACAGCACGGGCGTCAACGGCCAGGCATTTGACGCGCAGTAAGTTACTGCTGCCGCCGCCGGTTTTCCGGCGGCAGGCCGATCAGCTGGCATCAAATTGCCAGCAGCCCCGCCAGTTAACCGGCAAACCCTTGCCGCTTGGCCGCCTACAGAAATACTAAACCAATGAATTAAAAGCACTTTTTAAGTGATTTTGAGATTGGCACGGAATTCGCTCTAGCCCAGTTATCGTCGCGTACTGCGCTAGAGGTAGAGCTTCATGGCCCCGCACAACCAGTCCAACACCATCGATTTCGACGCTGCCAAGTTGCAGCGTCTCGGCTATGCCGGTCGTCTGCAGAAAAGCCTCAAGCCGGTCAGCCTGGCGCAATTGCGCCAACAGCTGAGCCTGCGCCTGCAGACCTCACTGGAAGCCGAACGCATTCTCGAGCTGTTCTACAGCGAAGTGCAGCGCCTGGTGCCGCTCAGCGCCCTCAGCTATCAACTAGCCTCCTGCGACCTGCGCCTGGAACTGGGCGAGCGCGGCAACCACTCGGCCGGCTATCGTTTGAATCACGATGGCGAGTTCCTCGGTGAACTGACATTCCGCCGCAACCAACGCTTCAGTGAGGATGAGCTGGGCCAGCTCGAATCGCTGCTCGCTAGCCTGCTGTTTCCGCTGCGCAACGCCCTGCTCTACCGCGCAGCCGTGCAAAGCGCACTGCGCGACCCGCTGACCGAAACCGGCAACCGTATCGCCATGCAGCAAACGCTCAAGCGCGAAGTGGACATCGCCCGGCGCACCCTGCAGCCGCTGTCGGTGCTGATGGTGGATATTGATCACTTCAAACGCATCAACGACAGCCACGGCCATCTGATCGGCGACCAGGCACTGAAGGCAGTCGCCACCGCGCTGAAAGACAGCCTGCGTAACGTCGACATGGTGTTTCGCTTCGGCGGTGAAGAATTCATGGTGCTGCTCTCCAACACCAACCGCGAAGCCGCCTCAATGGTCGGTGAACGCCTGCGCATGGCCGTTCTCGGCATCCAGTACCTGGTTGAAAATCGTGCCATCGAGCTTTCGGTCAGCCTCGGCTGCGCCACCCTGCTGCCGGGTGAATCCATGGAAAGCCTGCTGCGCCGCGCCGACAACGCGCTGTACGTATCCAAGCGCGACGGCCGTAATCGTCTATCGATGGCGGGCTAAACTCTCGGCAAATAAAAAGGCGACCCTAAGGTCGCCTTTTTCATGTCCACATTGCCGGATTACTCCGGTTTAGGACCACGGCCAAAGCCTGGACGCTGACCTTCGCGGGTCGGCTGGCTACGGCGCTTGACCGGCGCACCTGCCGGCTTGCGCGATGGGCGATCAGTCAGCTCAACGCCTGGACGCTGCGCACCCGGCTTGGCCGGACGCTTCTTGTTGACATCACTTGGACGCTCTGCAACCGGCGTGCCCTTGCCTTGATCGACACGCGGCGCACGTGGATTACGTACCGGACGCTCGCCACGCTCAGCACCTTCACCACGCGCAGGACGCGAACGGCCCTGATCACTGCCCGCTGCCGGGCCGCCGCCATGGGCTGGACGCAAAGTCCGCTCCGGACGCGCGGCACGGCCAACCGGCTTGGCCGATTTACGCTGCAGACGGTCGATCTTGTCGCGGGCTTTTTCCTTCATATCCGGCAAGGCTACCGGCTTGAGGCCGACTTCTTCGCTGAGGATATCCACTTCGCGCTGGCTCATTTCGCGCCAGCGGCCCATGGTCAGATCCGAGGTGATAAATACCGGGCCGAAACGCACGCGCTTCAGACGGCTGACCACCAGCCCCTGGGATTCCCACAGGCGACGCACTTCGCGGTTACGGCCTTCCATCACCACGCAGTGATACCAGTGGTTGAAGCCCACGCCGCCCGGAGCGACCTTGATATCGGTGAACTTGGCCGGGCCGTCTTCGAGCATCACGCCAGCTTTCAGGCGCTCGATCATCTCTTCGTCGACTTCGCCACGCACACGCACGGCGTACTCGCGGTCCATCTGGAAGGACGGGTGCATCAGGCGGTTGGCCAGCTCACCGTCAGTGGTGAACATCAGCAAACCAGTGGTGTTGATGTCGAGGCGACCGATATTGATCCAGCGGCCATCTTTCGGCCGTGGCAGACGGTCGAACACGGTCGGACGGCCTTCCGGGTCGTCACGGGTGCAGATCTCGCCTTCGGGTTTGTTGTAGATGATCACGCGGCGCACGCTTTCAGCGGCTTCTTCGCGGCGGATCACCTTGCCATCAACGGCAATCGCATCGTGCAGGTCGACGCGTACGCCGAGACTGGCAACGGCACCGTTGACCTTGACGCGGCCAGCGGTAATCCAGGCTTCGATTTCACGGCGTGAAGCCAGGCCCATGCGCGCCATGACTTTCTGCAGCTTTTCGCCTGCGGGGCTGTATTCTTCGATTTCTTCACTCATCTGGGCACCTCCCGGTGTTTTCTTTAGTGATTGGACGACTCGAGTCGTCGAAGGGCCGCGGAGCATACGCGAAACGCGGCGCTTGCGCACGGATTGAGGCTAGCCGGCTGATCGGTGGCCGTCAGCCTTTGCGCCGACCGATGGTCGCCAAACTCAACACACGCATATTCGCCTCGGCCAGCACGGCGCGCCGAGCAGCCTTGTCGAGCTTCTTCCAGCCTTTGATCTCGGCCTTGCTGCGCCCGCAACCCAGGCAGATATCGCGCTCGAACTTACATAAGTTGATGCAGGGATCTTTCACTGCACTAACGCCCTCACTGATACGCCCCGCGCTTCAGTCTGGCAGCTGTTCTTTATCCAGGGTTTCGTGCGGCTCTTCGGCATCGTCAGGCTCATCGTCCTGCTCGGGCAAATCGTCGAAATCGGTCTTCAGACCCTGCTCCATCGAGTCGAGTTCAGCCAGCAGGCTACTGAAGCTGGTTTCCTCACTGGCCTCCACCGCTGGCTCATCGGCCAGGGCCAGATCGGCACGTGCCTGCAGACTTTGCGGCGCTTCTAGGTCATCTTCGAAGGCCAGCACCGGCTCCGGCTCCAGTTCACGCAGGGCGGCCAGTGGTGGTAATTCGTCGAGACTTTTCAGGTTGAAGTGGTCGAGAAAGGCTTTGGTGGTGGCAAACATTGCCGGTTTACCCGGCACATCGCGGTAACCGACCACGCGAATCCACTCGCGCTCCAGCAGGGTTTTGACGATATGACTGTTGACCGCCACACCGCGCACATCTTCGATTTCGCCACGAGTAATCGGCTGGCGGTAGGCGATCAGCGCTAGGGTTTCCAGCATGGCGCGCGAGTAGCGCTGCGGGCGCTCTTCCCACAGCCGGCCAACCCAAGGTGCATATTTTTCGCGCACTTGCAGACGGTAGCCTGACGCCACCTCAACCAGCTCAAAAGCACGTCCTTCACAGGACTTGCCCAGATGCGCCAGGGCCTTTTTGAACACCGCCGGTTCAGGGCGCTCGGCCTCTTCGAAAAGCTCGAACAGACGCTCCAGCGATTGTGGTTTGCCAGATGCCAGCAGAAAGGCTTCGAGCAGGCTGGCCAGCTCGCGAGGTTCGTTAAGGTTCATGCTTATTCAGCCCGCGCACGCACATGGATTGGCCCGAAAGCCTCATTTTGCACCAGTTCAACCAGGGATTCCTTGATCAACTCGAGCACTGCCATAAAGGTCACCACCACGCCGAGCTTGCCCTCTTCAGCGCTGAACAGGCTGACAAAGGGCACAAACGCGCCGCCCTTGAGGCGTTCGAGCACTTCGCTCATGCGCTCGCGGGTCGACAATGCTTCACGGGTAACCTGGTGGCTTTCAAACATATCGGCGCGGCGCAGCACTTCAGCCATCGACAGCAGCACTTCTTCCAGACTGACATCCGGCAGCAGCTTGCGCGCCCGCGCTTCGGGGGCATCCAGACGCGGTACGGTAACATCACGACCGACCCGACTGAGGCCATCAATGCCCTCCGCTGCGGCCTTGTAACGCTCGTATTCTTGCAGGCGGCGGATCAGTTCGGCGCGCGGGTCGTCTTCCTCGGCTTCCGCCTCATTGGAGCGCGGCAGCAGCATGCGCGACTTGATCTCGGCGAGCATAGCCGCCATCACCAGGTACTCGGCAGCCAGCTCCAGACGCACTGACTGCATCAGCTCGACATAGCCCATGTACTGGCGGGTAATTTCCGCCACCGGGATATCCAGCACATCGATGTTCTGCTTGCGGATCAGGTACAGCAGCAGGTCCAGCGGGCCTTCGAAGGCTTCGAGAAACACCTCCAGGGCATCCGGCGGGATATACAAGTCCAGCGGCATTTCGGTGACCGCCTGGCCATACACCAGGGCAAATGGCAGCTCCTGCTGGGCATTGGCCTAATCCTGGGGATGGCTATCGGGATGTTCCTGGGCTGGCACGCTGGACATGGTCACTCTCGAAGGTAGATACAGCGTCAGGTTCAGCGGTAATTC
Source organism: Gammaproteobacteria bacterium (assembly GCA_018827205.1). Taxonomy (GTDB): domain Bacteria; phylum Pseudomonadota; class Gammaproteobacteria; order Pseudomonadales; family Pseudomonadaceae; genus Aquipseudomonas. The sequence continues at coordinate 4,519 of JAHJXZ010000016.1, read as the reverse complement.
AGGCCAAGGGCCAGGCGCACTTCAGTGAGGGTTTCGCGCGCTTCAGAGCGCGCACGCTCGGCGCCATCGGCGAGAATCTGCCGGACCAGATCAGGGTTGTCCTGATAATCCGCAGCACGCGCCTGCAACGGCTGTAGTTCCTGCTGCAACGCCTCGACCAACGGCGCCTTGCACTCCAGGCAGCCGATGCCGGCGCTGCGACAGCCTTGCTGTGCCCAATCGCAGGTTTCATTGCTGGAATACAGCTGATGCAGCGACCACACCGGGCAATTCGCCGGGCTGCCTGGGTCATCGCGATGCACACGCGCCGGATCAGTCGGCATACGGCGGATCTTTTCTTCGATCACCGCAGCGCTGTCACGCAGGAAAATCGCATTGTTGTTGGATTTGGACATCTTGCTGCCGTCGAGCCCAAGCAGCTTGGGCGATTCGCCGAGCATGGCCTGCGGTTCGATCAACAGAATCTTGCCGCCACCTTCCAGATAACCGTAGAGGCGTTCCTTATCACCCAAAGTGATGCTCTGCTGGTCCTTGAGCAGTGCCCGCGCCGTTTCCAGCGCTTCTGCGTCGCCCTGTTCTTGATAGGCCTTACGCAGATTGTTGTAGAGGGTTGCGGTTTTCTTGCCCAGTTTGACGATCGCCGCCTCGGCCTTTTCCTCAAAGCCTGGCTCGCGGCCATATAAATGATTGAAGCGCCGCGCCACATCGCGGGCAAACTCGATATGCGCGAGCTGGTCACTGCCCACCGGCACCACGCCGGCGCGATACAGCAGAATGTCCGCTGCCTGGAGCAAGGGGTAACCGAGAAAACCGAAGGTACTCAGATCCTTGCCGTGCAGCTGCTCCTGTTGCTCTTTATAGGACGGCACTCGCTCCAACCAGCTGAGCGGGCAGATCATCGACAGCAGCAGGTGCAGTTCCGCGTGCTCAGGGACTTGCGACTGGATAAACAGCGTCGCCGAACTGGGGCTGACGCCGGCCGCCAGCCAGTCTACGGCCATGTCCATGACCCGCTGAGACAAGGGGCCGACATCGTCGTAATCAGTGGTTAGCGCATGTAAGTCGACGATGCAGAAGAAGCATTCATAGGTGTGTTGCAGCTTCACCCAGTTCTTCAACACCCCCTGGTAATGCCCCAGATGCAGCAGACCACTCGGGCGCATGCCAGATAGCACGCGGCGTTCAGCGCCAACAAGACTCAAAACGGATTACCTGAAAACTCAAAGGAAAGCGATTATAGCCAGGATCAGATGTCATTCGTAAAAGGCGACGGATCACCGCAACCTACTCGAAACACCTCAGGCTCATCATTAAGCAGGCTGACCACGGTGGAGGCTTCCAGCCCACCGAAGCCACCGTCGATGATCAGATCAACCTGATGCTCAAGGATCTGGCGCATCTCGTAAGGGTCGCTCATCGGTAGCGTCTCACCCGGCAGAATCAGGCTAACGCTCATCAGTGGCTCATCCAGCTCAGCGAGCAAGGCCATGGCGATCGGATGGCTGGGCACACGCAGACCGATGGTGCGGCGCTTGGCATGCAGCACCATGCGCGGCACTTCACGGGTGGCGTTGAGAATAAAGGTGTAAGGCCCAGGGGTATGGCTTTTGAGCAAGCGGAAAGCGCCGGTATCAACCTTGGCAAAGGTGCTGAGCTGCGACAGGTCGCGACATACCAGGGTGAAATTGTGCTTGTCATCCAACTGACGCATGCGGCGAATGCGCTCCACCGCGTTCTTGTCGCCTAGATGGCAACCCACGGCATAGGAGGAATCGGTCGGATAGATCACCACCCCACCGTTACGGATAATCTCCACGGCCTGTTTGATCAGGCGCGGCTGTGGGTTTTCCGGATGAATCTGGAAGAATTGGCTCACGCTTGGATCCTGGTCAAATTGCAGTAGGCTGTTGGACATGCTGAAACCGTGCCCACAGGGGCGGTAGATCCTCGGGCACCGGGCGATAGACGCCTAGCTCAGACCACTGACCGGGCGCGTGGAAATCACTGCCTGCGGTGACGAACATGCCAAACTCCCGCGCCAGAATCGCCAAACTGCCGACCTGTTCGGCTGGCTGCATACCGTTGACTACTTCCAGTGAATGCCCGCCAGCACCGACAAAATCGGCAATCAACTTGCGTCGTTTACTGCGAGTAAAGTCGTACTGCCAGGGATGCGCCAGGCTGACCCAGGCACCCGCACGGCGGAGGGTATCCACCGCCTGAGCCAATTCCGGCCAGTGTTGTTTGACATCGCCCAGCTTGCCCGAGCCGAGCCACTTGCGAAACGCTTCGGCGCGGTCTTTGACATAACCGCTGCGCACCAGAAAGTCCGCAAAGTGCGGACGCGCCGGGGCGTTGCCGCTGTCGCCCAATTCCTGCTGCATGGCCCGCGCGCCTTCCAGAGCGCCCGGCATACCTTTAGCTTCCAGGCGTTTGCTGATTTCCGCGGCGCGCAGCCAGCGGCCCTCGTGCAGTTCGGCAATCGCCTGCTGCAAAGCCGGTGCATCGCGGTTGAAGGCATAGCCCAAGACGTGAATAGTCGCACCGCCCCAGGTGCAGGACAGTTCGATGCCATTGACCAATTGCATGCCCAGCGCTTGCGCTGCGGCGCCGGCCTCATCAAGGCCATCGAGGGTGTCGTGATCGGTCAGCGCCAGCAAACGCACACCGCGTTCAAACGCCCGCGCCACCACCACAGCCGGCGCAAGTGCGCCATCTGAAGCGGTACTGTGGCAATGCAAATCAACATCCATAAGGGGCGCTTTCCGAGTCATATATGTTTGTTATTATGCCGCCAGATGTGGATTCTTGCTGGCTTGCGCCAATATTTCCTCGACTTTGCCTGAACAGGCTGCTTTTCTCCCCTGGCAGCGGCCTGCGCCGATGACCTTATTAAGGATTGAAATGCTCTACGCGATCATTGCCACCGATGTGGAAAACTCCCTAGAAAGCCGTCTGAATGCCCGCCCGGCGCACCTTGCGCGCCTGGAGCAGCTGAAAACTGAAGGCCGCTTGATCCTCGCCGGCCCACACCCGGCAGTCGACAGCAATGACCCTGGTCCAGCGGGTTTTTCCGGCAGCCTGATCGTCGCGGAATTCGAGTCGTTGCTGGCCGCGCAACAATGGGCCGATGCCGACCCCTACCGCGCCGCCGGCGTGTATGCCTCGGTGCTGGTAAAACCCTTCAAACTGGTCTTGCCTTGAGCTAATCCCTTCGCTGAATAACCCATAACAACAATTACAAAGATAGGAGTTCCGATGCGTCCAGGCCCGCTGTTTCTGCTCTTGATCCTGTGCTTACCGGCCGTCACCCAGGCCGAAGAAAGTCCACCGCAGCCATTGGCAGAAGCCACTACGGAGCAGACGCAAATCGATGAACTCGAGCAGCGCCTGGCGCTCAGTGAAGAACAGCGCGAAGCCCTCAGCGCTGAACTGCAAAGCAGCAGCAACGAACGCGATACCGTACAACTGCAACGCCTGCGCCAGGAAAACCAGCGTCTCAAACTAGACCTGAAAAAAGCCCAGGCCAGCGCTCCACAGCCATTGATCAGCGAGCAGCAGATGTGGTTTGCCACAGGCGCTGGAGCCGGTTTGCTCGGGGTGATCATCGGTGCCCTACTGCGCCGTGGTCGCCGCTCACGCAGCGAGTGGCTCAACTGACCCATGAGTGATCTGCTGTTAATCGACGACGACGTCGAACTCTGCGAACTGCTGACCAGCTGGCTGACCCAGGAGGGTTTCCAGGTCAGCGCTTGCCATGACGGCCACAGCGCCCGTAACGCCCTCGCCAAGCACAGCCCCGATGCGGTGGTGCTGGACGTGATGCTGCCCGATGGCAGCGGCCTGGAGCTGCTCAAACAATTGCGCAGCGATCACCCGGAACTGCCGGTGCTGATGCTCTCTGCCCGAGGCGAACCGTTGGACAGGATTCTCGGTCTGGAGCTGGGTGCCGATGATTATTTGGCCAAACCTTGCGATCCCCGTGAACTCACCGCCCGCCTGCGCGCCGTGTTACGCCGTAGCCTGCCGGCAACGCCCAGCAGCCCACTCGACCTCGGCGATCTGCATTACAGCCAGGCACGCGGTACCGTGACCCTGGGCGAACAGGAAGTGCTGCTGACACTTTCAGAAAGCCGCATCCTCGAAGCCCTGCTGCAACAGCCTGGCGAGCCGGTGGATAAACAGGAACTGGCGCAACTGGCCTTGGGCCGCAAGCTGACGCTGTATGACCGCAGCCTGGATATGCACGTCAGCAACCTGCGCAAAAAGCTCGGCCCACACGCCGACGGCCGCCAGCGCATTCTTGCCTTACGTAGCCGCGGCTACTACTACAGCGTTTAAAACCTGCTGCGCGTCGGCCCTGCTGCGTTAAAAACCGGCTCGGCAAGCCGCTTGCGGCTAACGCGCTTTGGCGCGACCCGAAGGGCGAGTGAAACGAGTAATGCTCATTTACAGCAGTAAACTCGCGCGCGAGCCCAGTCCGCGTCCTCGCCGTTTTGACCAGCAGGAGGCTGTTACT
>JAHJXZ010000132.1 GCA_018827205.1 Gammaproteobacteria bacterium | reverse complement strand
CGTTTGCTGAAGTCATGCAGGTGGTGGGGGTTGCCGTCCAGGGTTGGAGTGATCGGCACCGAAGCGATGACCTTGCCGCCTTCAGCCAATAAACGCGCATAGTTGGCCAGCAGCACCTGCGGGCGTGGCAGATGCTCAATGGTTTCCAGGCTGACGATGCAATCGAAACCCTGGGCGCTGCCGAATTGTTCGGCATCGGCACATTCATAACGCAGGTTGGCCAGCTGGTAATGCTGGCGAGCGTAGGCGATGGCCGCCGGGTCGATGTCCACCCCGGTGATCTGTTTGTCCGGGTTGCGCTCGGCCAGCAGGGCCGTGCCATAACCACAGCCACAGGCCATATCCAGCACACGCTGGCCGCTTAAATGTTCGACGGCGAACTCGTAGCGCTGCATATGAATCTGCAGGCTGGCCTGGTCGTCCGGGTTGAGCGGGTTGAGATCCTTCGGGTAAATCCGTTCGATGGTGTGCATGGTCATGGCAGCGCAAAGAGGAGCCAGGACTATATGTCAGGCAGCGCACTTTGCCCACGAGCGGCATTGGCATGCTTCGTGAGTCAGCACTTTCTTTCTCGGCGGTTTGACACAAGGATGGTTTGCTATGTCGACATCTTCTGCACCCCGTTATCCCCTGGTCCTGGTGCCAGGTTTGCTCGGCTTTGTCAGCCTGTTCGGTTACCCCTACTGGTACGGCATCGTCACGGCGCTGCGCCGCATCGGTGCAAAAGTCTTCCCGGTGCTGGTGTCTTCGGTGCATTCGACCGAGGTGCGCGGCGAGCAACTGCTGCTACGCATCGCCGATGTGTTGCAGCAGACCGGCGCAGAAAAGGTCCACCTGATCGGCCATAGCCAAGGCGCACTGACGGCGCGCTATGCGGCGGCGCTAAAGCCTGAGTGGGTGGCATCCGTTACCTCGGTAGCCGGGCCCAACCATGGCTCGGAACTCGCGGATTATCTAAAACGCAAAGCCCCGCACGGCAGCCTGCGCGAGCGCGTGCTGAGTGCTTTGTTACGTGGCGTGGCGCGTTGCATGGCCTGGCTGGAACGTGGTTATAAAGGCGAACCACTGCCGATGGATGTAGCAGCAGCGCAGCAATCGCTGACCAGTGACGGCGTGGCGGCCTTCAATGTGCAGTATCCGCAGGGCCTGCCTGAGGCCTGGGGCGGTGAGGGCGCAGCCGAGGTCAATGGCGTGCGCTATTACTCCTGGTCCGGCACCATCCAGCCGGGTATCACCAATAAAGGTGGCAACCGTTTTGACGGGCCGAATGTTGCCTGTCGGATGTTTGCCAAGACCTTTCAGCGCGAGGTTGGGCAGTGCGACGGTATGGTCGGGCGCTACAGCTCACACCTGGGCACGGTGATTGGTGATCAGTACCCGCTGGATCACTTCGACATTATCAATCAGACCTTCGGCCTGGTCGGTAAGGGTGCCGAACCGGTCAAATTGTTTGTAGAGCATGCGCAGCGTTTGGCCACTGCCGGACTTTAGAGTTTTTAGGCTTCGTTTAGATCGATCCAGATGCCCTGATCATCCTCGCGGATGGCAAACTCTTGCAGCGACTGCCCGGCGCAGGGGCCAGCGACGCATTCGCCTGACTCGATCAGAAACAGTGCGCCATGGGTGGCGCATTGGATCAGGCTGGTGCTGGCGTCGAGAAACTGGTCTGGCAGCCATTCCAGTGGGATGCCACGGTGCGGGCAGCGATTGCGATAGGCATATAGCTGACCGTCCTTGCGCACGGCAAGCAGCTTCTCTTCAGCTATCTCGAAGCCCCGGCTCTGGCCTTCAGCCAACTCATCCGGTGCACATAAACGCAACATAGGAACCTCCCCGACAGGCCGGCATTATGCCGCCCTGGCGCGGAAGTGAAAGAGGAGGGCGCATCCGTGCGCCAAGTGGAACTCTTTTTCGCGGCTAGTTAATAGCGCGGATAACGTATTGCTGGGTCAGATTTCCCAGACCAGATTGACGGCGGCGTGGCGGCCCGGCTGGCTGAAGCGGCCCAGGCTGGCGCTGTTTTCGGTGAGGCTGCGGACATCGCCCCACTGCCAGTATTGCTTGTCGCCCAGGTTGTACAGGCCGGCGTTGACCGAGAACTGCTCAGTCGCCTGCCAGTAGCCTGTCAGGTCGAGCAGGCCGTAGCCGGAGGGTTCGTACTGGTTGGCGATCTGGGTTTCGTCGACACGCTCCTTGGCTGCCACCAGGGTCCAGGCCAACTCGCCGCCGAATTGCCCACTTGGGGCGTCATAGCCGAGACCGAATACCGCTTTCAGCGGATCAACACTGTTGATCGGCTGGCCGCTGGCTTCGTCCTTGCCGCGTGCATAAGCAATCGAGCCGCGCAGACGGGTGCCATCCGGCAGGCCAACGCTGTTGAGGAACAACTCGCCTTTGGCTTCGGCGCCGCGGATGGTGACGCGGTCCAGGTTCTGGTACTGGAAGGTCATACGGCCGTTGCCAGTCGGATCATTGGCCAGGGTGACCTGCTCAATAAAATCGTCGTAGCGGTTGTAGAACAGCGCCAGGCCGAAGCTGCCGGCGCTGTATTTACCACGCAGTCCGAGCTCGTAGCTGTCGCTGGTTTCGGCCTTGAGGTCGGGGTTGGCGATGGTCTGGTAGCCGCGGGCAAAGTTGATGAACTCACCGAAAATATCCACAGCATTGGGTGCGCGGAAACCGGCGGCGTACTGGCCGTAAACGCTGTGAGCGTCATCGAGCTGGTAGGTCACGCCAAATTTGGGCGAGATTGCATCGTCTTTGTAATCAGCGGGATTGCTGTTGACCGGTTTGCTGTTCAGGTATTCCTGAGTCACGTCCGGCTTCATCTCGTAGTGGTCGTAGCGCAAGCCCGGCAACAGGGTCCAGCGACCAATCTCGATATTGTCCTGGGCAAACAGCGCGTACTCGGTGGACGTCGGGTCGGGGAAGTCGCTCAGCGGGAAGGTTTCATCGCCTGGGATGGCTGGCACTGGTAAACCATTGCTGGCGAAGACTTCGCGGCCGCGGCGCAGGTCGCTGCTGTCCAGGCGTTTGACGTCGAAGCCGTAGATCAGCTGGTGTTTGGCGATGCCGGTTTCGAACAGCTTGTCGAACTTGGCATTGAATGCCCACAGCTTCTCCTGGTAGGTGGAGTCACGGCTGCGCTCACGCAGGGTGCCACCACTGAAGCGGGTTTGCTCGGTGCGCTGGCGGATCTGGCTGTCCTGATAACTCAGCTGCCATTCGGCGCGGTCGGCGATCACGCTGCCTATCTCGAACTGGTGTTGCAGGCTGAAGCGCTGACGGTCGGTGGTGTCAGTTGCATCGGAGGTGCGCACGGTGGCGGTGGTGCTGTATTCGTTGAGCACCTGGGTATCTGCGCTGTCTTCGAGGGTTTCGTAGGTCAGCTGCAGGCGGTCGCTGTCGTTGTAGTTCCAGCCGAATTTGCTCAGCAGGTTGTCCGCGCGGTAATCCTGCGGGTTGGCTTGCTCGCGTGCGGCACCGATGCCGCCACGCCCACCAAAGGTGTCCTGAGCCTGGCCATCGCGACGGCCGAGGTGCAATAGGCCATCGAACTGACCTTTGCGTGCGGCCAGTGTAGTGCTGCGCATCCAGCTGTCGTCGGCGCCGTTGTAACCGGTCTTGAGGCGCGCGTAGACGTCGTCACCCTCATCCAGATAGTCGCCTGCATCCTTGGTCAGGAAGCTCACCGCGCCGCCAATTGCGTCGCTGCCATACAGCGAGCTGGCGGGGCCACGGATGATTTCCACCTGTTTGACGGTATCTGGGTCGACGTAGTTGCGCCGCGCATCGAGGAAGGGGCCGAAGGTGAAGGCATCCGGGGTCGGCACGCCGTCCACCTGGGTTAGCACGCGGTTACCGCCAATGCCGCGGATGGTGAAGCCGGCCAGGCCGAAGCGGCTGCCGGTGCCGCCGACGGTGACGCCGGGCTCATATCGCACCAGGTCCTGAATGTTCTTTACGTTCTTCTGATCGATATCGCGTTCGGTTTGTACCGACACCGTGCTCGGGACCTGGTCGAGGGTCTGCTCGGTGCGGGTTGCCGTAACGGTCACCGTATCGAACTGATTCGGCGCTTTCTCTGCGCCAAGGGCCAGTGATGGGCTGAGTAACAGTAGAGCAAGCCATGGGCGGCGGGCGAATGGAGGACTTCTGTGCATGGGGACTCCAGGATCGTACGGGTGGTTTCTCTGACCACCGGGTTGGCATCGGCGGCAAACCTAAACGACATTGACATGCGAATGCAAATAATTATCAAATAGATTTAATTCGAGATAACCGAGTGTCCGCATGCTGCGTTTGTCGTTGTTCTTGTTGCTGTCATTGGCGCTGCATAGCGCCGGTTGGCTGCTGCATGGCGATAAGCAGCCACCTGCTTTGAGCGCGGCGCAAACCCATCAAGCGCCTCAGGTGTTACGCCTGGCAGCCGTGTTGCAGCAGGCGCAGCCGGCACCGACCAAACCGCCTGAGCCGTCGCAACCGCAACGCCAGGTCGTGGTGCCGAGCAAGGTCCCGCGAGCCAAACCCTTAGCGCAGGTGCCAGTGGCCACGCCAGCAGCGGTGAAAGTGGCTGCGCCGGCCAAGAGCCAACCCGCTCCGGTGTTTGCAAGCAAGCTGCCCGACGAGACTGCTGCGGATGTGGACTCGGCTCCTGCTGTGCCCGCCAAGCCGGTTGCCGCGCAAGCGGCCGCTGAAGTGCTCAGCACTAAACCGAGTTTTCGTGAGCCGCCCCGCCAGCCGAATTACCCGTCCCAGGCGCGGCGGCGTAATCAGCAGGGCGTGGTGCTGGTCGAGGTGCGCCTGGATGAGCGCGGCCAGCAGCGCAGCCTGAATGTGCTGCGTTCCTCGGGCGTGGACAGTCTTGATCGCGCCGCTCTGGAGGCGGTTGCCAAGTGGCGTTTTCGCCCCGAAACCACAGGCGGCCAGGCCGTGCCTAGCCGTGTACAGATCCCTATTCAGTTCGCTTTGACGGCGAGCCGTTGATTAATCAGTGAGGAGTTTTCCATGAGCACACACGCCCAATCCGTCGCGCCCAGCAATGATCTGTATCTGGCCTGGCAGGTGCTGCGCAGCGAGCAGCCACGCCTGCGTGCCCGCGATGCCGCCGAGCGTCTGGCCGTCAGCGAGGCAGAACTGGTGGCCAGCCGCCTCGATGTCGATGCTGTGCGCTTGCAGCCGGACTGGGCGCAATTGCTGCCGGCACTGGGTGAGCTGGGCTATGTGATGGCGCTGACCCGCAACGAGCATTGCGTGCATGAGCGCAAAGGTTATTACCGTGAAGTGACGGTTACCGCTAATGGTCAGATGGGCCTGGTGGTGTCGGCTGATATCGACCTGCGCCTGTTCCTCGGCGGCTGGACCAGCGTGTTTGCCATAGAAGAGCAGACCGGCAAAGGCACCCAGCGCAGCATTCAGGTGTTCGACCGTCAGGGCACTGCGGTGCACAAGGTGTTTCTTACCGATGACAGCCAGCTAAGTGCCTGGGCGCCACTGCTGGAGCGTTTGCGTATGGCTGAGCAGAGCGCCGAATTGGAGCTGATGCCTTTGCCCCAGGTGCATCCCGCACAGGCCGATGCCCAGATAGATACGAATGCGTTGCGCGTGGATTGGTCGACCCTCAAAGACACTCACCACTTCTTTGCCCTGCTGAAAAAACACGGCACCACACGAACCCAGGCGCTGCGCCTGGCGGGGCGCGAATGGGCTGAGCCGCTGGACGTACGCGAGCTGCCAAAACTGCTGGAGCAGGCTGGGGCGCGCGAGGTGCCGATCATGGTGTTTGTCGGCAATCGCCACTGCATCCAAATTCACTCCGGCCCGGTGCGCAACCTGCGCTGGATGGACACCTGGTTCAACGTGCTCGACCCTGAGTTCAATCTGCACCTGCAGACCACGGGCGTGACCGAACTGTGGCGGGTGCGCAAGCCGAGCAGCGATGGCGTGATCACCAGCTGGGAAGCCTTCGATGCCCATGGCGAGTTTGTGGTGCAGCTGTTTGGCGCGCGCAAGCCGGGCATCCCTGAGCGCGAAGACTGGCGCGCCCTGGCCGAAAGCGCGCCAGCGCTGGAGTGCTGAGGTGAGCCAGTGGTGGAGTGTGATGGGGCCGCTGGGCTGGCCGCTGGCGCTGTGTTCGCTGCTGGCGTTGGCGCTGATTCTGGAGCGCCTTAGCGTATTTCTGCGTTTGCAGCCGCTGAGCAATACTGCCGGGCGCGCCGCAGTCAGCGCCTGTCGTACCTGTGAGCGCGAGCACTGCAAAGGTCGCGCGCGTGGTTGGCGCTATGGCCTGGCGTTGCTGCTCAAACACAGCGCTCTGCCGGCCGTGCAGCGTGAAGAGCTATTAGGCTGCTGGCTGCTGGAGGAGCGTCAGCGCCTCAATCGGCAGCTGCGCTTGCTGCAGCTGATCGGCATGTTGGCGCCCATGCTCGGCTTGCTCGGCACGGTGCTGGGCATGCTCGAGATGTTTGCCAATATTGCCGGGCAGAACAGCCCGGTAACCCCAGCGTTGCTCGCTGATGGCCTGTGGCAGGCGCTGTACACCACCGTCTGGGGCTTGCTGATTGCAATCCCCGCGTTGGCGGCGGGGCAGGGCTTTGCCTTGTGGGCCGAGCGCTATCTGGAAGGTGTGCAAGCGCTGCTCAATCGCTGTCAGTTGGCGTTGGACGGACTGGAGCTGGAACTGACCGGTAGCCCATTGGCTAACCAGTGGGTGTTGCCATGATTCGTCTGCCCGCGGCCAGCAGCTCCCAGAGCAATCTGTTGCCCGATCTGACGCCGCTGCTCGATGTGATTTTTATCGTGCTGGTGTTCTTTCTGCTGACCGCGCAAACGCCACTGCTGGAGCTGCCCTTGCAGTTGCCGCAGAGTCGCGAGGCGTTGCCCACGGCGAGTGCCGGCAGTGGCGAGCGCATGCAAATACAACTCTCCGCTGACGGGGCTTGGCGCTTTAACGGCGCGCAGCAGGCGGATTTCAGCGCGCTGCGCACTGAACTGAGCGAAGCCTTTGCCGCCGACAGCACGGCAGGCTTGGACCTGGCACTGGATCGTCAGGCACCGCTGTCGGCATTTCTCGATCTGATGGCCTTGCTGCAACAGCAGGGCATTCAGGACAGTCGCATTCTTCTAGAGGCCAACCATGAAACGCCCTAATTCTTTGCTCGCCCTGTGCGCGGGCCTATTGTCCTGTGCCTCGTTGATGGCCGCCGAGCCATTGCCGCAACGCTGGATCAGCTCCGGCGGCTCGCTCAGTGAGTGGGTGGTGGCGCTAGGCGGCGAAAGCCGTCTGGTCGGGGTGGACAGCACCAGCCAGCATCCAGAGTCGCTGCGTGCGCTGCCGAGCATCGGCTATCAACGTCAGCTGGCTGCCGAGGGCATGCTGACGCTGCGCCCGGATGTACTTATCGGCAGTGAGGAAATGGGCCCGCCGCCGGTGCTGGCGCAATTGCGCGGCGCGGGTGTGCGGGTGGAAATGCTCTCGGCCAAGGCGGATCTGCCCAGTCTGCTGGCCAGCTTGCGGCGTATCGGCATGCTGCTGGGTGAACCGCAGCGCGCCGAACAGGCTTTTGCGGCCTACCAGCAACGCCTGCAGCAACAGGTCGACTGGTTAGTGACTGCGCAGCGCGAGCAAGCCATGCCAGGGGTGCTGTTGTTGCTCGGGCACGCCGGCGGCAGCCCGATGGTGGGCGGTAAGGATACGTCGGCGGACTGGCTGATTGAGCGTGCGGGTGGGCGCAATTTGGCCAGCCATAGCGGTTACAAGGCGCTGTCGACCGAAGCCTTGCTGGCGCTTGATCCTGAAGTGGTGATCATTGCCGATCGCAGCCTTTCCGGTACTGCCGCGCGTGAAGCGCTGTTGCAGCAGAACCCGGCGCTGGCAGCGACCCGGGCGGCGCGCAATCAACGTTTGTTGATGCTCGATCCGACGCTGCTGGTCGGCGGTCTCGGCCCGCGTTTGCCGGATGGGCTGGCGGCCTTGTCCGCAGCCTTTTATCCTGCCAGCCAACCTCTGGTCGCCGAAGCTAAGCCAACGCCATGAATCCTGTTATTCGTCCGCGCTCACTGTTTATCGCACTGAGCCTGCTGCTGGCGCTCGCGCTTTGGTTATCCCTGGCGCTGGGGCCGGTCAGCCTGCCGCTGCTTGACACTCTCAAGGCGGCGTTGCGCCTGCTTGGCCTGGCGCAAGCGGGTGATGACCTGGCCCAGGCCGAACTGATCCTTGGGCAGATTCGTCTGCCGCGTACGCTGCTGGGGTTGCTGGTTGGCGCGGTGCTGGCGCTGTGTGGGGTGGCAATGCAGGGGCTGTTTCGCAACCCGCTGGCCGACCCAGGGTTGATCGGCGTATCCAGCGGCGCGGCCCTCGGCGCGTCGATTGCGATTGTCGGCGGCGCGGCCCTTGGCGGCTTGCCGGAAGCCTTTGCCCCTTATCTGTTGTCGCTGTTTGCCTTTATCGGCGGCCTTGGCGTGACGGCGCTGGTCTATCGCCTGGGCCGGCGTGATGGTGAAACCAATGTGGCGACCATGCTCCTGGCCGGTATCGCGCTGACCGCACTGGCCGGCGCGGCCATCGGTCTGTTCACCTACCTAGCCGATGACGCCACCTTGCGTACTCTGACGTTCTGGAACCTGGGCAGTCTCAATGGTGCCAGTTACGCGCGCCTGTGGCCGTTGCTGCTGGTCACGGCAGCGGTGGCGCTGTGGTTACCACGACGAGCCAAAGCGCTGAATGCCTTGCTGTTGGGCGAGTCCGAGGCTCGCCACCTGGGCTTTGCGGTTGAACGGATCAAGGCCGAGCTGGTGTTCTGCACGGCCCTGGGCGTCGGCGCAGCGGTGGCCGCAGCGGGGATGATTGGCTTTATCGGCTTGGTGGTGCCGCATCTGGTGCGCCTGCTGGTCGGGCCGGATCATCGCGTGCTGTTGCCGGCCTCCGCTCTGGCGGGGGCCAGTCTGTTACTGCTGGCGGATCTGGTAGCGCGGCTAGCATTGGCTCCGGCCGAGTTACCGATTGGTATTGTCACGGCGCTGATTGGCGCGCCGTTCTTCCTTTATCTGTTGCTACGGGGGCGTACCTGATGCTGCGTGCGGAAAATCTGGCGGTACAGCGCGGCCCGTGCACGGTGTTG
>JAHJXZ010000131.1 GCA_018827205.1 Gammaproteobacteria bacterium | reverse complement strand
GGTGCCGAAATTCTGTTCTACCCGACCGCCATCGGCACCGAGCCGCATGACCCGAGCATCAGCTCGCGCGACCATTGGCAGCGCGTACAGCAGGGCCACGCCGGCGCTAACCTGATGCCACTGATCGCCAGCAACCGCATCGGCCGTGAAGACCAGGGCGACTACCACATCAACTTCTACGGCTCGTCGTTTATTGCCGACCAATTCGGCGCCAAGGTGCAGGAAGCCAACGAAACCGACGAAGCGGTGCTGATGCACAGCTTCGACCTGGATCAGCTGGAGCACATCCGCAGCGCCTGGGGTAGCTTCCGTGACCGCCGCCCGAACCTGTACGGCCCGTTGAAAACCCTCGACGGCCATCTGACCTCCGAGTAAAAACGCCTCGTAGGATGGGTTGAGTCGCGCAGCGTCGATACCCATCATGCCCCTCGATGGGTATCGACCCTCGCCCCATCCGTCCCTGCTCAATGTTTTGGTGAACCTATGACAACCCTGACGACTACCCCACGCGCCGACGGCTTCCGCATGCCTGCCGAATGGGAAAGCCACAGCCAGACCTGGATGGTTTGGCCCGAGCGCCCGGACAATTGGCGCCTGGGCGGCAAGCCTGCGCAAGCCGCGTTCACCGCAGTAGCCAGGGCGATTGCCGAGTTTGAACCGGTGACCGTGTGCGTTTCAGCCGGCCAGTACGAGAACGCCTGCGAGCGCCTCGCCCACGCCAATATTCGCGTGGTGGAAATCACCACCGACGACGCCTGGGTGCGCGACACCGGGCCGACCTTCGTCACCAATAACAGCGGCGAAGTGCGTGGCGTGGACTGGGCGTTCAACGCCTGGGGCGGTCTGAATGGCGGACTGTATGCCAACTGGGTGCGTGATGATCAGGTGGCGCGCAAGATCCTGCAGATCGAAGGGCAGCAGCGCTATCGTACCGATGAGCTGATCCTCGAAGGCGGCTCGATCCACGTCGACGGCGAAGGCACCTTGATCACCACCGAGGAATGCCTGCTCAACCCCAACCGCAACCCGCACCTGAGCCGCAAACAGATCGAGCAGTACCTGGCCGATCACTTGGCCATCGACAGCGTAATCTGGCTGCCGGACGGCCTGTTCAATGACGAGACCGACGGCCACGTCGACAACTTCTGCTGCTACGTGCGCCCCGGTGAAGTGCTGCTGGCCTGGACCGACGATGCCGCAGACCCCAACTACCTACGCTGCCAAGCCGCCATGCGCGTGCTGGAAAGTGTTCGGGATGCCAAGGGCCGTAAGTTAGTCGTACACAAGATGCCAATTCCCGGCCCGCTGTATGCGACAGATGAAGAATGCGCCGGGGTCGATCTGGCGGCCGGCACCCAGGAGCGTGATCCGTCGATCCGCCTGGCCGGCTCCTACGTCAACTTCCTGATCGTCAACGGCGGCATCATCGCGCCCAAGTTCGACGACCCCAAGGATGCCGAGGCAGAAGTGATTCTGCAGCGCCTGTTCCCGCAGCACCGCGTAGTCATGGTTCCAGGCCGCGAAATTCTCCTGGGCGGTGGCAATATCCACTGCATCACCCAGCAGCAACCTGCTCCGCAACAAGGCTAAGCGCAGCCCTCAGCAGGTGTTCGTGCGCAGTACGAGCACCTTCTGAGGCATATATCAGCGCGCGGATGTTAGGCTGAGCCCATGAAGCCAACTCCTATAGCGCCCGACGACGACCTGCCACAACACAGCCGCACTGAAAGCGATGCCATTGCCCAAGCACTCGCTGACGGCAAAAACAAACGCGTGCGCAAACTGCTCGCCCGCATGCACCCTGGCAAAATCGCCGCCCTGCTGGAGCGCCTCGACAGCGCGCAACGCCTGGCGCTGTGGCAACAGATCAACCCCGATCTGGAAGAGCGCACCCTGCAGCACCTCAGCCTCACCCTGAAAGCCGAGTTGCTCGGTGATTCGTCCGAGACCAATCCAGCGCCGGGCGAGCTGACGGACAACCTGCATCAAAGCAATCATCTTGAAGCCGTGCGCCAGGCACTGGCCCAGGGCAAGCTGAAACGCCTGGGTAAACTGCTGCAGCGCATGCACCCCGCCAAAGTCGCCGGGCTGTTGGAAGCATTGCCGCCCGCTGAACGGCAACGCGCCTGGAGCATGGTTGAGACCGAGCGGGCAGGCAAAGTGCTCACCTATCTGCATGACGAGATCCGCACCGCGCTAGCACTGGAACTCGACCCTGAGGACCTGATCGCCGCCACCGCACAGCTCGAGCTGGATGATCGCGTCGACCTGATTCAGGCCTTACCAGCCAAACTGGGTAACCAGCTGTTGCACGCCAGCAGCGCGGCGCAGCGCCAGCAGCTTGAGTCGATGCTGTCCTACCCTGAGGACTCGGCTGGCGGCCTGATGAACGCCGACCCGATTCAGGTTCGCGCCGACGTTCGGGCTGGGGCCGTGTTGCGCTACTTGCGCCTGCTCGAACGCCTACCGCCGCAAACTGACCTGCTGATGGTGGTCGACCGTAAAGGCCATTATCAAGGCGCGCTTCGCCTCAGCGAGCTGGTCACCGCCGAACTCGACCAGCGCGTCAGCGAGTTGATGCACGACGACATCACCGGTATCGCCGTCGATACCAGCGGCAACGAAGTGGCCCGACTGTTTCAGGACCACGACCTGCTCTCTGCGCCGGTGGTCGATGCCAGTAACCGGCTGATCGGCCGAATCACTGTAGACGACGTAATCGACCTGATCCGCGAAGACTCCGACCGCGCCTTGATGCACATGGCGGGCCTCGACGATGAGGCCGACATCTTTGCCCCCGTACTGGTCAGCGCACGCCGTCGCGCTTTGTGGCTGGGCATCAACCTGCTCACGGCCTTCGGCGCGGCCTGGGTTATCGGCTTATTTCAGGCGACATTGGAGCAACTGGTGGCCCTCGCGGTGCTAATGCCGATTGTGGCGAGCATGGGTGGCATCGCCGGCAGCCAGACCCTGACCTTGGTGATCCGCGGTCTGGCGCTAGGCCAGGTGCAGAAGGGCAACATCCGCATTCTGCTAAACCGCGAACTGGGTATCTCCATCCTCAACGGCATACTCTGGTCGGTGGTGATCGCCCTGCTGGCGGTGCTGTGGTTTGGCAATTGGGGGATTGGTGCCGTACTCGGCGCGGCCATTCTGCTCAACTTGCTGTGCGCCACACTGGCCGGCTGGGGCATTCCGTTATTGCTGCACCGCATGGGTATTGACCCAGCGCTGGCCGGCAGCGTGATTCTGACCACCGTGACCGATGTGATCGGCTTTTTTGCCTTTCTCGGCCTGGCCACCCTGTTGTTGCTCTAGCCAGGCATGACGATGGCCCATAGCCAACACTGAACTACAACGCCCGGCTTAAGCCGGGCGTGTTTTTCAATCCTGCATGGCTTCGGTGAACTGACCGATAGCATCCACCACACGCTGGGCTTCATCACGAATTTCCAGCATCACTGCACCGGCCTTGTTGGCCAATAGCACGCCCTGTTCAGTCTTCTGCTTGCTGCCATCCATGCCACTGACCGCTTTCAGCGCTAGATCATGGTTGAGGCGCACGACGTCGTTAATCTCGACTGTAGCCTGGCTGGTGCGGGCCGCCAGGTTACGCACCTCGTCCGCCACAACGGCAAAACCGCGCCCCTGCTCGTCAGCACGGGCAGCTTCAATGGCTGCATTCAGCGCCAGTAAATTGGTTTGCTCGGCGATACCGCGAATAACTTGGACAATGCTGCTGATACGTTCGGACTGGGTGTTCAAGGCGCCAATATTCTCGGAAACATGCGTCAGCTCCTCGGCAATGCCACGCACCACCTGCATTGTTTCTTCAACCGTTTCAGCGCCCTTAATCGCGCTCTCGTCAGTTTCGCGAGCAATATCAAACGCCAGCTGGGCGGCGGCAGACTCGGCCTCGCGGTGCTCCACTTGGCTGGAAATATCACTGGCAAATTTAACCACCCCATACAGCCGGCCATTGGCGTCATAGAGGGGGTTATACGTTGCGCGCAGCCACACAATGCGCCCATCCTTGGCCACTCGCTTAAAGCGATCGGAAATGAATTCGCCCTGATTTAAGCGCTGCCAAAACTGTCGATATTCATCACCCGCCAGTTCCTCTGCCGTGCAGAACTGCCGGTGATGCACACCAAGAACTTCCTCCAGCCGATAGCCCATGGTGCTGAGAAAGTTCTCATTGGCAGCCTGTACTTCACCTGCCAGATTAAATTCGATTACCGCTGTCGATCGGCTGATCGCCTTCAAATAACTTTCGTGCTGATGTTCGGCGTGCATGCGTTCAGTGATGTCAGCGGCCAACTTGATTACCTTGACCACCTGCCCTTGAGCATTGCGCACTGGCAAATAGCTGGCCTCCAACCAGATTTCCCGCCCTCCCTTGGCAACCCGCATATAGCGATCACTGAAGCTCTCGCCATCGGCCAACCGCTGCCAAAACTGCACATAACTCGGGCTTGCCACTTGCTCTTGGGTGCAGAATAGGCGGTGATGCTGGCCGCGCAACTCCTCGAGGCGGTAGCCCATGGCCGCAAGAAACGCCGGGTTGGCATCAAGAATTTCACCCTGAGGGGTGAACTCGATCATGGCAAAGGTATTTCGGATGGCCCCGAGCACCTGCTGGCTGGTTGCCAGTTGCTGCTGGGAATGTTGCAACTCACTGCGCAGCTGTGATCTGAACATGTGGAGAGCCTCTGAAAGGGCAGCATTTGTTCAGGGCACAGCGCAATAAAGCTCATCCCTGATGCAAAAATCCTATCGACACGTAGCCATTAAGCTTTAGCTCAGTTTTGCTCGGGATGCACGGCACGCTGTGTGCTCTCCATATCCAGAGTGCGCAAGGCCTGGTATTGGCTGACGAATACCTGCCCGCCAAAACGCTGCAGAAAATCCGAACGTTTTAACCGATCCATCACCGGCCCTTTTACTTCAGCCAGGTGCAACTGCACGCCGGCGCTGTGCAAGCGCTCGCTGATCGCTTCCAGGGTATCCAGAGCACTGGCGTCGATCTGGTTGACCCCGGAACACATCAGCACCAGGTGGTGTACGCCGGAGCGCTTGGCGATCAGCGCTGCGACACGCTCTTCCAGATAGCGCGCATTGGGGAAGTACAGACTTTCATCGACCCGCAGTGACAGCACACTGGGGCTTTCCACGACCTTGTAGCGTTCGACATTGCGGAAATGCTCGCTGCCCGGCAGCTGTCCGACCACCGCCATATGCGGGCGACTGGTGCGCCAGAGAAATAACAGCAACGACAGACTCACACCGAGCAGAATGCCGATCTCGACGCCGTATAACAGCACGCCCAGCAGCGTTGCCAGTTGCGCCATCCCTTCCTGCGGCGAATAGCGCCAGGTGCGACGCAGGCTGGGCAGGTCGATCAGGCCCAGCACAGCGACGAGAATGCTCGCCGCCAACACCGCTTGCGGCAAGTGCTGCAGCAACGGCGCCAGGCCCAGTACCGCCGCCAGCATCAAAGCAGCAGCAAACACGCCAACCAGCGGCGTGGCGACATTACTTTGCAATGCCAGCGCCGAGCGGGAAAAGCTCGCTGCCACCGGCATGCCGCCACTGCAGGCGGCGGCGATATTGGCCGCGCCCTGGCCAAGCAACTCCTGATCAGGGCTGATCGACTGACGCTTGCGCATCGCCTGGCTTTGGGCGATGGATACCGACTCGACAAAGCCCACCAAAGCAATCAGCACCGCAGCCGGTAACAGCTCACGCAGCAAGCCCAGCTCCAGGCTTGGCAGCCCCAGTGGCGGTAAACCCGCCGCCACCGTGCCGACTACCCGCACGCCATAGACCTCCAGTTGCAGCAGCGCGCCCAGGGCAATCGCCAGCAACATCAACAGCAAGGCACTCAACTGCCTGATCCGCAGCGCCAGCGACTCGGGCAGCCCGAACACGCCGAGATTACGCAGCAAGACCAGCAACACCAGACTGCCCAGGCCCAGCAACAGCGTCGGCAGGTGCAGCGCAGGCAACTGCGCATACAGTGCAGGCAGCACCTGCAACAGGGTCAGCCCGTCTGCGCGCACACCAAGCAAGTGTTTGAACTGGCTGACCGCGATCAGCAGCGCCGAACCGCTGACAAAGCCGGAAATTACCGGATGGCTGAGGAAGTTGGCGACAAAGCCCATCCGCAGCAGCCCCATCAACAACAGCAGCACGCCAACCAGAAAGGTCAGCGTGGTGGCCGCCACCAGATAAGCCGCACTACCGACAGCCACTACAGGGGCCAAGGCCGCCGCCGTCATCAATGACAGCACCGCCACCGGGCCGAACGACAGCGCTACGCCGGGGCTGGCGCCAATCAACGCATAGACAACCAACGGCAGAATGCTTGCGTACAACCCCACCACAGCCGGCAACCCGGCCAACTGCGCATAAGCCAGCGCTTGTGGCACCAGCAGCAAGCAGACCAGGCAAGCCGCAAGCAGATCGCGGCCAGCCTGGTCGCGGTCATAACTGCGCAGGGTATTCAGCAGCGGCCACTTAGAGAACATTCAACGGCACCTTGAGGTAGCGCACGCCATTGTCTTCGGCGGGCGGCAGATGACCAGCGCGCATATTCACCTGCACCGACGGTAGCATCAGCGCCGGCATGTCCAGGCTGGCATCACGGGCCTGGCGCATGGTGACAAAGGCGTTTTCGTCGATGCCCTGGTGCACATGCACGTTATGCGCGCGCTGCTCAGCCACCGTGGTCTGGTAGCGATGCTGCTCGCGCTCCGGCGCCAGGTAATCGTGGCACATAAATAACCGGGTGCTGTCTGGCAGGGCAAACAGCCGGGCAATCGAGCGATAGAGGGTGCGCGCATCGCCACCGGGGAAGTCGCAGCGCGCGGTGCCGTAATCCGGCATAAACAGGGTGTCGCCAACAAACGCCGCATCGCCGATCAGGTAGGTCACGCAGGCCGGAGTATGCCCTGGTGTATGCAGGACGCGGGCGTTCAGTGAGCCGATCTGAAACACCTGATCGTCCTTGAACAGCAGATCGAACTGACGGCCATCGACGGCGAACTCGCTACCGGCATTGAACAGTTTGCCGAAGGTGTTCTGCACAACACGAATCTGCTCGCCAATGGCCAACTGCCCACCCAGGGCAGCCTTGAGATAGGGCGCGGCAGACAGGTGATCGGCATGCACATGGGTTTCCAGCAGCCACTGCACGTGCAGACCCTGCTCGCGCACATAGGCGATCAGCCGGTCGGCACTTGCCGTATCCGTTCGCCCGGCAGCCGCGTCGTAATCCAGCACCGAATCGATGATGGCGCACTGCGCGGTCGCAGGGTCGCTGACCACATAGCTGTAGGTTGAGGTCGCAGGGTCGAAAAAAGCCTGAATTAGCGGGGACATGGCAGCTCCAGCCGACTGGCCAAAGGGCCAGTCAGCACTACAGCGTTAGATCGTGGTCTTGCAGGTACTGATACCCAGCAGCGGGTACAGCGGACAGAAGCGAAACAGGCCGGTGGCCAGCGGCACGATGCCAAGCAAACCCCATAGACCGATAACACCGCTCAGGCTCAAAGCCAGCAGAAGCAAACTTGCGGCAATTCGCAGGCTGCGGTCGAGGGTGCCAATATTTGCTTTCATAGTGATCTCCCGATCATCAATTACCCGCGCCGGCGTTCCAGCGCAGCAAACACAGCCATTCCCACCAGCATGGCCACCACGAACAGCAATGCCTGCCAGTGCCCGGTGAGCAGAATCGCCACGGCGGGACCGGGGCAGATGCCGGCAATCCCCCAGCCAATGCCAAACAACAGGCTGCCGCCGATCAACCGCCGATCCAGCTCGCGCTTGCCCGGCAACTGCATCGGCGCGCCGAGCAGACTGCTGCGCTGCGCGCGCGCCCAGCTGAAGGGCAAAAACGCCACGCCAATCGCCGCCGCCATTACCAAGGCCAGCGAAGGGTCCCAGGCGCCTGCCAGATCGAGAAAGGCCAGCACCTTGGCTGGGTTGGCCATGCCTGCGCTAAGCAGACCGATGCCGAAGATCACACCGGCGAGAAATGCCAACAGTTTGCGCATGCTTAACCCCCCAACAGATGACGCAGAACAAACACCGTGGCGAAACCGGCGGCCATAAAGCTCAACGTTGCGGCCAGTGAGCGCGGCGATAAGCGTGACAGGCCGCAAACGCCATGCCCGCTGGTACAACCAGAGCCATAACGGGTGCCGACACCGACTAGCAGACCGGCAACCGTCAGCGCCAGCCAACTACTGTGAATCTCAATCTCGGGCAGGCGGGCAAACAGTTGCCAGAGCAGCGGGGCAAGCAACACACCGAGGAGAAACAGAGCCTTCTCGCCCATCCCCTCACCACGCTCCAGCAGGCTACCGAGCAGGCCGCTGATGCCGGCAACCCGGCCATTCATAACGACGAACAGACTGGCTGCCAGG
Source organism: Gammaproteobacteria bacterium (assembly GCA_018827205.1). Taxonomy (GTDB): domain Bacteria; phylum Pseudomonadota; class Gammaproteobacteria; order Pseudomonadales; family Pseudomonadaceae; genus Aquipseudomonas. Next base: position 2,427 of record JAHJXZ010000131.1, on the reverse strand, counting down.
CCGATCAGCGCCCCACCGGCCATAGCGCTCCAGGGCGTGAAGTTGTACCAGTCGATGCTCATGATTCATCACCTGCGCAAAAGAGTTGATACAGGGTATTGATCACCGCCAGCGCAGCCGGGCTGCTGATGCAGTAATAGATCTGCTTGCCCTCGCGGCGGGTCGCCACCAGCCCTTCACGGCGCAGCACCGCCAACTGCTGCGACAGCGTCGGCTGTTGAATACCCAAGAGCGCCTCGAGCTCGCTGACATTGCGCTCACCCTGGGACAATTGACACAGCAATAGCAGTCGATCCGGATTGCCAAGGGCCTTAAGCAGCTGCCCAGCAGCGTCAGCATTAGCGCGCAGCTGCTGGATATCGAACGAGGGTTGTTCCGGTGTCATGGTGGCATGCTCAATTAAGATAAAAACAATCTATTCTTTTATATATTGAATAACAAGCCCTGTAACCGACACCCGCAGAATGGGCAGGCATAAAAAAACCCGGAACAGAGTCCGGGTTTCCTGTGTTGCTCAGGCTGGGCTGGATGCAACAGCTCAGCCTGCAACCACCACAATCAGAGCAGTGGCAGGGTGTAGCTGACGATCAGACGGTTTTCGTCAAGATCGTTGGTGAAGTTCGAACGTGATGCAGCGTTGCGCCAGCGCACGCCCAAGTTCTTCAACGCGCCTTCTTGGAACACGTACATCAGCTCGGTGTTGCGCTCCCATTCCTTGCCTTCTGAAACGCCACGACCGCGATCAACGTTATCGCCAGTCAGGTAGCGAGTCATAAAGGTCAGGCCCGGAATACCGATGGATGCAAAGTTAAAGTCGTAGCGTGCCTGGTAGGACTTCTCGTCCTTGTTGGCAAAGTCACCGATTTGCACATAGTTGACCAGGAACGGGTCAGTACCATTGATATATGCGAAACCTGTGTCACCACTCATCTTCTGGTAACCCAGACCGAAGGAGTGACCAGCCAAGCCGTAGGTAATCATAGCCCCGAAGGCCTTGTTATCGACGTTGCTGCGACCGTCATCGGTAGAGCGCGCATAACGCACATCAGTCTTCAGGGTCTGTTTGTCGCCCAACGGCAGCACATGCACCAAGTTGAAGGAGTTCTGCTTGTACAGATCGTCCAGCTGGGAATGATAGTAGGCCGCAGTCAGATCAGAGTTGATCTTGTAAGTGCCGCCTAGGTAGGTGAACTTGTCAGTGGTTGAGCCGCCGGTGGTGGTGATGCCACGACGACCGCCAGTTGCGATACCGATGTCCTGATAATCGCCAGAATCACGGTTATTAACTTCACGAATGCGCGCTGCATCCAAGGTCAAACCTTCAATTTCCTGCGAAACAATCTGACCGCCCTGGAACACTTGCGGGGTCAGACGGCTATCGCTGGAGCCGATAGCCATGTTTTTGAACTGCATGCTGCCGACTTTCAGCACGCTCTTGGAGACCTTCACCTTAGCGGCAACAGCCAGATCGGACGAATTATCCTGCGAACCATTCGAAGAGCTATCCCGAGTCAACAAACCGCTGCCTGCAGTGCCATCACCAGAGTCCAGTTTGAAACCGAGCATGCCAATGGCATCCAGGCCAAAACCGACGGTGCCCTCGGTGTAACCCGACTCAGCCTTCAGAATAAAGCCTTGCGCCCACTCTTCGGACTTGGACTGGCCATTAGAGCGGCCACTAGCGGGGTTCCCGCCTTCTTGGCGCCAATCGCGATTGAAGTAGAAGTTACGCGCTTCGAGAGTGGCTTTGCTGTCGCCAATGAAATCGGCATGGGCGACTTGACTCAGGGACAAGCCCAAGGTGCTGGCAGCGACGGCCAGGGCCAGGGAGGTCTTTCTCATTATGTGTTCTCCAGTTGTGTGTGGTTGCACATCGGCGCGGGTACTGTCTTCAGCCTGTGAAGTGGCAGGCGCGCACCGAATTTGGGGTGTATTGCAAACCAGGCAGGCGAACGAGCGCCGCAGCCAGGGCCGGCCGTGCAATACAAAAAATCAGGTGAGCGCGTGAAGGCAGTCAGCGCGAGCTGGGGAATGAGGACGTAGCAGCGGACAGGTGAAAATCATGGCGCAGGTCTCTTCATTTTTATTGTCGGCCAATAAACCTGGCCGTTATGCGCTGAGCCCTACGCAGATACTGTGCCAGCTGCCAAAAACAGCCCGCAAAAGCCTCTATTACAAGGCTTTTCAGGTTTACAGGAGGATTCCCGTAGGCCTGATGAAGCGGCAATAAGCGGTTTTTTGCCTATAGTAGAACGCAAACAGGCGGGTTATCGCCAACAGGCTGAGCCAACGGCATGCCAGCGCGCAAAGTTAATCCACCACGACCTGATTTTTGCCCTGGCGTTTGGCCTGGTACATCGCGGCATCGGCGCGTGCATACAGGGCATCCAGGCTGGTGTCTTCAGGCCGTAAGCTGGTCAGGCCCAG
>JAHJXZ010000130.1 GCA_018827205.1 Gammaproteobacteria bacterium | reverse complement strand
GTTTTTGCGGTGTTGGCGGTAATCGTCAGCAGCCAGGTCTTCAGACTCGAGCGGCCTTGAAAACCATCCAGATTGCGCACGACAGCAAGCCAAGCGTCCTGCACCACCTCATCGGCATTACGGCTGCCGACAATCGCAAACGCCACCGCGCGCATCGCCCCCTGATAGGTGGCAACCAACTCACGGTAGGCCTTCTGCTCGCTCACGCGCAGGCGGGCAAGCAATATCTGATCAGCTGGGTAGTCCATTAATGCTTACGCAGGATCACGCTACCGATGGAGTAACCCGCACCGAACGAGCTGAGCACACCAAGAGCACCGCTTGGCAGGTCTTCCTGATGCTTGTGCAGGGCGATCACCGAACCGGCCGAACTGGTGTTGGCGTAGGTGTCGAGGATCACCGGTGCTTCGCCAGGCTCGGCATCGCGGCCGAGCAGCTTGCGCGCGATCAGCAGGTTCATATTGAGGTTGGCCTGGTGCAGCCAGAAACGCTTCACATCACCGACGTTGAGCTGGTTTTCTGCCAGGTGCGCAGCAATCAGCTCGGCAACCATCGGGCAGACGTCCTTGAAGACTTTGCGGCCTTCCTGCACGAATAACTTGTCGCGGGCGCCGACGCCTTCTTCCGCACAGCGGTTGAGGAAGCCGAAGTTGTTGCGGATGTTGTTACTGAATTGGGTGATCAGTTTGGTGCCGACGATATCGAACTGGTAGTTCGAGGTAGCCTGATCAGCACGCTCGATGATTACCGCAGTGGCGGCGTCACCGAAAATAAAGTGGCTATCGCGGTCACGGAAGTTCAGGTGGCCGGTGCAGATTTCCGGGTTGACCATCAAGATCGCGCGGGCCTGGCCCAGCTGCACACTGTTGGCGGCCGCCTGGATACCGAAGGTGGCCGAGGAGCAGGCGACGTTCATGTCGTAGCCGAAGCCCTGGATGCCCAACGCGGCCTGTACTTCAATCGCCACCGCAGGGTAGGCGCGCTGCAGGTTGGAGCACGCGACGATTACCCCGTCGATATCGGCAGCGGTCTTGCCGGCACGCGCCAGGGCGTCCTTGGCGGCGCCTACGGCCATCTCGCAGAGAATGCCCCAGTCTTCATTGCTGCGTTCCGGCAGGCGCGGCGCCATGCGCTTGGGGTCGAGGATGCCGGCCTTGTCCATGACAAAGCGGCTCTTGATGCCCGAGGCCTTTTCGATAAAGCCGCTGCTCGACTCGCTCAGCGCTTCGACTTCACCGCTGGCGATGGCTGCAGCGTTGTCGGCATTGAATTGCTGCACATAGGCGTTGAACGACTCGACCAACTCATCGTTGGAAATACTGTTTGCCGGGGTATAGAGGCCGGTACCACTGATCACGACGTTATGCACAATCATTCCTCTTGTTCTTCGCCGCAGGCAGCGGCCAATTAGGCAATACGCCCAGGGCAGGCTAGGCCATGGGCAAAAAACGGCTGACAGGCTCAGCAAACTCGATCCATGAAACGTCCTGTTACGAGGCATGGAGTTTGCCACAGCCTGGGGTACTTCGTCCGCTCAGCACGTCAGGCGATATGCAACAAGCTGCGAGCTATTGAGGCAAAGATGCTCACAACGTGGCACAAGACACATCTCCGCCCAGCCCCGCAAGCTGGCGTTTAAGCGGCCTCACCCGTCCGGGTGATAGATGATTGTCGGACAATCTATATGCTCGCCTTTCCCTAATAACAAGAAAGGTTTTCGCCATGCGCAAGCTGCTGCTATTGCTGGTGCTGAGTTTTGCCCCATTGAGCCAGGCCGCTGTTGGCGTGTTCCCCGACAGCACCTTCCAGAATCTCGACCACGGCCTGTACTGGTTCGGTTACGGCGACAGCTGGCAGAAGGCCGTACCCGGACAGAGCAACGCCTACTACGTGGCCAGCAAGCCGACCTTGATCTATATCCACGGCTGGCAGAACGGCTCAACGCAAAAGAAGAACCGCGAAACCTTCAACCGCAAGGATGCCGGCGGACCCGACCTTGACTTGGCAAACGCCTGGCTTGCGGCGGGTTACAACGTCGGCGTGCTGTACTGGAACCAGTTTGCCGATGAAG
>JAHJXZ010000129.1 GCA_018827205.1 Gammaproteobacteria bacterium | reverse complement strand
TCCGGCCGTGGTGAGCTGCACCTCTCGGTACTGATCGAAACCATGCGTCGCGAAGGCTTCGAAATGGGTGTTGGTCGTCCGGAAGTGATCATCCGTCAGGTTGACGGCGTGAAGCAGGAACCGTTCGAGAACGTCACCATCGACACCCCGGAAGAATCCCAGGGCAAGGTCATGGAAGAGATGGGTCTGCGTAAGGGCGACCTGACCAACATGGTGCCGGATGGCAAAGGCCGTGTGCGTCTGGAATACAACATCCCTGCTCGTGGTCTGATCGGTTTCCGTAACCAGTTCCTGACTCTGACCAACGGTGCTGGCATCCTGACCTCGATCTTCGATCGCTACGACACCATGAAGTCCGGCGACATGTCCGGCCGTCAGAACGGTGTTCTGGTCTCGGTAGAAACCGGCAAGGCGCTGACCTACTCCCTGGAAACTCTGCAGGCGCGTGGCAAGCTGTTCGTTGAGCACGGTCAAGAGATCTACAACGGTCAGATCGTTGGTCTGAACAGCCGTGACAACGACATGGGCGTTAACCCAACCAAAGGCAAGAAGCTCGACAACATGCGTGCTTCCGGTAAAGACGAAACCATCGCTCTGGTTCCACCGGTGAAATTCACCCTGGAACAAGCTCTGGAATTCATCCAGGACGACGAGCTGTGCGAAGTCACGCCGAAGTCGATCCGTCTGCGTAAGAAGATCCTCGACGAAGGTGAGCGCACCCGCGCTGCCAAGAAAGCCAAGAACTGATCCAGTTCTAGCTAACTAAAAAGCCCCTGCCGGCGAGAGCCGGCGGGGGCTTTTCTTGGGTGGGCAAAAAGTTGCTCACTCCGGCAGGGTGTTTGACGGAATTTTCACAGGCTGGCTGGCATAAAGGCGATGGATATTTAGGTGTCATGAGGTCGCCATGTCAGCAGCATTGCAAGTGTCGCCACGTCAGCGCGTGGATTGGGCCGGTTTAGGTTGGGCCTTTCTGTTCTTTTGGTATTTCTCTGGCGTTACCCAGTTACTGATCCAGTTGACCGGTACGGCCGGCTTTTCCGGTTTCCGTCAGGCCTTGCTGGCCAGCGCGCTGTGGCTGGTGCCGTTGTTACTGTGGCCGGCCCGCGCCCGCCAGTTGGCTGCGGGTATTGGCGCGCTGCTGTGGCTTTGCTCGTTAGGCAGCTTTGGCTATTTCCTGGTGTACGGTCAGGAGTTCTCGCAGAGCGTGATTTTCATCATGTTCGAGTCGAACCTGAATGAGAGCCGTGAATACCTGATCCAGTACTTCTCCTGGTGGATGCTCCTGGCATTTGCCGCCTACGGCCTGGGTGGCTGGTTGCTGTGGCGCAAGGTGCGTCCGGTATACCTGTCGCGCCCTGGCGCGTTATTCGCCGCGGCCTTGGCAATATTTGTGTCTGTGGGTTATCCGGCGCTACGCCAGTTCAGCAAGCATGATACTTGGCAGGCAGGGTTTGATAACTTTGCCCAGCGCATCGAAACAGCGACGCCTTGGCAGCTGGCTGTGGGTTACAAGAACTACCGCGAGCAGTTGGCCAATATGCAGGTGCTGTTGGCGGAGAATGCCAGCATCCCGCCCTTGGCGAATTTGCAGGATGCGCATGCCGGGCAGCCGGCCACGTTGGTTTTGGTGATTGGTGAATCGACCAATCGCCAACGCATGAGCCTGTATGGCTACCCGCGTGAGACCACCCCGGAGCTTGATGCACTGCGTGATCAGTTGCAGGTGTTCGATAACGTGGTCACCCCGCGCCCTTACACCATCGAAGCGTTGCAGCAGGTTCTGACCTTTGCCGATCAGGAGCACCCGGATCGCTACCTGACCACGCCATCGGTGATCAACCTGATGAAGCAGGCGGGCTACAAGACTTACTGGATCACCAACCAGCAGACCATGACCAAACGCAACACCATGCTCACCACGTTCTCTGAGCAGGCTGATGAGCAGTTCTACCTGAACAACAACCGTGAACAGAACGCCCGCCAGTATGACGGTGACGTGCTGGCGCCTTTTGCCAAGGTGCTGGCCGATGCGGCGCCGCGCAAATTTATCGTGGTGCACCTGCTGGGTACACACATGAGCTATCAGTATCGCTATCCGCCTGAGTTTGAGCGCTTTACTGATCGCGCCGGTGTGCCGGCAAATGTAACGGGCGATCAGTTACCCACTTACAACAGCTATGACAATGCGGTATTGTACAACGACCATGTGGTGGCCAGCCTGATCAAGGGTTTGGCGGGGCACGAGCCAAACGGCATGTTGCTGTACTTGGCGGACCACGGCGAAGCGGTATTCGATGCATCCAAGCCCGATGTGTTGGGGCGTAATGAGGCCGCACCCACCAGTCCGATGTATACCGTGCCGTTTATTGTCTGGAATTCGCCGCAGTGGCAGGCGCAGCAGCCCCGGGATTTCACGGCCACACTGTCGCGGCCTTACAGTTCGGCGCACTTTATCCACACTTGGGCTGATCTTGCCGGGCTGCGCTTTGATGAATATGACGCGCATAAAAGCCTGGTCAGCAGTGACTTTCAACCAATGCCGCTACTGATTGGCAATCCCGCGCAACCCAAGAGCTTGATTGATTTCAGCCTGATCAAGCCCAAGACCAGTGCGGGGAGCTTGGCTCAGCGCGAGAGCACCCAGGCAGCCGAGCTTTAATTACTGCCCACGGCAAACAAAAAGCCCCCGTCAGCCAATGTTGACGGGGGCTTTGTTTTGGCCGTGATGCAGCCTCTACGAGGCTTAGATCCCGCTTTTGACCTTGCTCCAGATGCGTGTGCGCACGCGGTCGATCTTCAATGGCATGGCCTCCAGGGCGTAGAGGTTATCCATCGCGTCCTGCGGCGGGTAAACCGTGGCATCGGCTTTCAGTTTGGGGTCAACCAGGCTGTCGGCGGCACTGTTGCCGTTGGCGTATTGCACATGGTTGGTGATCTGCGCAATTACCTCAGGTTGCAGCAGGTAATTCATAAAGGCGTAGGCCGCTTGTTCGTTGTTGCTGTCGACCGGCATGGTGACCATGTCGAACCAGATGGGCGTGCCTTCCTTGGGAATGACGTAGTTAATGTTGATGCCATTGTTGGCTTCAGCGGCGCGGTTGCCGGCCTGCATGATGTCGCCGGAGAACCCCACGGCCATACAGATATCGCCATTGGCCAGGTCGCCGACGTATTTTGACGAGTGGAAATAGCGCACGTTCTTACGCATCTCCATCAGCAGGGCTTCGGCTTTTGCATAGTCCTCTGGGTTCTTGCTGTGGTGCGGCAGGCCGAGGTAATGCAGGGCGATCGGCAGCAGCTCGGGGCCATTGTCGAGAATCGCCACGCCGCATTGGCTGAGCTTGGCCAGGTACTCAGGCTTGAAAATCAGGTCCCAGGAGTCGAGCGGTATATCCGCGCCAAGCACTTCGCGCACCTTGGCGACGTTATAGCCGATCCCGGTGCTGCCCCACAGGTAAGGGAAGCCGTACTGGTTGCCTGGGTCGTTGGTTTCCAGCGCCTTCATCAGCACCGGATTGAGGTTGTTCCAGCCTGGTAGTCGGCTCTTGTCGAGCTTCTTCAGCGCGCCGCCCTGGATCTGCCGAGCCATGTAGTGGTTGGACGGAAACACCACGTCATAGCCGGAGCGCCCAGCCATCAGCTTGGCGTCGAGGGTTTCGTTGCTGTCGTAGACGTCGTAGTGGCTGGCAATCCCGCTGTTTTGCTCGAATTGCTTGAGGGTGTCAGGCGCGATGTAGTCGGTCCAGTTGTAGATACGCACAGTTTCTGCGGCCTGGCTGACGCTGCTTAACAGCAGCAGAGGAAGTAACTTCTTCAGCATGGGAATACCTCATCGTTTTTATCGGTGTTGTCGAAGTGGCAGTAGCAAGTGAAAGGCGTTGGCCTGCGCTGGGCCGGGTTATTTCAGGAGGACGAAGCTCTTGCGTACGGTTTCCTCGATATCCCAGATGCCGAAGGTGTTGGCGGGCAGCAGCAGGGCATCGCCAGCCTGGATGTGCATGGGCTCGCCGCCATCTGGCGTGAAGGTGCAGCGCCCAGTAATGAAGTGACAGAACTCCTGTTGGGCGATTTGCCGCCGCCAGCGGCCCGGTGTGCATTCCCAGATACCGGCGGCAACGCCGTCGGCGTGTTCGATGTCATGGCTGCTGGTGATGGCGATAGGTTCGCCGAGCGGCACGGCGACCGGGTTGCTGTCTGGCAACGCTAGCTGCGCGGTGTTCTTGAAGTGTTCGATGCTCATGAAACTCTCCGGGGGTTAACGCATGAATTTTTCCATGGTGCCGGCCAGGTTGCTGGCCAGCTGGCGCCGCCAGGGCGGGCTGTGGGGGTTGGCGAGTACGCGGTCTTCATGCACAAAGCTCTGGATGATCGCGTTGTAGCCGAGCCAGCGCAGCGGCTCCGGCTCCCAGCGCGGCAGCTGGTTGAGGGGCTGATCACCGAGCACCCAGGGCTGGCGGGTCAGTTCGCTTTGCTGATCGAGAATCAGGTCAGCCAGGGTGCGCCCGCCGAGGTTGCTGGCGCCGACGCCCTCGCCGCCGTAACCACCGGACAGGGCGATGCCATTGCGCCGGTCTACCAGCATGTGTGGCCGAAAGCGCCGGGCCATACCGAGATTGCCGCCCCAGGCATGGGTGATGCGTACCTGCTTGAGTTGCGGGAACAGTTCGCTGAACAGGTAGCGGCGCAGGTCACGCTCATCCTCACTGAGGTTGAAGTCGGTGCGTAAGCGGCCGCCAAAGCGGTAGCCGCCACGGGCGCCGAACACCAGGCGGTTGTCGGCGGTGCGCTGGCCGTAAGTAACCTGCCGGCTGTTTTCGCTGAAGGCCTGGCCGCGCTCCAGGCCGATGTCGGCCCAGACTTCTTTGGGCAGCGGCTCGGTGGCCACCAGCAGACTTTGCACTGGTAGTTGGTGTTTACCCAGGGGCGGCAGGCTGGCGGCGTACCCCTCTACGGCGGGCACTATCCAGTCAGCGCGGACGCTGCCGCTGTCGGTGCGCACCAAGCCGGTTTGCCAGTCGATCACCCGGCTTTGCTCATACAGCTCGACACCCATGGCTGCTACACAGCGGGCGAGGCCGCGTACCAGCTTGGCCGGTTGGATGGTGGCGCAATGCGGTGTGTGAATCGCGCCGAAGGCGTTGGCCAGCTGCAATTGCTTGCCGAGGTCAAAGGGGGTCAACCAGCGGTAATCGTTTTCATCCAGGCCCAGGGCGCGCAGTTCGGCCAAGTGGCTGCGCAGGCTGGTGAGTTGTTCGGGGTAGCGCGCGGCGCAATACAAGACGCCAGCTTTGCGGTAATCACAGGCGATCTGCTCACGCTGCAGGACACTGGCGACTTCATCGGGAATACCGTGCAGCAATGCATAAGCGCTCTGCCGAGCGGCGGGTGACTGCTTGGCGAGCATGCTGTCCTGGCCGAGCAGGTTGCCCATCAGCCAGCCGCCATTACGCCCGGAGGCGCCGAACCCGGCAATCTCACCTTCGAGGATGACGATGCGCAGGTGTGGCGCCTGGCGCTTTAGGTAATAGGCGGTCCACAGGCCGGTGTAGCCCGCGCCGATGATGGCCACGTCGGCGTGCACGTCTTCGGTCAGCGCGGGGCGGGCGGTCAGCGGTTCGTCCAGCTGATCCATCCACAGGCTGAGGGAGCGCCATGGGCTCATCGTGATCTCCGGCAAGTGAGTAGCGTTGCGCAGAGAGTAGGAGAGCGATCAAGGCGTGTCTTGTGTGCGTGCCCGCAAGGAAATTTGTTTGAGGTAAGCCTTGGGTGACAACCCGGTATGTCGGCGGAAGCAACTGTAGAAGGCTGATAGCGAATTGAAGCCGGCGGCGAAAGCCTGTTCATCCATGCGCTGTAGGTCGTTGCCCGCGTCTAAACCCGCCAGCAGGTGCTGCAAGCGCTTCTGGTTGATATAGCGATAGAAGCTTTGGCCCAGCACCTGGTTGAGCAGGTGGGAGATCTGGTTGCGGCTGTAACCTGTGGCGGTGGCAACCTGTTGCAGGCTGAGCTGCGGATCGAGGTAGACCTGGGAGCGCTGCATGTAGTCTTCCAGGTCCTGGGCCAGCAGGCTCAGCTGGCGGGCGCTGAGGCCGAGGCGGCTGAGTGCTGGGCGGGAGTCACCGGCGGTAATTTGTTCGCGTTCTTCACGCATCAGCGTGGCGTATTCATGGATGCGCCAGATCAGCCCGTCACGCACGGTGATGGCTTCGCCAGTGTGGAATGCCAGCAGTCCGCCACTGCCCTGCAGGCTGATGCGGTACTGGATAAATGCGGTATGCCCGTCGATGCGAATTCGGTCGGTGTGCTCCAGCGCTTCACCAGGCTGGCGCGGCAGGTTGTTGCGCACATACTCGCGCAGCTCGGCAAGGCCCATGCAGCGCTGCTGGAAGAAGTCGTGGTACTGGATATCCGGGTGATACAACGCCATCACCGCGTCGAGGTCGCGGTCTTTCCAGCTGTAGTGATAACGCATCACCGTAGCGCGGGTGCGCTCGGTTTGCTCGGCGTCATCGGGGAAGTCAGGGGGCTGCATGGCTGCCAGCTTGCCCGAGGCTCGCCGGCAGCTCAATCCTGTTACTCAGCTCTTTGGCTTGTACGCGCAATAACCAGGGCGCGGGCCGATTTTTGGATGGTTGCGGCAGGTATCCGGGCGCTTTTCGTAGATGGTGCATAGGCGGGTTTTGCGATCGAGGTAATAGCAGTCGTTGTTGCTCATGCGGGTCAGGGTAAAGATGCCCGACTTCTGATGGAAACGTTCGACGATGCCGTCTTTCTGCAGGCGCTTGGCGATGTTCTTCAGCGGCTCGCTGCGTTCGAACTCATCAACCACACCGATACGGATCAGGTCATTCAGCCGCGCTTCGACTGGCAGCGTGCAGCAGCTGGACATGCAGCTGTGGCACATGTCTGCGGTGTATTTGGCCCAGGTTTCCAGGCGGTCGAGTTCGGCGGCGGCAATCAGGTTGTTTTTCATCGGGGCTGGCGTCAGGTGTGCGGCGCGCGATGATAGCGGCCTTACAGCGTTTGTGAATGACTATCTGCCAGCTGGTCATATTTTGTGCGGTTGTAACCCGGCCAATTTCTTACTGTGCTGTGATGCGTGCGGCATACGTCTCTCTGGGTATGCACCGGTCAGGCTCCTATACTGCTGCGCAGTTTGCGCCGAGTACCGGGCAACAGGATGTTCGGGTTTAGCTAAATAGGAACGCGCTGCATGCAATGGATCTTCATGCTGGTCGGGTTGGTGCTCGGAGCCTTGGCGGATGAGACGCTGACGGCTTCGCTACTGGGTGGGCTGATGGGCCTGGGTCTTGGTCAGGCGCTCAAACTGCATGGGCTGGAGCGCGAGAATGTCGCGCTAACGGCTCAGCTCAAGGCCTTTTCTCAGCGCTTCGAACAGGGCACTGCGGCGCTGTATGAGCGCTTGCTCAAACTGGAGCAGGGCGCCACGCCAGCCCCTGAAGCACCGCCCGTGGCGGAGTCGCTCAGTGCCGTTGCCGGGACCGAACCTGAGGCGATTGTCACTGCCCAGGCGGCCGAGCCCGAGTTGGACTGGACCCTGGATTTTGTCCTGCCCGAACCTGCGACTGAGTCTGTCGCGCCAATGCAGACTGCGGCCGAGCCCGCCGCTGCGATCAAACCACTGCCCGCTAAACCCTGGAAGCCTGCTGAGCCGCGTCAGCCCACCTTGCTTGAGCGGGGCTTTGCAGCGGCCAAGAACTGGTTGCTGGGCGGCAACACGGTGTTGCGTGTCGGTGTGGTGCTGTTGTTTCTCGGCCTGGCCTTTTTGCTGCGTTACGCCACCGAAGGCGTGGTGGTGCCGGTGGAACTCCGTTACGCCAGTGTCGCCGCCAGTGCGGTGGCCTTGCTGGGATTGGGCTGGTGGCTGCGTCTGCGTAACCCCAACTATGCATTGATGCTGCAGGGCACTGGGGTTGCGGTGCTGTACCTGACGGTGTTCGCCGCCATGCGTCTGCATCCTTTATTGGCCCCTGGCGTAGCGTTGGGCCTGCTGGTGCTGGTCACGGTGTTTTCGGCAATTCTGGCGATCAAGCAGGATGCCCTGGGTCTGGCCGCCGCGGCGGCCCTGGGCGGTTTTGCCGCGCCGATCCTGACCAGTACAGGCAGCGGCAACCATGTGGCGCTGTTCAGCTATTTTGCCCTGCTCAATGCCGGCATCTTTGCTATCGCCTGGTTCAAGGCCTGGCGGCTGCTCAATCTGATCGGCTTTGTCGGCACCTTCGGCATCGGTTTCGCCTGGGGTATTCGCTCCTATACGCCGGAACTGCTGTGGAGCACCGAGCCGTTCCTGATTCTGTTCTTCCTGATGTATGTGGCGATCGGCCTGCTGTTTGCCCGGCGCAAACTGCGCGAAGCCCTGGATGCGCCCGAAGATCGCGATGAACTGCTGCGCTGGGCTGCGCGCAAGGGCGACTATATCGATGCCACCGTGCTGTTCGGTCCGCCGCTGGTGGGTTTTGGCCTGCAGTTCGCATTGGTGCAGCACATCGAGTTTGCCGCAGCCTTCAGCGCCCTGGCGTTGGGGCTGTTCTACCTAGTGCTGGCGCGGTTGCTGGTCGGACGCACCGGTGATCGCGCGGCACTGCTGGTGGAAACCTGCCTGGCGCTGGGTGTGGTATTTGGCAGCTTGGCGATTCCCTTGGGGCTGGATGCCCGCTGGACCTCGGCCGCCTGGGCGGTTGAAGGCGCGGGTATCTTCTGGCTCGGCCTGCGGCAGCAACGCAGCCTGGCCCGGGCGTTTGCCTTGCTGCTGCAGTTTGGCGCGGCACTGGCGTTTGCCATCGGCTTGCGCGGCGGTGAGTTGACCCTGCTGGACGGCGCGCCGCTGGGCGCGTTGATGCTCGGCGTGGCCTTGTTGTTCAGTTACTGGCAGCTGCGCCAGAACACGGAACAAGCCAGCAGCTGGGAGGTGCGCGGTTTGCCGGTGTTGGCCTGCGCCGGACTGTTCTTCCTTTATCTGATTGCACCACTGCTGTTTGCCGCGCAGGGCACGGCGATCAGCTGGGCGCTGGCCGGCCTGCTGACGTTGTGGCTGGGCTTGCGCCTACAGGCACGCAGCTTCCTGTTCAGCGCCTTTGCCGTGCAGTTGCTCGGCGGCCTGGTATTTATGCTGGACATGGCCGGCAATGCGGCCACCGGCATGGGCGGATTTTCCGCCGGCTGGCAGGGCTTGCTGACGTCTTCGCTGATTGGCTTTGGCCTGATCGCAGGCATGCTGCTGGCGGCGCGTGATCCGCAGGTGGGTGCAGATCGTCGCCTGTTGCGCGGGCTGTCGGTGGTGCTGCTGGTCGGTCTGGTGTTCCTCAATCTGGCGGTGCTGTTTGTCCTGCCCTGGGCTACAGCCAGCGCGGTATGGGGTGGCAGCGGGCTGCTGATTATCTGGCTCAGCCTGCACCTGCAGCAGCGCGCCAGTTTTGTCTTCGGACTGTTGTTGCAGGTACTGGCGGGGCTGGTGTTCCTCGCTGTCAGCCCGCTGCTGTTCGGCCAGCTGTCTGCCGAGGGGATTCGGCCGCTGGCTCATATGGATTTCTGGACGCCGCTGGTACTGGGCGTGGCCGCTTTGGTCGGTGCCTGGCGCTTGCAACAGCTGGCGCGTCGCGATGCACCCAGCGCTCTGGGCAATTTCAGTTTGCTTGGTTTGGCGCAATTGCTGCTGGTATGGGGCGCGGCCTGGTGGGCGCTGGCGCTGAGTAGCGAAGTGCTGCGCTTTGTCGCGCCGCAATGGCAGAGCAGTGCCCTGCTGGCGGTGCTGGCGGCCAGTGTGGCTCTGGCCGCGTTCCTCGCCCGACGCACGCGCTGGGCCGAACTGGCGCTGCTGTGCTGCCTGCTGACGCCGCTGGCTGGCGTGGTACTGCTGCATACCTGGCACTTGGAGTATCACCCGGCCGCGCAGTTCGGCTGGCTGGCCTGGGCGCTACTGTTTGCCGTGCACTTCTGGGCGCTACGGCGCTTGGCCGCGCAGTTGCCGGCGGGCGCGTTGAGCGCCGCCCATGTGCTCGGCTGCTGGTTGCTGTTGGGCGTGCTGGCGCTGGAGTTGCGCTACCTGCTGCTGGCCCTGTCGGAGCATTACAACGCCTGGCGCTGCCTGGGTTGGGCACTGCTGCCAAGTGCCTACCTGTGGCTGATGGCGCTGCCACGTCGCTGGCCATGGCCTTTGGCGGCTTATCCGCGGGAATACCGCTTGCTGGCGGCGGCACCATTGGCGCTGCTGATGCTGGGCTGGTTCTGGCTGGCCAACGTGGTCAGTGCCGGCGACGCTGAACCGCTGGCCTATTTGCCGCTGCTCAATCCGCTGGAGCTGGGCCTGCTGTTTGCCCTTGGTGCAGTGTTCGCCTGGGCGCGCATGGGCCTGGCCGAGCTGGGCGTGGATGGCGTACGCAGCCAGTGGCTGACCCAGGCCGTGGCGGGTGCTTCGCTATTCGCCCTGCTGACGGCGATGGTGATGCGCACGGCCCACCACTGGGGTGGCGTGTCTTATCAGCTGGATGCGCTGCTCGATTCGATGCTGGTGCAGGCCGGCCTGTCGATTGTCTGGACGCTGATCGCCCTGCCACTGATGGTATTCGGCAACCGGCATGGACGGCGTGAGCTGTGGCTGATCGGCGCGGCGTTGATCGCCCTGGTGGTGGCCAAGTTGTTCTTCGTCGAATTGGGGAATCGCGGTGGCCTGGAGCGCATCGTGTCGTTTATTGGTGTGGGTGTATTGCTGCTGGTGGTGGGTTATTTCGCCCCCTTGCCAGCACGCAAGGTGGATGCGGAACAACCGCAGGAGCAAGCATGATCAGTCGTTTGATTCACGCAGTGGGCAGCGCTGCGCTGCTTGGTCTGTTGTGCAATGCGCCAGCCCTGGCGCAGGAGCAGCCCGCTGACTATGCCGTGCAGCTGCCGCTAAGCCTTAGCGGGAACGGCCCCTGGTACCGCCTGGATGTGCCGATGGCGCTGCATTTCGCCGCGCGTTATGGCGATTTACGTGACCTGCGGGTGTTTAACGCGGAAGGCCAGGCCCTGGCCTACGCGCTGGTAGCAGGGCAGGGCGAGTCGCGCGACAGTCAGCAGGAACAGGCGGTGAAGTGGTTTCCGCTGTATGCCGAGCAGGGTGACAGCAGTGCCACGCCTAGCCTGCGGGTGCAGCGCAGTACCAGCGGCACCTTGATCGAACTGCTCGATGAGCCGAGTGCAGCTGACAAACCGTCTGTGTTGCGTGGCTGGCTGCTGGATGCCAGTACGCTGCAAGAGCCGCTGGTGCGCCTGCAGCTGGACTGGAGCGGCGGCCAGGACGGTTTTCAGCGCTTCAGCATCGAGGCCAGTGATGACCTGCAAGCCTGGCGTTCCTGGGGTAGTGGGCAGTTGGCGCGCCTATCATTCGATGGCGAGCGTGTTGAGCAGCGCCAAGTAGAGCTGCCGGGCAGCAAGGCGCGCTACCTGCGCCTGCTTTGGCAAAGTCCACAGCAAGCGCCGCAATTGACGGCGGCTAGCTTGCGCAGCCAACGCAGTGACAGCATGCCGGCGCCACTGGTGTGGTCGCAGCCGCTGGCGGCGACGCGCGGCCCAGATGGCCAGTATCAGTGGCAATTGCCGCTGGCCTTGCCGCTTGAGCGCCTGCACGTCGAGCTCAGTCAAGCCAATAGCCTGGCGCCGATCCGTGTTAGCGGCCGCAGCGAAGCCAAGGGCGCTTGGCAATCATTGTCTCAGGGCCTGCTCTATCGGCTGCCGGAAAATGGCGTGGAAATCCGTCAAGACGAACTGCCGTTGCCGGGTTGGGCGATGCAGCAGCTGCGTCTACAGGTTGATGAACGGGGCGGTGGCCTGGGCGTCGAGCCCCCGCAGATCAAGGTTGCGGTACGCGCCACTCAGCTGGTGTTTCTCCTGCGCGGCAGCCCGCCTTATCGACTGGCATTGGGGCGAGCGGGGGCTGAGTCGGCTGCCCTGCCGTTGTCGACCTTGATTCCTGGCTATCAGCCGCAGCGCCTACAGCAACTGGGCACAGCCGAAGCGCAGTTGCAGGCGGAGAACCTGGCGCAGCAAGAACAGGCAGCAGCTGGCGAGAGCGATTGGAAGCGTTGGGGCTTGTGGTTGGTGCTGCTGCTTGGGGTAGGCTTGCTGGCGCTGATGGCGGTCAGCCTGTTGCGCCGGCCGAGCGCTGAATAGACTCCGCTAACAGAAATAAAGCCCAGCTGCCTAACGATTTTTGCAGTATGGTTGGCATCTTCAATTGATTGGCGTTTGAGGTCAGGAAGGCCCTTGCGTATTTCTACTGCGCCCCGTTTTTGGGCGGTTTTTGTGCGATTGCCCGGCCAGTTTGGCAAGCATCCACAGCCGTTTTCCTTGGCAGTGTCCTACCGATGAATGTCTGCGGTGATTCCGGCTGGGCGTTGAGTGCCCCGGTTATTTTGACCGGCCTGGTGTGTGTCGGCGTACTGTTGTTGGCCCGCTGGGTTACGCAGCAACGTTATTTCCCCGGGCGTGAGAGTTTTATTGTGCTGCACCTGGCGAGCCTCTGGTGGTTGATCGCCGCCAGCCTGGAAATGGCCACGCAAGGTGCGCAGTGCAAGGTGTTCTGGGCCACCATGGCTTGGCCGGGGATTCTTGTAGTACCGACTTTCTGGGCAATCTTCCTCTGGCAATACGTCAATAGCGTGCGCCAACCGCTGCCACTGCGCAGCACCCTGGGCTTGGCTGTGGTGCCGGTGCTGATCTGGCTGATGGCCCTGAGCAACCCCTGGCATGGCTTATTTTACGGCGCGGGTACGGCGCCACTGAGCGATGAGCCGGGCGCGCCAATTCGTTATCAGCATGGGCCGCTGTTCTACGCCGCCGCCGCTTACGTCTACCTGTTTATGACCTTCTGCATGGGCGTGGTGCTGCGTGCGGCAATCGTTAGTTATGGCGTGCATCGGCGACACTACCTGGCGTTTGTCTTCGTCACCGCAGTGCCCTGGATCGCCAATATCAGCTACGTGGTATTCGGCTGGATGCTGTTCGGCTTCGACCCTACCCCCTTCAGTTTTGCCTTTACCTTGGTGGCATTTGCCTGGCTGATCGTCGGTGTGCGCCTGTTCGACCTGCTGCCGGTAGCCCGCCATTTGTTGCTGGATGCGCTGCTCGACCCGGTATTGGTGGTCGATGCGCAGTTACGGGTGATCGAGGCGAACCCTGCCGCGCTGAAACTGGCCGGTCTGCGCAGTGGCTGGCAGGGCAGGCAGCTGGCAGACTGGCCGATCTTGGGTGCAGATTTGCAGCAGCTGTTGAGCCAGCAGGTACAGGGCGATCATGATCGCCTGCTGACCCTGGCCAATTCGGCGCGTTATTTTGAAGTGCGTATCCGCGCCATCGAGCGGGTAACCCATCGCGGCACCTTGGTGCTCGGGCAGATGCTCTACCTGCGTGATGTCACCCAGCGCCACCTCAGCGAATTGAAGCTGGCCGAAGCCCTGGCCCTGAGCGAGGAGCGCCTGCGCACCATCACCACTCTGCATGAGCAACTGCAGGAACAGGCGCTGTGTGACCCGCTGACTGGGCTGTACAACCGGCGTTATCTGGACGAATTCTTTTCTCGTGAATTGGCCTTGGCGCAGCGCGAACGTACGCCGATTTCCTTGGCGCTGATCGATCTGGATCATTTCAAACTGCTCAACGACGAGCATGGTCACCTCGAAGGTGACGACGTACTCAAGGGCGTGGCTCAGCATCTGCTGGAGAATTTGCGCAGCTCGGATGCAGTATTCCGTATTGGTGGCGAAGAGTTCCTGTTGATCCTGCCACGCGCCGACGCCCATGAGGCGCGCGCGCGGATGGAAACCATCTGTCGCGATTTGGCAGCGCACCCGCTACCGACCCGTGGCGGCGCGCGCTATGTGACCTTGTCTGCTGGCCTGGCATTGTGGCCTGAGCAGGGGCTGGTACTCGATGAGCTGCTACAAGTGGCTGATGCTGCGCTCTATAAGGCCAAGCATGCCGGGCGTAACAGGGTCTGCAGTCTGGTCTGATGGCCCAGCAAAGGCTGCTGCGCGTCGGTCTTGCTGCGTTAGAAACAGGCTCGGGTGCGAGCCCAGTCCGCTTCCTTACCTGTTTCTGCCTTGCATGCCGCTAGCCCGCGATCCTTTGAGTGGGTTTTGATCGGTTGTGTATTTTCCCGTAAGGCCCTTCTATCCAGTGCTAAGGCGCTTTCCCCGCTAAAGGGGTAAACTGCGCGCGATTTCATTCCCTCCGGAGCCATCCATGTCCCGCGTTACCCTCAGCCGCTACCTGATCGAGCAGACTCGCTGCAACAACACCCCGGCCGATCTGCGTTTCCTTATCGAAGTGGTCGCTCGGGCCTGCAAGGAAATCAGTCATCAGGTATCCAAGGGCGCGCTGGGCGGCGTATTGGGCAGCATGGGCACCGAAAACGTGCAGGGCGAGGTGCAGAAGAAGCTCGACGTGATTTCCAACGAAATTCTGCTGGAAGCCAACGAGTGGGGCGGTCACCTGGCTGGTATGGCGTCCGAAGAAATGGACAATGCCTACCAGATTCCCGGCAAGTACCCGAAAGGTGCCTACCTGTTGGTATTTGACCCACTGGATGGCTCCAGCAATATCGATGTCAACGTTTCGGTTGGCACCATCTTCTCAGTGCTGCGTTGCCCGGATCGCAATGGCGATGAAGGCGATCTGGGTGAGGAAGCCTTCCTGCAGCCGGGCACCGAGCAAGTGGCTGCCGGTTATGCGATCTACGGCCCGCAGACCATGTTGATGTTGACCCTTGGTGATGGCGTCAAAGGCTTCACCCTGGATCGCGAACTGGGCAGCTTCGTGCTGACTCACGACAACATCAAAGTGCCGGAATCGACCAAAGAATTCGCCATTAACATGTCCAATCAGCGCCACTGGGAAGCACCGGTGCAGCGTTATGTCAGCGAGTTGCTGGCAGGCGAGGAAGGCCCGCTGGGCAAGAACTACAACATGCGTTGGGTGGCTGCGATGGTTGCCGACGTGCATCGCATCCTCACCCGCGGTGGCGTGTTTATGTACCCGCGCGATAGCCGCGAGCCAGAAAAGCCGGGCAAGCTGCGCCTGATGTATGAAGCCAACCCAATGTCGATGATCATCGAGCAGGCTGGCGGCGTGGCCACTAACGGCACCCAGCGCATTCTCGATATTCAGCCGACCTCCCTGCATCAGCGCGTAGCCGTCTTCCTCGGTTCCAAGGAAGAAGTGCTGCGCATCAGCGCTTATCACCGCGAGTAAGTGATGAACGCGCCCTGGCAGCCGTTACTCGACTGGTGGTTTGGTGCGGCCGGCTGCGGCAATGGTGTGACGGTTGCCGAGGTGGCTGCCAGTCGTACCGCGCTGTGGTTCGGTAAGCAGGACAGCCAGGATGAGCAGGCGCGCGAGCAGTTTGGCGCGCTGGTCGAGCAAGCCCTGGCCGGTCAGTTGCAAGACTGGCAAGGCGAGCCTGAAGGCTGGCTGGCGACGCTGCTATTACTCGATCAGCTGCCACGGATGATCTTTCGCGATACCCCACGCGCTTTTGCTGGTGATCTGCTGGCTCGACCCTTGGCCCTGCATGGGCTGGCACAGGGCTGGGATCAGCAATTGCCACCAATCCAGCGCGTATTTACCTATCTGGTGTTGGAGCACGCCGAAGATCTGGCGCTACAGGATCAGGCCGTGCAGCTGTTTCAGGTGTTGCGCGAGCAGGCCATAGTCGCCGAACGCGACCTGTTTGCCGGCTATCTGGATTATGCCGTGCGCCATCAGCAGGTAATCGCGCGCTTTGGCCGCTTTCCCCATCGCAATCAGATACTCGGGCGCGTTTCCAGCGCTGAGGAATCTGCCTTTCTGCTGGAACCTGGCTCGCGCTTCTAGCATCCAAGCAGGCAAGCTCGGTATTGCTATGCCAAGCTGGTCTTGGTTCTTTCCTCAGGAGTTTCCCCATGTCTCTGCGTGTCGTCGCATTACTCGCTGGTTGCCTGCTGCTGGCTGCCTGCAACAAGGTCAATCAGGATAATTACGCCCAGCTCAAGCCGGGTATGGCTAAGGATGAGGTAGAGAGCCTGCTAGGCAAGCCAGGCGAGTGCGCCGGCGCGCTGGGCATGTCCAGCTGTACCTGGGGCGATGAGCAGCGCTTTATCAGCGTTCAATACGCCGGTGACAAGGTCATGATGTTTTCCGGCAAGGGTTTGAAGTGATGCGCCTGCTGGCGGCGTTGGCCGCAGCGGCGCTGCTGGTGGGCTGCGCCAACTCCGGCACGGGCGTGGTGCCGCCGAGGACTGTCGAACAGGTCGATCTAACGCGTTATCAAGGCCTCTGGTACGAGCAGGCACGTTTGCCGATGTTCTTTCAGCGCAATTGCGCGCAGTCCGAGGCGCTTTATGAGCTGCAGGAAGGCGGCACTATCGGCGTGACCAATCGCTGCCGCACATACGATGGCGATATGCAGCAGGTACAGGGTCAGGCGGTGGCGCAGGTGCCGGGCAAGACCAATAAACTCTGGGTGCGTTTCGATAACTGGGCCAGCAGCCTGCTGCCAGGGCTGACCAAGGGCGAATACTGGGTGCTGTATCTGGATGATGGCTACCAGGCCGCGCTGGTTGGGCATCCCAATCGCAAGTACCTCTGGTTGCTGACACGTGATCAGGATGCCAGCGCGAAATACCTTGCGACGCTACTTGAAGAGGCGCGCAGCCGTGGTTATGACACCCGTGAGCTGATCTGGCGCCGCACGGCTGCTGAGATGGCTCTGCAGCGCTAGCTGCGGCTTATTTTTTGGCTTTCGGGCTCTGCAGGCGGATGTGCAGTTGAGTGTCCGCCGTACTGTGCTCGAATTGACTGTCACGCGGTGCGGGCTTGCCATTGAGCAGTTGCGGGTTGGCGGAAAAGCCCACCGGCTCAAGCGGGATGCCGCGTCGGCCCTGATCAAGCTGGCCATTGCCATTGCTGTCTTGGTACAGCTGAATGGCATAGCGTCCGGGCGCTAGATCGATCAGACGCAGCTGGCCATCGTCACTCTGTTGCTGGCGCAGCGGTTGTTCGGGCCAGCGCTTCAGCTCGCCGCTCACCAGTGCCGCATGCACGGTTCCTGCGGCTTGTATGCCGTCTACTGTGACCAGGATGTCACCGGCCTGGGCCGATGAGCCGACCAGTAGCAGCAAAAGGCCAGTCTGATAGCCGGCCTTCTTTACGGTTTGAAGAATTCTCTGTGGCATAATCCGGGCATTTCGCAGGAAGTGGCTGGCGATGCGTCAGGTCTTGATCGTTCATTTTTCGCAAACTGGCCAGCTAGACAGGTTGGCGCAGTCGGTATGCGAGCCTTTACAGCAATGCAGCGATATTCAGTTGGATTTTCTTCAACTGCAGCCTGCGCAACCTTACCCGTTTCCCTGGCCTTTTCTCGGTTTTTTCCGGATTTTTCCTGAAACCGTATTGATGCGCCCGCAGCCGCTGCTGCCGTTGGCGGTGGATGCGAGCAAGCGCTATGACTTGGTGATTCTGGCGTATCAGGTGTGGTTCCTCTCGCCGTCGCAGCCAATGACTGCTTTCCTAGCCTCCCCAGAGGCGGCGCAGCTGCTCAAGGGCACGCCGGTGGTGACGCTGATTGGCTGCCGCAATATGTGGCTGATGGCCCAGGAAAAGGTCAAGAACCGGCTCACTGAACTGGGCGCGCGGCTGGTGGACAATATCGCCCTGACCGACGCCTGCGGAACTGCGGCGAGCTTTCTGGCAACGCCTTTGTGGCTATTTACCGGGCGGCAGAAGCCCTATGGATGGGTGCCGCGCGCAGGTATCGCCGAGGTGGAAATCGTTGCGGCCAGTCGTTTCGGCACCGCTATAGCGCAGCGGTTGACTGCAGATGGTCAGCCGATTGAGCAACCGATGTTGGCTGGTCTTGGTGCAGTGCGAATTGATGAAAAGCTGATCGCCAGCGAGAAAGTCGGCAACCGCAGCTTCCAGTTATGGAGCCGCTTGCTGGCTGCTTTAGGCCCGCAGCAGAGCCGTCGGCGTGGCGCAGGGCTGGTGGTGTATATCGTGTTTCTGTTGTGCCTGATCGTCACCGTGGTGCCGCTCAGTGCCTTGCTTAAAAAGCTGTTGGCGCCGCTATTAAAACAACGCACCCAGCGTGAGAAGGCTTACTTTGCCGGCCCGTCTGGCGAGTGAAGTGACCCGAGGAAGTCCCGTGGTACAACCTGTATTTATTAACCGAATCAGTGCCTTCCTGCCCCATGCTCCGGTCGACAACGAGCAGATGGAAGCGCGCCTGGGCCTGGTCGGCGGTAAACCGTCGCGTGCGCGCAAGCTGATCCTGCGCAGCAATGGCATTCAGCAGCGTCACTATGTGATCGACCCGCAGACCGGCGCGCCGAGCATGAACAATGCCCAGGTCAGCGCGGCAGCGATACGTGGTCTGCTCGGTGGCGATTTCCAGCTGGAGGATCTCGATTGCCTGGTGGCCAGCAGCGCCTCGCCGGATCAGGTCATGCCTGGCCATGCGGTGATGGTGCAGGGCGAATTGGGTAATCCGCCCTGTGAGGTGGTTTCTACCGCGGGTATCTGTCTGTGCGGCATGACCGCGCTGAAATACGCCTGGATGAGCGTAGCCAGCGGAGAAAGCCGTAATGCGGTGGCCTGTGGCTCGGAAGTGGCCTCGACCTTGATGCAGGCGAGCAACTTCAACGCCGAGTACGAGAGCCGCCTCGACGAGCTGGAAACCCACCCGGAAATTGCCTTCGAGAAGGATTTTCTGCGCTGGATGCTCTCCGATGGTGCCGGTGCCGTGCTGCTGCAAGGCCAGCCGAATCGCATGGGCTTGAGCCTGCGTATCGACTGGATCGACATCTTTTCCTTCGCCGACCAGATGCCGCCGTGCATGTACGCCGGGGCGGAAATGGTCGATGGCCAGCTGCAGGGCTGGAGCCGTTATGAAGGTGCCGAGCGCAACCGCCGCTCGCTGATGGCGATCAAGCAGGACGTCAAACTGCTCAACGACAACATCGTCAAATACACCGTGGAAGAAACCCTCAAACGCATCATGGCGCGCCGCGAGCTGCATGCCGAGGCGGTGGATTATTTCCTCCCGCACTATTCCTCCGAGTTCTTCCGCGAGCGCCTGTCTGTGGGGCTGGCCAATGCGGGCCTGCCGATCCCGCAGGAACGCTGGTTTACCAACCTGACCAGCAAGGGTAATACCGGCGCCGCGTCGATCTTTATCATGTTGGATGAGTTGTTCAATGCCGGTAGCCTGCGCAGCGGCCAGCGTTTGCTCTGCTATGTGCCGGAAAGTGGGCGCTTCTCCAGCGCCTTTATGCATCTGACAGTGGTTGGCCAGGATGGTGACAACACATGAAGCTTGATGAGGTTCCCCAGGATCACAGCTCCACTTACGGCGGCCACTGCAAGTTGGTTTATGCCGTGGATGCCAGTGGCCATTACCAGGGGGCGCAGAGTGATGGCTGGGAGCCGGAAGCCTTTGCTACCCAGCTCGCCGTAGCTGAACTGCAGGAGCAGGAAGCCGAGGCCGAAGCGGGCTGGCAGCGTGGTGAGCTGTCGCCGCTGAAGTGCCTGATGTACCGCTATCGCCTGGATGAGCCGGCGTTGGCGCAGATTACCGGGCTGTGGCAATGGCGTATTCGCCGGCATTTTCGCCCGGCTATTTACCAGAAATTGTCGGCGGCCATTCTGGCGCGTTACGCGGAGGCGTTCGGCCTGCCCGTTGAGCAATTGATCTCTTATCAGAAGGGCATGGCATGAGCAGTTTTCAGCATCAACAGAGCGCCCACTGCGAAAGCGGGGTGATGGCCAGCCTGTTGACCCATGCAGGCTTGCCGATGAGCGAGCCGATGGCCTTCGGTCTGGCCTCGGGCCTGGCATTTGCCTACCTGCCGATCGTCAAACTCAGCGGTATGCCGCTGATTGCCTACCGCATGCCGCCCAAGCACCTGATCAAGACCCTGAGCAAGCGCCTGGGCGCGCGCCTGCATACACGCACCTTCGGTAACCCCGAGCAAGGCCGTCGCGAGCTGGATGCGGCATTGGACAGCGGCCGCTTGGCCGGGCTGCAGAGTTCGGTGTTCTGGTTGCCGTACTTCCCGCCGGAGATGCGCTTTCACTTCAATGCGCACAACCTGCTGGCCTATGGTCGCGAGGGTAATGAATACCTGATCAGCGATCCGGTGTTTGAAGAGCCGGTGCGCTGCGCCGTCGAAGACTTGCAGAAGGCGCGCTTCGCCAAAGGTGCACTGGCCGCCAAGGGCCTGATGTACTGGCTAGATGATGTGCCGCTGGAGCAGGACTGGAACAAGCTGATCCGCCAGAGTGTGCTGTCTACCACGCGTATCCTCGACGGCATGCCACTGCCGTGGATCGGTATTCGCGGCATTCAGCATTTGGCCAAGCAGATCGACAAGCTCGATCCGGCGCAGAGCAAATACAACCGCCTGTACCTGACCCATATCGTGCGCATGCAGGAAGAAATAGGCACCGGCGGCGCGGGTTTCCGCTTTATGTATGCGAGCTTTCTGCAGGAAGCCGGCGAGAAGCTTGGCGACAGCACCTTGCAGGAAGCCTCGGCGCAGCTGACCGCCATCGGCGACAATTGGCGCCAGTTTGCCTCGGCCTGTGTGCGCGCCAGCCGCAACAAAGGCGAGACGCCCAACTTCGCGCCCATCGCCGAGAGTCTGCGTGGCATTGCCCTGCAGGAACGCGGGTTGATGAAAGAACTGGCGGCCTGGAGTAAACGAAAAGGGTAGGGCAAGGCCTGTAGGAGCGGCCCATGGCCGCGATAGGTTCTGTCTGCAAAAGCATCGCGGGCATGGCCCGCTCCTACGGTCTATTCGAGTTGCAGCTGCATGACTTTGATCCCTGCGCTTAGCTCGGCAAAACTGTTGGCGTAAGCGCCAGCAGTTGCACCTTCCTGCAGCACAGCCTGCACACAAAAATCCCCGTGCTCATCGCACACCAGCAACAACGCCTGCTCGATCAGGCCGTCCTGCAAATCCAGATTGGCCAGGGCCTGCAATTGCGCCCAGACCTGCTCGCCAGCGCCGATAAACAGATTCGGCCCTTCAATACCCAGCTGCTGAGCGATATGAAAGCCGGCGGCATTGCTCACGCTATTCACAAACTCGAAGGGTTTCGGCTGCTTGTGCTTCACGCACACCGCTTCCAGCAACGCGCCCATGGTGGGCCGCGCCGGGTGCGCGGAAGCCAGGTACAAGCCGCAGTTGCTGCGCACCTGGCTTTTCAGCGGTGCGGCGGCCAGCAGGCATTGCAGAATCAGCCGGTCGATCCGCCGTGGCGGGTTATCCAGCCACTGGCTTAGCGCCGTTTTTAATTCTTTGTCGCTGATGCTGGCTAGGCCGTGGACTTCACTGGCTGCGATTACCGTCATGCGCGGTCTCCCTGGGCGCAGCCCTGCAAGATAAGACTGGCGTTATTGCCGCCAAAGCCAAAAAAGTTGGTCAGCAGCAGGCTGTCGGCCGCCAGGGCTTGCGCGTCTGCACTAAAGGGCAGCAGGGCTTCGCTGGCGTAGCTCACGCCGGGTAGCGGCCCCAGTTGCAGGGCCTTGAGCAGCAGTAGGCTTTCACTCAGGCCGCAGGCGCCCAGGGTATGCCCGAGCCAGGGTTTGAGCAGGCTCAGGGCCGGCATCTGTTCACCGTAGAGCAGGTGCATGCCGTTGCTTTCGGCTTCATCGTTGGCGCTGGTGGCGGTGCCGTGCAGTTTCACCAGGTCGATCTGCGCCGCCGTGCAATCGGCGCTGCGCAGGGCCTGCTGCATCACCCAGTGGATATGGCTGCCATCCTCGCGGGTGGTAGTCAGGCTGCTGGTGTCGCAGGCGCTAAAGCCGCCGAGCAGGCGGCCCAATGGCACGTCACCTGGCTCACGGCTGAGCAGGGTGGCAGCATAGGCCTCACCGAGGATCAGGCCGTCGCGTTCGGGGTGGAAGGGGCGGTACTCGCCGCTGGGGCTGGTCAGCATCAGTGCACCGAAACCCTGCATGGCGATAGCGCTGGGCGTTTCGAAGCTCAGCACTAGGGTGCGGGCGTACTGGCCGGCGTTGATAAGCCGGGCGCCATAGAGCAGGCCGTTGGCGGCACTGGTGCAGGCGGTGTTCAAGGTAAACGCGGCGGCAAAGCCCCAGCGTTGGAGCAGCTGATTGGCAAGCAGGTCGAGGGACGTCGAGTCGTCCGGACGAAAGCCCTGCTGTCGACGGGTTATGGCCTCCAGCTCGCTGATATCCAGGCTGGTGCTGGCGATGATCAGCAGGCAGTCGTCGAGTGACTGGAGGTTAGATCCGAGGGTTTCGCCCAGCAGGCGATCCAGGCGCTCACTCAGGTTTTCGCCGGTTTTTGCGGCGTATAAATAAGTGCGTGGTTCATGCACTTCATGCAGCACAAAGGCTTCGCCCTTAGGCGGTTGGGCGCTTTGCAGGGTCTGGGCGGCACTCAGCAGGTCATCGCCCAGAGCGCAGTGTAGGGCAGCGCGTTGCAGGTACACCGGGGTCACTGCTGCTGCCTAATATAGGCGGCAATGCTGGCGATGCTGCCAAGGATGCGTCGGCCGTCCTTGGCACCTTCAATGCGGACGCCGTAGTGCTGTTGCAGCGCCAGGGAGACTTGAAGGGCGTCGAGGCTGTCCATGGCGATGCGGCTTTTCGCGCCGAACAGTGGTTCGTCGTCGCTGATGCTCTGCCAGTCGATATCGTCTTCCTTGTCGCACTCGCGGATCAGCAGTTGTTTGAGTTGTTGTTCTAGTAGTGAGTGGTCCATTGCGTGCGCTGTACTCGTCGGGTGAACAGAAGCAGCCCGGCCATGCCACACAGCACTGCAAACAGCAGCAAGCGCGCGCAGTAGGGGGCGATGTCGGCCAGTGAGCCGTGGCCCACCAGCAGGGTGAGAAAGGCGTCCAGCGCCCAGCTCATTGGGGAGATTTCCGCCAGTTGGGCCATGGCCGCAGGCATCACGCTTTTCGGCACCATGATTCCGCCAATCGCGGCCAGCAGGATGTTGATGCCGCCGCCAAGGAGCAGCGCCTGTTCACTGCTACGCGCCAGGGCAGCCAGTAACAGGCCGAGGCTGCAGGTTGCCAGGGCGATACTCAGCGCGAGCAGCGGATAAGCCGCGGCGCTGCCGGGCAAACTCAGGGCGGGCAGACCAAGCAGCGGCAGGCCATAGACGCCGATACCCAGCAGCAGAATGAACTGCAGCAGGTTGATCGCCAGGTACGGCAGCAGCTTGCTCAGCACCAGGGTGCCGAGGTTCAGGCCCAGGCAGCGCAGGCGCAGCAAGGTGCCGCTCTGCTGCTCACGCTGGAAGCCACCAGCCATGGGTAGCACGACGAAGAACATGCCGAAGATCAGCCAGGCCGGCACGCTCAGTTGGGTGGCATTGGCGCGGCCGCTCAGGTCGCCGCTGGCCAGTTGTTCCTGCTCGTCAATCTGGCTCTGGGTGCGTTGTTGCACCAGCTGCAGGCGCGCGGCACGGCTTAATTCGGCATCGACCACGCCGCTGTCTTCCAGGTAGGCCAGCAGTCGACTTTGCGCCAGGGCAATGCTCACTGCGCTGTGCAGACGCTGGCGCGACAGCTTGTCGAACTGCGCCGGGAAGCTCAGGCTCGGACCCTGATGTGGGCTGTCCAGCAGGGTATCGGCGAAGTCTGCGGGCAGCTGCACGCGGGCCAGGCTTTCGCTGCTTTTGTCCAATAGCTGGCTGTCGGGCAGTTGCGCCTGTAGGGCGTCGCGGAAGAACTGGCTGGCGTCGCCCTGTGGTGCGTCGATAAGCAGGCGTAGCGCAGGTGGCTTGTCCTGCATATAGCTGGACATGGCCCCGGCCATCAGCAGCAGAAACAGCGTCGGCATAATAAACAGCACGGCCAACGCATGCGGGTCGCGCAGCAGCAGCCGCACTTCTTTGCGCACCAGCGCCCAGAGCCTCATAGCCGGCCTCCGTTCAGGCGCAGGTAGAACTGCTCGAGCGACGGGCGGCCGAAGCGCAGCAGGTTGGGCAGGCCATCCTGCGCAGTAACAAATTCGGTGATCGCCAGCAGCTGTTGGCCATTCAGGGATGCGATACGCAGGCCCTTGGGTAGCACTTCGGCCGTCAGTTGCAGGCTCGCGAGCAGTTCGTTAAGGCCTGCCGGTATGGCGTCCGGCCATTCCAGCAGCAGACCGTGGTCGTCACCGAGCAGCTGACGTTTGTCCAGATCCAGGCGTACCTGACCTTCGTGCAGCAGCAGAATGCGCTGGGCGACCCGCTCGACTTCTTCCAGATAGTGGCTGGTGTAGATCACCGCCTTACCATCGGCTGTCAGCTGCTCCACGGCAGCCAGCAGCTGTTGGCGACTCGCGGCGTCGACGCCCACGGTAGCTTCATCGAATAAATAGAGATCAGCGGGTTGCAGCAGGCCGATAGCGAAGTTCAAGCGCCGTTGTTCGCCGCCGGAGAGCTGCTCGCTGCGCCGCGTCAGCTTGTCTCCCAAGGCGCAGATATCGATGCACTGCTGCAGGCGTTGCTGGCGCTCAGCGCCGCGCAGGCGATACAGGTCGGCAAATAATTCGAGGTTCTCGCCCACTTTGAGCCCGGCATAGAAGGCCAGCTGCTGCGGTACCAGACCGAGCCTTGGCTGGCCTTCCCAGTGCAGCTCACCCTGTTGCAGCGTGAGCACGCCACTGAGTAGCGATAGCAGGGTGGTCTTGCCGGCGCCGTTACTGCCGAGTAGGCCGAGGCATTCGCCGGCCTGTAGCTGCAGGTCGATACCCTGCAGCGCGGCGCGGCTTGCGCCTGGGTAGCTGTGCGTGACGTGGCGAAGTTCAAGCATGGATCAACACCAGCAGCAGTTTGCCGTCGAGCAGTAGCTGCTCGTCATTGTGGATGCTGAAGGCATACAGCGCGCCGGCCGGGCTTAGCGCCTCTTGCTGGGCGCTGACCTGCAGTGCGCCGCTGCGCTGCGTCGGTTCATGGTGCAGTTGCAGTTGCGAGAGCTTGCCGACCAGGGCCATTTCAATGGCACTGGCATCGCCGTATAGGGCACCATGCGCGGCGCACAACTGAGCGGCTGCTTCGAACAGCAGGCAGGGTGAGGCATTGGCCCCAAAGGTCTCGAGAAAGCGCCAGGCACTCAGACCCTGGATACTCAGGCTGTCATGCGCCAACAGGCCATCCAGCCAGAGGGCTGGGCCTTGGTGGGGCAGCAGGCTGTGCAGTTGAGTGCGATCCATTGCGGGCGGCCGAGGCAAAGAGGCCGGCAGTGTAACAGAGGGGCTGCAGGTCACGCAGCGCCTGGCCTTGACGGGCTAACGGACAGAGAAGGAGACGGCTTTATGGTGTGGTTGCAGGGGTTGGCTTTTGCGCTGGGCACGCTGCTGCTGCTGGCGCTGTCCTGGCGGGTACTGCTACGGCCGCAGTCCCACGGCTTTTACCGGTTCTTCGCCTGGGAGGCGATTCTGGCTTTGCTGGTGCTGAACGGGCCGGTCTGGTTTGTCGACCGCTTTGCCCTGCATCAGCGTCTGTCCTGGGCGCTGCTGTTTGCATCCTTGCTGCTGCTGTTTACCGGCCTCTATCAGCTACGCCGTATGGGGCGCCCTGATGGGCAGCGCACGGACGCCGAGCTATTCGCTTTCGAGCGCACCTCGCAACTGGTGACCAGCGGCATCTTCCGCGTTATCCGCCATCCGCTGTACGCCTCGTTGCTGTTGCTGGCTTGGGGCGTGGCCTGCAAGCAACCCAATGGCTTGAGTCTGGCGCTGGCGCTGCTGGCCAGCCTGATACTCTGGCTGACCGCCAAGCGCGATGAAGCCGAGTGTCTGCAGCAGTTTGGCGAGGCGTATCGCGACTATATGCAGCGCAGCAAGATGTTTATTCCCTGGTTGTTTTAATCAGTAGCTGGGCCGTTATTGCCACTTCAGGCGCGCCAGCTTCCATTCATCACCCTCCAGCCACCACTCCATTTCCACAAGGAAATGACGGGCGCTATCCGGGATCAGGCTTTCGGCGCCGACCAAGGCAACCTGGGCCTCGGTAAAGCCTTTCTCGCGATAGGTTTCGTGGACGTAGCTGGCTTTGCTCAAGGCCAGCACTTCGACGTTTTTGTGGCGCATAAACAGCAGCAACATGGTGCGCTGCGCCCACTCACGGTCGAACTCGCCCTGGGCCGAGAACTGCGGGTGCAGCTGGTCGAGTACCGCGCTGGTGTTCTTCGCTTCCAGGTTGTCCTGCAGTTGTTGCACGGCAGCTTCCAGCGCTGCCTGTGGATCATCCTTGGCGCCGCAACCAGTGAGTAGGGTGCAAAACATTAGGAAAGCTAAGGCAAATATCCTTGTTGGCATGCTGAACTCCTTTTTCATGGTTATGATGCCCGGCAGAGCGTCAAGCGGTTGCGTCTGCAGTTGTCCTGCGCAAGGCTGTCAACGTTACGCCACGCATTATTCAGGTCAAGTCAGGAGCATGCTATGCAGACCTTGTATCCGGAGATTAAACCCTACGCCCGTCATGAGCTGGCGGTGCAGGCGCCGCACGTGCTGTATGTCGACGAAAGCGGTTCGCCGGATGGCTTGCCTGTGGTGTTCATCCACGGCGGGCCGGGTGCCGGGTGCGACGCTGCTAGCCGGCGCTATTTCGACCCCAACCTGTATCGCGTTATCACGTTCGATCAGCGTGGTTGTGGCCGTTCCACCCCGCACGCGAGCCTGGAAAACAACACCACTCAGGCGCTGATCGCCGATATGGAGCAGATCCGCGAGCACCTCGGCATCGATAAGTGGGTGCTGTTCGGCGGCTCCTGGGGTTCGACCTTGGCGCTGGCCTACGCCCAGACCCATCCGCAGCGTGTGCATGGCCTCATCTTGCGCGGCATCTTTCTTTGCCGCCCGCAGGAGATCAGCTGGTTCTATCAGGCCGGCGCCAGTCGTTTGTTCCCCGACTATTGGGAAGACTACCTAGCGCCCATTCCGGCGAATGAGCAGGATAATTTGGTACAGGCCTTCTACAAACGCCTGACTGGGCCCGACCAGATCGCCCAGATGCATGCAGCCAAGGCCTGGTCGACCTGGGAAGGCCGCACCGCCACCCTGCGCCCCAACCCGCAGGTGGTCGACCGTTTCAGTGACGCCCACCGCGCGCTGTCGATTGCCCGCATCGAGTGCCATTACTTCGTCAACAATGCCTTCCTCGAAACCGATCAGCTGCTGCGTGATATGCCGAAGATCGCCCATCTTCCGGGGGTTATCGTGCACGGCCGTTATGATGTGATCTGCCCGCTGGACAACGCTTGGGCGCTACACCAGGCCTGGCCGAACAGTGAGCTGCAGATCATTCGCGATGCCGGCCATTCGGCAGCGGAAACCGGGATTACCGATGCGCTGGTGCGCGCCGCTGATGAGTTGGCGCATCGCTTGCTCAACCTGGCGCCGGATGAAGCATGAAGGCACTGATTCAGCGGGTGCGTGGCGCCCGAGTAGAAGTAGACGGCGAAGTTGTCGGTGCGATTGATCAGGGCCTGCTGGCGCTGGTCGGCGTCGAGCCGCAGGACACTCCGGCCAGCGTCGAGAAAATCCTGCACAAACTGCTCAACTACCGCGTGTTCAGCGATGCGGCCGGCAAGATGAACCTGTCGCTCAGTGATAGTGGTGGCGGCCTGTTGCTGGTGTCGCAATTCACCCTGGCCGCCGATACCAAGAGCGGCCTACGCCCAAGTTTCTCCAGCGCTGCACCGCCGGCGCTGGGTGCTGAGCTGTTCGACCTGCTGGTCACTCAGGCCCGCGGCAAACACCCGCAAGTTGCCACCGGCCAATTCGGTGCCGATATGCAGGTACACCTGATCAATGACGGGCCGGTGACCTTTCTGCTGGAGAGCTAGCAGGCCGCTGAAAACTACCTGCTAGCGCGCCAGGGCTTCGGCGACGAAGTCCAGGCGATCCTGACCGAAGTGCATCTCGCTGCCGATAAAGAAGGTCGGCGCGCCAAATACGCCGCGTTTGATCGCCTCTTCGGTGGTGGCCTTGAGCCGTTCCTTGACTGCTTCGTCGCTGACCAGGCGCTCGAACTCGGCGGGCTCGAAGCCTGCTGCGCTCAGCACTTCGGCGACTACTTCGGGCTTGCCGAGGTCTTTCTGTTGCACCCACAGCGCTTCGAAGATGGTTTTTAGATAGTGCTCGAAGCGCTCGCTGCCCTGGTAACCGGCTGCGCCGCGCATCAGCGTCAGGGTGTTGATCGGGAAACTCGGGCTAAAGGCCATCGGCACGCCGTAGTGACTGGCGAAACGCGCCAGGTCCTTGAGCATCCAGGCGCCCTTGCTCGGAATCATGACCGGCGACTGGTTACCGGTGGCCTTGAATACGCCGCCAAGCAGCATCGGTCGCCAGACGATCTGCGCGCCGGCCTTGTCGGCAATACGCGGCAACTGAGTCCAGGCTAGGTAGCTGGCTGGGCTACCGAAATCAAAAAAGAACTCTAGGGTTTTGCTCATTGCATGCTCCTTCGGGAGGTCTTGTTGTTGGGCGAGCGCAGCTGCGGCTAGAACGTCTCAGACCAGGGCCGCAGATCCAGCTCATGCACCCAACAATCGCGCGGTTGGCAATGGATCTGCCAGTAGGTCTCGGCGATATGCTCAGGGTTGAGGATGCCATCCTGTTCCTTGAGCTGATAGAGCTGAGGAAAGGTGTCGCGGATAAACGCGGTATCGATGGCGCCGTCGATGATCGGGTGGGCGATATGGATGCCCTGGGGGCCGAGTTCGCGGGCCATGCTTTGGGCCAGGGCGCGTAGGGCGAACTTGGCGCTGGCAAACGCGGAGAAATTCGCTCGGCCGCGCAAGGAGGCTGTGGCACCGGTAAAGATGATCGTGCCTTGGCCGCGCGGCAGCATCACCTTGGCGGCTTCACGACCGGTGAGAAAACCGGCCAGGGCGGCCATTTCCCAGACTTTGCGATACACCCGCTCAGTGGTTTCAGTGATGGAGAACTGCACATTGGCGCCGATGTTGAACACCACGGCATGCAGCGGGCCGACTTCGCGTTCGATGGTGGTAAACAGCTCGATCACCTGTTCCTCGACTCGCGCATCGCAGCCAAAAGCGCGGGCAGTACCACCGGCTGCTTCGATATCCGCCACCAGCGTACCGAGCTTGTCGGCATTGCGCCGTGCCACGCAGGCTACATAGCCCTCGCGGGCGAAGCGTTTGGCGATGGCGCCGCCGGTGGCATCACCAGCGCCTACTACCAGAATTGCTTTGCGTTCGGTCATTACAATCTCCATCAGTTCTATTTTGGAACCTGGCCTGATAGTCGGTTCCGTTTTGGAACCTGTCAAGCTATGGTGAGCCATCGCTGTTGGAGACTGGTTTATGCGTTGGGAAGAACTTGAGCAACAACCCTGCTCCCTGGCTCGCACCCTGTCGGTGGTGGGTGACCGTTGGACGCTGCTGGTACTGCGCGAGAGCTTTCTTGGTATTCGTCGTTTTGATGAATTCGAGAAGCGCCTGGGGATTACCCGGCATGTGCTGGCCGAACGCCTGAAAAAGCTGGTGGAAGCCGGGGTGCTGGACAAGGTGGCCTATCAGCAGCGGCCCTTGCGTGAGGAATACTGTCTGAGCGCCAAGGGCCGTGATCTGTACCCGGCCATCATGGCGCTAGTGCATTGGGGTGACCAGCATATGAGCGGCGCGGAAGGCGCACCGATTCGGCATATTCATCGGGGCTGCGGGCAGCCGATGCATGGCGTGCTGGTGTGTTCGGATTGTGGTGAGCCGCTTGAGCCGCGGGATGTGCAGCTGGAGGAGGCGCCTGCGCTTAAGGGCCAGTTATTGCCTGCGCATTGGCATGAGCAGCAGGTGCTGGGCTAAAACAGTCGCGCCAGCAAGGCGGTAACCGCCGTCTCGACTCGTAGAATCCGCGCGCCCAGTTGCACCGGCTGCAGGCCAGCTTCCTGCAGTTTGTCCACTTCGTAGGGAATCCAGCCGCCTTCCGGGCCGATGGCCAATGTGACGGCCTGTTCGACGGCCCGTGGGCAGGCCGGGTAGTCGCCAGGATGGCCGACCAGACCCATGGTGCCGGCGGCGATGCTGGGCAGCTGGTCTTCGACAAAGGGCTTGAAGCGTTTCTCGATAATGACTTCCGGCAATACGGTATCGCGGGCCTGTTCCAGGCCGAGGATCAGCTGTTCGCGAATCGCCGCCGGTTCGAGGAAGGGCGTCTGCCAGAAGCTTTTCTCTACCCGGTAGCTGTTCAGCAGAATCAGCCGAGGCACGCCCATGCTGCTGACGGTTTGCAGCACGCGCCGCAGCATTTTCGGCCGGGGCAAAGCGAGCAGCAGGGTCAGTGGCAGTTTTTCAGGCGGCGCTTGGTCGAGTTGCACGGCAAGCTCGGCCTGCTCTGCATCCAGGCGCAGTAACTGGCCGCTGCCCATTGCGCCATTCAGGCGGCCAACGCGCAGGCTGTCGCCGGCTTCGGCGCGGTGCACTTCATGCAGATGCTTGAGGCGGCGGCCGCTTAGCAGCACGCGGTCAGCGGCGATAAAGTCGCCGTCTTCGAGGAGCAGCAGGTTCACGGTTGTGCGGCGGGCGGCTGATCGTTGGAGGCGCTGTCGCTGTCGGCTTCAGCCGCTGCTTCCTCATCGGCGCGGCGCTTGACCAGGCTGCCGCACAGCAGGCCGGCTTCAAACAGCAGCCACATGGGCAATGCCAGCAGGGTCTGCGAGAACACATCCGGCGGGGTCAACACCATGCCGACGACAAAGCAGCCAACGACTACATAGGGTCGGCTCTTACGCAGGGTGGCGACATCGACAACGCCGATCCAGATCAGCAGAAAGGTGGCAATCGGGATCTCGAACGCCACGCCGAAGGCAAAGAATAGGGTCAGGACGAAATCCAGGTACTGACCGATATCGGTCATCATCTCCACGCCTTCCGGGGTCACGCTGGCGAAGAAGCCGAACATGATCGGGAATACCACGAAGTAGGCAAAGGCCATGCCCGCGTAGAACAGCAGAATGCTGGAGATCAGCAGCGGTACGGCGATGCGCTTCTCGTGCTTGTACAGCCCCGGTGCGATAAAGCCCCAGATCTGATGCAGGATGATCGGAATCGCCAGAAACAGAGCGACCATCAGCGTCAGCTTGAACGGCGTGAGGAACGGCGAGGCCACCCCAGTGGCGATCATGGTCGCGCCTTCCGGTAGGTAGGCGCGCAACGGCGCGGCGACCAGCGCGTAGATATCCTGGGAGAAATAGAACAGCCCGGCAAACAACGCGAAGACCGCCGCCACAATACGTAGCAGGCGTGTGCGCAGTTCGGTCAAGTGGGAGACCAGGGGCATTTCCTGATCGCTGTCCGGTCGTAGGCTCATGGCTGCGGGCTTTTATCCTGGCGGGTGTTGCTATCAGTGGTGGCGGCCGGCTCTGCTGCGGGGGGCGCGGCAGGGCTGGGTTCAGTGAGGGTGCTAAGCGGCGCGTTGAGGTTTTGTTTCATCGCGTTCATTTCCCGCTCAAGCTCGAGGATCTGCTCGTTATGCAGCTGACGGCGAATTTCATCCGCGCCAATCTCGCGCTCAACCTCAGCCTTGATCGCACTGAAGCTGCGCTTGATCCGACCGATCCACAAACCGGCTGTGCGTACCGCACCGGGCAGGCGATCAGGCCCTAGGACTACCAGGGCTACCACGGCGATCAGCAGCAACTCGGTAAAGCCGATATCGAACATGGCTTAGTCTTTTTTCGCCGGTTCTTCGACCTTGCGCGCTTGGGCATCGATGGTCTGGCCCTTGGGCTCTTCCACGGCCGGCTTTTCTTCTTCACTGCCCATGGATTTCTTGAAGCCCTTGATCGCATCACCGAGATCGGAGCCCAGGCCTTTAAGGCGCTTGGTACCGAACAGCATGACCACGATCAACAGGATGATCACCAGTTGCCAGATGCTAATGCCACCGAATCCCATAACGCGTACTCCGTAGTAAGAGGTTGATCAGTTTTGCGGGCGCGAGGCTTTTTCCGCGTGCCCGGACAAGCCGAAACGCCGGTCCAGTTCGTCCAGTACCGCCTGAGGATGCTGGCCGAGGGCGGCGAGCATGACCAGGCTGTGGAACCACAGGTCGGCGGTTTCATAAATTACATCGCTGCAGTCACCACTGACGGCAGCGTCTTTGGCGGCGAGGATGGTTTCCACCGACTCTTCACCGACCTTTTCCAGAATCTTGTTCAGGCCCTTGTGGTACAGGCTGGCGACATACGAACTGTCAGCTGCCGCGCCTTTGCGCGACTCCAGCACGTCGGCCAGGCGGCTGAGGGTATCGGTCATGGCCGTGTCACTCATGGTTGTGTCCTGCGGCATAGATGGCGTGCGGGTCTTTTAGCACCGCGTCGACGGTTTTCCACTCGGCGTTGTCGTACACCCGGTAGAAGCAGCTTTCGCGGCCGGTGTGGCAGGCGATGCCGCCCAGTTGCTCGACCATCAGGATGATCACGTCAGCATCGCAGTCCAGACGCAGTTCGTGCAGCTTTTGCACATGGCCGGACTCCTCGCCCTTGCGCCACAGCTTGCCACGCGAGCGTGACCAGTAGATGGCGCGCTGCTCGGTGGCGGTCAGGGCCAGGGCTTCACGGTTCATCCAGGCCATCATCAGCACGCGGCCAGTTTTGTGGTCCTGGGCGATGGCCGGCACCAGGCCGTCCGCGTTCCAGTTGATTTCGTCGAGCCAGTCAGTCATTGCAAGTTCCGCCCATATCGGGCTGTCTGATTCAGAAAGCTAGTGTGCCAGTGCGCACCCGGTGTGGCTATCGGCGCAGTACCAGATAGAGGCCGCCGGCGAGCATCAGCCAGCTCGGCCAGGCCACCAGGCTCAGCAGCAGGCCCTGGCTGGCGGCACCGCCGATCAGTGCTGCGCCGAGTAAACGAACTGGCCATTGGCGGCTTGGCGCAGGCTGTTGCTGACGGCTGGCCGGTTGCTGGTTGAGACGTTCCAGGGTTTCACGGGCGATCTGCGACAGGTGCGGGACTTGCTCGGCCTGCAGTTGCAGGTTGCGCAGCAACTGCAGCGGGCTGATGCGCTCACGCATCCAGCGCTCGAGGAACGGTTGGGCGGTGCTCCACAGGTCCAGGTCGGGGTAGAGCTGACGGCCCAGGCCTTCGATATTCAGCAGGGTTTTCTGCAGCAGCACCAGCTGCGGCTGCACTTCCATATTGAAGCGTCGCGCGGTTTGGAACAGGCGCAGCAGCACCTGGCCGAAGGAGATGTCCTTCAAGGGTTTTTCGAAGATCGGTTCGCACACGGTGCGGATCGCCGCCTCGAAGTCATTGATCTTGGTTTCTGCCGGCACCCAGCCAGAGTCGATATGCAACTGCGCCACACGACGGTAATCGCGCTTGAAGAAGGCAATCAGGTTGCGCGCCAGGTAGTCCTGATCTTCCGCGGTAAGGCTGCCGATAATGCCGCAGTCGATGGCGATGTACTGCGGGTTCCAAGGCGTGCGGGTACTGACGAAGATATTGCCGGGGTGCATGTCGGCGTGGAAGAAGCTGTCGCGGAACACCTGGGTGAAGAAAATCTCCACGCCACGCTCGGCCAGCAGTTTCATATCGGTGCGCTGGTCGGCCAGGGTTTCCAGGTCGGTGACCTGAATACCGTAGATGCGCTCCATCACCAGCACTTTCGGCCGGCAATAGTCCCAGTACACCTGCGGCACATAGAGCAGCGGCGAGCCTTCAAAGTTGCGCCGCAGCTGGCTGGCGTTGGCAGCCTCGCGCAGCAGGTCGAGTTCGTCGTAGATGGTCTTTTCGTAGTCGCTGACCACTTCCACCGGACGCAGTCGGCGGGCATCGGCGGAGGCACGCTCGGCCAGTTTGGCGAGCAAGAACAGCCAGGCGATGTCCTGTTCGATTACCGGTTTCAGACCCGGACGAATCACCTTGACCACCACTTCTTCGCCGCTTTTCAGCTGCGCGGCATGCACCTGGGCGACGGAGGCCGAGGCTAGTGGTTGAGCGTCAAAGCGGGTAAACACCTCGCTGACCTTGGCCCCCAATTGGGACTCGATCAGCGCCTGCGATTGCGCGGGGTCGAAGGGTGGCACCTGGTCTTGCAACTTGGCCAGCTCATCGGCGATATCGGTCGGCAACAGGTCGCGGCGGGTGGAAAGCAGTTGGCCGAACTTGATAAAAATCGGCCCCAGCTCCTCCAGCGCCAGGCGTAGGCGTGCACCGCGCGACAGCAACAAGTCGCGGCGTGGCAGCCAGCGCCAGGGCAAAACATAGCGCAGCACGCGCGCCCATAAGGGCAGCGGCAGGGCAAATAACAGGTCATCCAGCTGGTAGCGGATGACTACGCGCTGGATACGTAACAGGCGACGAACGGCAAGCAGCTTCATGCGATGGGCTTATGGCGTTGGGCGAAGCGCTCGATGCGCGCGTCGAGTCGGTCGAGGGACAGCTTAAGGTGGTCCAGTTCGGCGAAGCGCGCATCGGCTTCGCGCTGGCCGACCAGGCTGCGGGATTCTTCGCTGAGGTAATCGGCCAGGTTCAAGCGCAGGCTGTCGAGGGTCTGGCTGGTCCAGCTGACGCGGCTGCGCAAATGGCCGCCGAGCAGCTGGCTACCGATCGGGCCGAGCCAACGCGACAGTTCGTACTCCCAGTCCAGTTCAAGGTCCTGAAGGATTCCGGCCAGCTCCAGCAGGGCGGCGCTGTCGCCATCCAGACTGACGTCCGGGCTATGCAGGATGCTGGTCTTGTCCTTGCTGGTGGCCAGGCGCAGCAGGCTGGCGGCGGGTGCGCGCAGGTGGCAGTCAGCTTCGCCTGCCCACTGTGCGGCTAATTGCAGGCCGCTGGCGCTGGGCAATATAAACAGCTGCAGATTGGGTGCGGCGCATTCGACTGCAATCACTCGGCCGCTCAAGCGCGCCAAGCGTGGCAGCGCGGTGCTGTCCATGGCCAAGACGCGATTGAGGCCGAGTTCGACCCCGGCCAGTAGCCCGGTGAGGATCATCAGGGCTTGATGCCGCGGTGCAGGGCGACGATGCCGCCGGTCATGTTGTGAAAGGTCACACGCTCGAAGCCGGCTTCAACCATCATCGCCTTGAGGGTGTCCTGATCCGGGTGCATGCGGATCGACTCGGCCAGGTAGCGGTAGCTCTCGGCGTCGTTGGTGATCAGCTTGCCGGCCAGAGGCATGAACTTGAACGAGTAAGCGTCGTAGAACTTCGACAGCAACGGGCTGGACGGTTTGGAGAACTCCAATATCAGCAGGCGACCGCCGGGCTTGAGTACGCGCAGCATCGAGCGGATGGCGTCTTCTTTATGCGTCACGTTGCGCAGGCCGAAGGCGATGGTCACCACATCGAAATGGTTGTCCGGGAATGGCAGTTTTTCCGCATCGGCCTGAACGAAGCTGACGTTGCCGGCCACGCCCTTGTCGAGCAGGCGATCACGGCCGACGCGCAGCATCGATTCGTTGATGTCGGCCAGCACCACTTCGCCGGTCGGGCCGACCAGGCTGGAGAACTTGCGGGTCAGGTCGCCCGTGCCGCCGGCGATATCCAGCACCCGGTTACCGCTGCGCACGCCAGACAGTTCGATGGTGAAGCGCTTCCACAGGCGGTGCATGCCGCCGGATAGCACGTCGTTCATCAGGTCGTACTTGGCCGCCACAGAGTGGAACACTTCGGCGACTTTCTCCGCCTTCTGGCTTTCCGGCACGCTCTGGAAACCAAAGTGCGTGGTGGGTTCGCTGTCGCTGCTCTTGCGCGGATCGTTCATCGTGGCCTTTCCTAAAACACAGAGGCTGCATCTAAAGTGGCGGCCATTCTAAACCCAAAAAGCCCCGCTGGGTTTGGGCCTTGCGCGGCAAACAACAAAGTTGTGCGGCCTACTGAATGCGGGAGTTGCTTGCAGCTTGCGGCCTGTAGCCTTGCTATAGTCGCAGCGACTTAAGGTCGCAGTTAACTGGCGAGGAGAAATGCCATGGCCAAGATCACCATCGAACGTCCCCACTCCCTGGGGCGCGAAGCCGCCCGGGAAAAAGCCGAGCAATTGGCCGAGCGTCTGGCGCGCGAGTACGACGTGCGTTATCGCTGGAACGGCGACAACCTGGAGTTCAAGCGCAGCGGTGCGGATGGGCGTATTGAAGTGCATGAGCACAGCGTGCGCGTGCAGCTCAGTCTGGGGCTATTGTTGTCGGCGATGAGCAGCAGCATCAAGCGCGAGATTGAAGAGGTACTGGACAAGAATCTGCAGGCTTGAGGTGCTGTTTAACATTGCCCTTGGCAATTTCTGATGGCCTGCCTCGCTGGCAGCCACCCTTCGGGTCGTTGCTGCGCAACGTTAAAAACGGCTCTCGGCAATTTTTGATGGTCTGCCATCCCTGGCGACCACCCTGCAGGCCGTCGCTGCGCGACGTTAAAAACTGCTCCAGGCAGTTTTTTCTTACGCTTAGTATGCGGTTTCTAATTTTCATCGATACCGTGCTCCTAAGCCTGCATTCCGTGGGCGTTTCCTCGAAACACTTAGAGTGAGGTGCACCATGTCGAAAGTTGCCGTTAAAAAGAAAGCCGTCGTTGAAGAAACCAGCAGCGTCCTGAGCGACGCAAAAGTTTACGCCCGCAAAATCTGGCTGGCAGGTCTGGGCGCTTACGCCAAAGCCGGTCAGGAAGGTTCCGAGTACTTCAAAGAACTCGTGAAGAGCGGCGAAGGCGTTGAAAAACAAGGCAAAAAACTGGTCAACGAACAAGTTGAAGCAGCCAACAGCCAGATCGACAGCGTTAAGAGCACTGTCACCAGCAATGTCAGCAGCGTGAAAGGCAAGTTTGAAGTGCAGATCGACAAGATCGAGAAAGCCTTCGATAACCGTGTAGCCAGCGCACTGAACCGCATTGGTATCCCGTCCAAGCAGGATGTTGAAGCACTCTCTGCTAAGCTGGATGAGCTGAGCGCGTTGCTCGAGCACGTCGCGCGTACCAAGTAAGGAGAGCAGGATGGCTGTCAAAAAGAAAACCGAAAAGCAAACCACTTCCTGGATCGGCGAAGTAGAAAAATACTCGCGTCAAATCTGGTTGGCTGGTTTGGGTGCCTACTCCAAGGTCAGCAAGGACGGCAACAAGCTGTTCGACACGCTGGTCAAGGATGGCGAAAAAGCTGAGAAGCAAGCCAAGACCGAAGTCGACAAGCAAGTTGGCGCAGTGAAGACCACTGTGGGTTCGAAAGTGGACACTGCCAAGTCGAAAGTCGATGAAGTTAAAGACAAGGCTATTGGCAAGTGGGGCGAGCTGGAAGAAGCCTTCGACAAGCGTCTGAACAATGCCATTTCGCGCCTCGGTGTACCGAGCCGCAATGAAGTGAAAGCGCTCAACGCCAAAGTTGAAAGCCTGACCAAGCAGATCGAGCAACTGACCGGCGTTTCGGTCAAGTCGGTCAAGCCTGCTGTCAAAAAGGTTGCTGCCAAACCTGCCGCTAAACCTGCTGCCAAAGCAGCAGCTAAGCCAGCGGCTAAACCTGCTGCCAAGCCTGCCGCTAAACCGGTAGCCAAGGCTGCAGCTAAGCCAGTTGCTAAACCTGCCGCCAAGCCGGTTGCCAAAGCAGCAGCTAAACCTGCTGCCAAGCCAGCAGCCAAGCCTGCCGCTAAACCGGCAGTCAAAGCTGCCGCCAAGCCGGCACCAGCCAAGCCAGTAGCAGCCAAGCCGGCTGCTCCGGTGGTCGCTGCGCCTGCTCCGGTCGCCGCACCTGCTGCACCCGTAACACCTGCTACCCAGTCGTAAGACGCGCAGCAGTCAACGCAAACGCCCGGCCTAGTGCCGGGCGTTTGCGTTTAGGCGTGCGGGTTAATCTTCCAGGTAGCGCTGTGCCAGGTGTTCGGCGGCATAGCGTGACTCTTCGGCCAGGTGTGGGGCCACCAGCATCATCACCTGATACACCACCAAGCGACTCTCGCCCTCGCGGCCGATGATGCGTTGGTAGTCAAGCGAAAACAGTAGGGTCAGGGTGATTTGCTCGACCAGCTGGCCCAGTGACTGGGTATCGCTTTGCAGCTGGCCATCAAGTTGCAATTGGGCAAGCAATTCGGCCAGCGCGCGTTTCAGGGTGTTGAGCCAGTGACGCATGCCGCGTTCCAGTTTTGGCAGGCGGCTGGTCAGGTTGGACAGGTCCTGGAACAGGAAACGGTAGTGGGCCAGGCGTTCGACGATCAGGTGCAGGAACAGCCAGTAGTCTTCCACATCCAGCTGCACGTCTTCGGGCGGCGACAGCAGCGGCGCCAGCTCCGCCTGGAAGCGCTCGAACAGCCCAAGGATCAGCGGTTCCTTGCCGTGGAAGTGGTAGTACAGATTGCCCGGGCTGATGCCCAGTTCGTTGGCGATTTCCAGGGTGGAGACATTCGGTTCGCCCTTCTGGTTGAACAGCAGCAGGGCACATTCAAGGATTCTGTCGCGGGTTTTCATCCGGTCTTCTTATTCTGGCCGCGGGAAGGTTGACGATACCTGGCCGCAATGGCTTGCGGCCAGTCTGATCACGTATGGCTTAGCGTTTAGCGCACATGCACATAGGTGCCGGGTGCGGCTTCCATGGCCGGGTAGTTCTGGTTGCCCAGCGCCATCAGGGTGTCCTTCTGCTCGCCCGAGCGCTCCTGCATCCAGTTCAGCCACACCGGCCACCAGCTGCCTTGTACGTGCTCAGCGTCGTGGTACCAGGCACGTGGGTCGCCGGTGAGTTTTGGATTTTCCATGTAGTTGGATTTTGGGTTGCCCGGCGGGTTGAGGATGCTCTGAATATGCCCGCTGTTGGACAGGATAAACCGCCGGTCACCACCGAGCAGCAGGGTTGAGCGGTACACCGCATCCCAGGGCGTGATGTGGTCGTTGATCCCGGCAACGCTGAAGCTGTCCACCGTGACCTTCTGCAGATCGACTGGGGTGCCGCAGACTTCCAGGCCGCGTGGGTGGGTCAGCGGGTTGTGCTTGAAGAAGTCGATCAGGTCGCCATGCAGGGCCGCGGGCAGGCGAGTGTTGTCGTTGTTCCAGTAGAGAATATCGAAGGCTGGGGGCTGTTTGCCGAGCAGGTAGTTGTTGATCCAGTAATTCCAGATCAGATCATTCGGGCGCATCCAGGCAAACACCCGTGCCATGTCGCGGCCATCCAGCACGCCTTGCTGATAGGAGCGGCGCTTGGCTGCTTCCAGGGTCAGTTCGTCGGCGAACAGCATGGCCGGGCTGTCGATCTGGCTGTCCAGCAGGCTAACCATATAGGTGGCGCTGGCCACTTTACGCAGCTGACGTTTGGCCTGTAGATGGCCTTGCAGCGCGGCGATGGTCAGGCCGCCGGCGCAGGCGCCGAGCAGGTTGACGTCCTTGCTGCCGGTGATTTCACGGCAGGCGTCTATGGCAGTTTCTAATGCTTCCACATAGCTCGACAGGCCCCATTCGCGGTGTCGCGGATCGGGGTTGCGCCAGCTGATTACAAAGGTTTGCAGGCCGTTCTTCAGCGCGTACTGGACGAAGCTCTTCTCGCTGGAGAGGTCGAAGATATAGAACTTGTTGATTTGCGGCGGCACGATCAATAACGGTTTGGCGTACTGCTTTTCGCTCATCGGCTTGTACTGGATCAGCTCCAGCAGCTCACTGCGAAACACCACGGCGCCGCTGGTGGTGGCCAGGTTACGGCCGACCTCGAAGGCGTGTTTGCT
Source organism: Gammaproteobacteria bacterium (assembly GCA_018827205.1). Lineage (GTDB taxonomy): Bacteria > Pseudomonadota > Gammaproteobacteria > Pseudomonadales > Pseudomonadaceae > Aquipseudomonas. The sequence goes on along the minus strand of JAHJXZ010000129.1, from coordinate 12,063 downwards.
GACCTGGCTGGGCATGCCGTCGTTGTTCACCAGGTCATCGAATAAGTGGGACACGCCCTTGAGCAGGCTGCTGCCTCCGCTGTTGAACAGCTCCTTGATCACCTGAGGGTTGAGCAGGGTATTGCTTGGGGCCAGAGCGTCGCCCAGCAGGGTGGCAACAAAGCGCGCACGGGCGCGGTCATCGGCGTCCAGGCTGCTCTCGTCGATCCAGCTGTTCAGCTGCTTCTGGCAGGCCAGGTAGGCTTGCAGACTGCGGCTGTAGATCGGGTTGTCGCGCCAGGTCGGATCGGCGAAGCGCGGGTCTTGTGGGTTGACCTTGAACGGCTTGTCGCCCATCAGTACGCGGCCCAGTTGGCCGCCGAGGGCAGCGACATGCCGGGCGCTGTGAATGGGTTGCTTGATCCCTTGCAGAGCCAGGCCGCGAAGGGTGGAGAGCAGATCACGGCCGCGTAGGCCGACCACTGCATTCTGGGCGTTCATCACGCTGCTACGTACAGGCAGGGCGCGTTTGGTTGGTTGGTCTCGCATTGGGCAACACTCCGTCGTCAAGCCATGAGACTTCAATAAGCAGCAAGGCTTATACCAATGCGCGCGCAAGGTGCATTCCAGACTACCGCGCGCCAATTCTCAGGTAATACAACGTGCCCGTAAGTGGGTCAAGCACTGAGGTGCAGGCACAGCCTCAGTGCAGGGTGTTTCGGGGCGCGCCCAACCACGGTGCGCTTAGCCAAGAGTGCGAGCAGGCGCGGGCTGCGGATGCATGATCGCGCGCTGACGTTCTTCTTCGAGGAATTTCATGATGATCGGCGCTACGGCTTCGGCGCGGGTTACCAGGAACAGGTGACCATCATCGATCACGTGCAGTTCCGAGTTGGGGATACGCCAGGCCAGCAGGCGCATGTTCACCAGCGGGATCAACGGATCATCGTCGCCAGCCATCACCAGCGTCGGTTGGCGAATCTTGTGCAGCCAGTGGATGCTGGTCCAGCCGAGGCCGGCGAACAGCTGCCAGTAATAGCCCATCTTGCCGCCCGAGCGGACTTTACTGGCATGCGCCAGGGCCAGCTTCGGGTCGCGGCGGAAGGCGCCGCCATAGATTTCCGGGGCAATCTGCACTCCGTAGGACGGCTGCACATAGCGCCGTGGACTGGCCATGCACCAGAGCACCTTGGGTTTGCCAGGAACCATCACCGCGCCGGCCGAGGTGGCTGCGAGGATCAGCTTCTTGCAGCGTTCCGGGTAGTCGTGGGCGAACTGCTGCGCCAGGGCGCCGCCCCAGGACACGCCAATCGCATTGACCTGACCGTAGTCGAGGTAATCGAGCATGCGTGCGGCGAGTTTGGCCAGGCCGGGAAATCGATACGGCGTGCTGGGCGTGGAGGAGCCGCCAACGCCAGGAACGTCAAATGCGATGACTTCCAGGCCGGGGTCGAGGGCACGAACGAATGGCATCACCAGTTCCAGGTTGGCCCCAATGCCGTTGAAAATCAGCAGTGGAGTCATCTCGCCGTTGCCGGGGCGAACCGCGGTACGGATGGTCTGGCCGTCCAGTTCGATGGTACGGAATACGAAAGGTAGCGACATGCGCAAAAGCCCTATCAATTAAAACGCTGGATCAGACCCTCCGGGTCTTTTCCAGAAACACCAGGGCAAAGCCTGGTTCGCCTCACCCGCTCAAACGAGTAGGTGGGCGAGCGACACTTCCAGTGCCGCGGGCAGTGTTGCGCAATGCGCAGTTGATCAACGTTCGTGAACGTAGGTGCCGGGGGCTGATTCGCCGGCCGGGTATTTCTTGTTGCCCAGTTGGGTCGGTGCTTTTTTCTGCGCGCCGGAACGCTCGCCAAGCCAGACCTGCCAATGCAGCCACCAGGAGTCGGCGTGCTTGGTTGAGCTGGCTTGCCAGGTTTTCGGGTCCGCGTGCATCTGGGTGTTGGTCATGTAGCGTGCTTTCGGGTTGCCCGGCGGGTTGAGAATGCTCTGGATATGCCCGCTGTTGGACAGCACGAACTCGACATTGCCGCCGAACAGATTGGCTGACTTGTAGCACGACTCCCACGGCGTAATGTGGTCGGTGGTGCCGGCCACGCAGTAAAGGTCGCTGGTGACCTGCTTGAGGTCGACCGGCGTGCCGCAGACTTCCAGCGCACCTGGGCGAATCAGCGGGTTGGAGGTAAACATGTCGATAAATTCGCCATGCAGGGCAGCCGGTAGGCGCGTGGTGTCGTTGTTCCAGTAGAGGATATCGAACACCGGCGGCTCGTTGCCGAGCAGGTAGTTGTTGACCCAGTAGTTCCAGATCAGGTCGTTGGGGCGCATCCAGGCGAACACCTTGGCCATGTCGCTGCCTTCCAGCACACCGGCCTGATAGGAACGGCGTTTGGCTATTTCCAGGCTTTTCTCGTCGGCGAACAGCGCCACATCGGTTTCTAGGCGATTGTCCAACACACTGACCAGCAGGGTCAGGGCATGCACCTTCTTCTCACCCAGCGCGGCGTAATGGCCCAACAGCGAGGTAGTGGTGAGGCCGCCGGAGCAGGCGCCGAGCATGTTGATGTCTTTGCTGTTGGTGACGGCGCTGACTACATCGATGGCTTCTTTCAGTGCTTCGATGTAGGTCGACAGGCCCCACTCGCGGTGCGCCTTGGTCGGGTTGCGCCAGCTCACCACGAAGGTCTGGATACCGTTGCGCAACAGGAAGCGCGCCAAGCTTTTTTCCGGCGACAGGTCGAATACATAAAATTTATTGATCTGCGGTGGCACCACCAGCATTGGGCGTTCTTGCACCTGCTCGGTAATCGGCTTGTACTGGATCAGCTCGAGCAGGTCGTTGCGGAAAATTACTGCGCCATCGGTAGTGGCCAGGCTTTTGCCGACCTCGAAGGCGTTCATATTGACTTGGCTGGGCATGCCGCCGTTGTTGACGATGTCCTGGGCCAGGTGCGACAGGCCGTCGAGCAGGCTCTTGCCGCCGGTTTCGAAGAAGCGCTTAACGGCGGCCGGGTTGGCCATGCTATTGCTGGGGGCCATGGCTTCGGTCATTAGGTTGATCACGAAGTGGCCACGGCTGGCATCCTGTTCGGACAGGTTGCTGTGCTCGACCCAGTCATGCAGTTCCTTGCGCCAGGCCAGGTAGGTCTGCAGGTAACGGCGGTACAGCGGATTCTGGCTCCAGGCTGGATCGGCAAAGCGCCGGTCGCCATCGGCGGGAGTGAGGTCGGATTGGCCGAGCATCACGTTCTTCAGCTCCAGGCTGAAGTGGGCAAGGTGTTTGGCACTGTGCAGGGGTTGCTTGAGGGCTTGCTTGAGCACGATGCGCGCAGAGCTGAGCAGGTCTTTACCGCGGATGCCGATCACCGGGTTAAGGCCCAAGGTATTCTCGGAGGCCTGGTGTTTCAGGTCATCATTATTCTTATCTGTCATCTACAACGCTCCATTGTCCTGAGACGAAATACCGGCGGACGACTGTGCTCGGCGACACAGGGCTAAGTGCCAGGTATTGCTCGGATTACCAAGGGCGGATCGCTCCGCAATCTTCCTCGTCGCAGGGGCTGCCTGGCGCGAGAAACTTCCAACTACTTGGTTACCCGAGTTTGAGAATTTGTGCAAGCCGGCCGCGATCCAGGCCGAATGCGCGATGAGTATGCAGGGAAGGATTAGAAAATGCGCTCTAACTGGCCAGGATCAACGGGCTAGAGAGGCTGCTGCGCTGCGGCAGGTTGTCGCCTGGTCGCGCGGGAGTGAGGAAATAGCTGACATGCCTGAGTCAATTCCTAACGGCATGTCGTCTTGGGTTTCAGAGCATCAGTTTGACCACGCTTTCGCTGGGGTCGCGGGACTTGCCGGCGGCGGCGAGGGTGGCAAGGTAATCGCTCCACAGTTCGCTCTGACGCAAGGAGAGTTGTTCGAGGTAATCCCAGGTGAACAGGCCGCTGTCGTGGCCGTCATCGAAGGTCAATTTCAGCGCGTAATTGCCAGCGGGTTCAATTTTGCTCAGACCAACGCCGAGTTTGCCGGTTTGCAGGATCGGTTTGCCGTGACCCTGCACTTCCGCCGACGGCGAATGCACACGCAGGAACTCGGCGGGCAAGGTGTAGTGTTCGTCTGCCCCGTAGTGCAGCTCCAGGGTTTTCGAGGCTTTGTGTAGTTTTATCGCGGTGGGGATGCGCATGCTCGCTTCCTGAGTTGCCCTGTAGCCCGGATAACATCCGGGCTAGGTATGGCGAGTTACAGAATATAGCGCGACAGATCTTCATCCTGCGCCAGCTCGCCGAGGTGGCTGTTGACGTAGGCCGCGTCGATCACGATCGGCGTGCCATTCTGCTGGCCAGCAAGGTCGCCAGCGCTGAAGGAGACTTCCTCGAGCAGACGTTCGAGCAGGGTGTGCAGGCGGCGCGCGCCGATGTTCTCGGTCTTCTCGTTGACCTGATAGGCAATCTCGGCGATGCGCTTGATGCCTTCGGCAACGAACTGGATGCCCAGGCCCTCGGTGTTGAGCAGTGCCGCGTATTGCTCGGTGAGCGAGGCGTGCGGCTCGGTGAGGATGCGCTCGAAGTCCTGCGGGGTCAGGGCTTTCAGCTCGACGCGAATCGGCAGGCGGCCTTGCAGCTCGGGGACCAGGTCGCTCGGCTTGCTCAGGTGGAACGCACCAGAGGCGATAAATAGAATGTGGTCGGTTTTCACCATGCCCAGCTTGGTGTTCACCGTGCAGCCTTCGATCAGCGGCAGCAGGTCGCGCTGCACGCCTTCGCGGGACACGTCGGCGCCGCCGGTGTTACCGCGCTTGGCCACCTTGTCGATTTCATCGATAAACACGATGCCATTCTGTTCCACGGCTTCCAGGGCCTGGGCCTTGAGTTCTTCCTCGTTGACCAGGCGCGCGGCTTCTTCATCGCGCACCATCTTCAGGGCTTCCTTGACCTTGAGCTTGCGGCTTTTCTTCTTGCCCTTGCCCATGTTGGAAAACAGGCTCTGCAGCTGGTTGGTCATCTCCTCCATGCCCGGCGGGGTCATGATTTCGATGCCGGCCGGGGCGTCGGCCACTTCGATCTCGATGTCCTTGTCGTCCAGCTGACCCTCGCGCAGGCGCTTGCGGAACAGCTGGCGGGTATTGGAATCGCTGCCCGGTGCGGCTTCTTCGCTGAAACCGGTGCGAGCCGGTGGCAGCAGGGCATCGAGGATGCGCTCTTCGGCGGCGTCTTCGGCGCGATGGCGAACCTTGATCATCTCCTGCTCGCGCAGCATCTTGATTGCAGCATCGGCGAGGTCACGGATGATCGACTCGACATCGCGGCCGACATAGCCGACCTCGGTGAACTTGGTCGCTTCCACCTTGATAAACGGCGCATTGGCCAGCTTGGCCAGGCGGCGGGCAATTTCAGTCTTGCCAACACCAGTGGGGCCGATCATCAGGATGTTCTTCGGCGTCACTTCAGCGCGTAGCTCAAGTGGCAGCTGCATGCGCCGCCAGCGGTTGCGCAGGGCGATGGCCACGGCGCGCTTGGCGTCGTCCTGACCGATGATGTGGCGGTTGAGTTCGTGAACGATCTCGCGGGGCGTCATGGACATGCGGGTTTACTCCAGAAGAAGGCGCGCTTACTCGGCGCAGTCTTCTTCTTCGATAGTCAGGGTTTGGTTAGTGAAGACACAGATAGAGCCGGCAATGTTCAACGCGGTTTCAGTGATTTCACGGGCGCTCAAATCGGTTTTCTGCAGCAGGGCCATGGCCGCAGCCTGGGCGAAGCCGCCGCCGGAACCCATGGCGATCAGGCCGTGCTCGGGCTCAACTACGTCGCCGTTGCCGGTGATGATCAACGAGGCGTCTTTGTTGGCCACGGCCAGCATGGCTTCCAGGCGGCTTAGCGAGCGATCAGTGCGCCAGTCTTTGGCCAGCTCGACGGCGGCGCGCACCAGATGGCCTTGATGCTTTTCAAGCTGGCCTTCAAAGCGTTCGAACAGGGTAAAGGCGTCGGCGGTGGCGCCGGCGAAGCCAGCCAGCACTTGGCCGTGGTACAGGCGGCGCACTTTTTTCGCGTTGCCTTTCATCACGGTATTGCCGAGGGACACCTGGCCGTCGCCGCCCATGACGACTTTGCCGTTGCGGCGCACTGAAACGATGGTGGTCAAGGGGAGAGTCTCCACGCAGCGGGGCGAAAGTGCCCAATGCTGAGTGAAGTGGGGGCAGCGGCAGCCCGCTTCAAGCCCTGGAACGATTCCCGTCCGACAAATAGTCGTCAGAGCGCGCCGCAGGGCCTGAAGTCGCGGGGTTTATTGCGCCTGGCGCTGCTGTAACAACAGATTGCTAAAGCCACTAGCGGCCAGAGATTTCTGCGCCTGACCGAGCTGTTCGCGGGTGGCGAAGGGGCCGACCAGTACGCGGTGCCAGGTTTCCTCACGCACGGTACCGGATTCCACCTGCACGCTCTGCCCGAGCAGGATGATCTGCGCACGCAGGCCGTCGGCGTCGTCCTTGCGGCGGAACGAGCCGGCCTGGAGGAAGAACTGCGAGCTGATTGGCCCCTTGGCAACCACTGGCGGCGGTGGCGGTACCTGGCCGTTTAGTGCAGCTTCGGCGCGGGCGGCATCAATCTTCGCCGCTTCTTCCGGGGTGACCGGCTTCTGCGCGGGCGGTGCGACGGGCTCGATGCCTTGCTGCGGCAAGATCACTTCTGATTCCGGCAGCAGGGTATAGAAGTCGTACTTGGGCTTGGTCGGCTCGTTGGTCGCGGGCTTGGCGGCCGCAGCTTTGCTGGCCTGAGCGGCGCGCGCCTGTTCGACCTTGGTGCGCTTGATCTCATCACGGCCCGGTTCGAGGCTGAACAGAAACACCATAAAGCCGCCGATCACCAGACCGCAGACCAGCCAGAACCAGCCAGGCACCGGCTTTTTCGCGGGAGCCTGGTAACGGCTGGCGCCGCGTTTGGCGGCGGGCTTCTTCTTCGCCGCCACTTACATGCGCTCCAGGGTTTCCAGGCCGAGCAGCTCAAGGCCTTGCTTGAGCGTGCGTGCGGTCAGTGCGGCTAAGCGCAGGCGGCTGTTACGCACAGCTTCTTCCTCGGCGGAGAGGATCGGACAGTTTTCGTAGAAGCTGGAGAACAACCCGGCCAAGTCATACAGGTAGGCGCAGAGCAGGTGCGGTTCGCCCTTGTCCGCGACGCTGGCGAGCACTTCGTTGAACTGCGCGAGCTTGCCGGCCAGTTCGATTTCATGGGCCGCCTGCAGGTTGAGTTGCCCGCCGATCTCTTCGAAGCCCTTGCCCAGTTTACGGAACACGCTGGCCACGCGGGTGTAGGCGTACAGCAGGTAAGGCGCAGTGTTGCCCTCGAAACTCAGCATCAGCTCGAAGTTGAAGCGGTAGTCACTGGTGCGGTGCTTGGACAGATCGGCATATTTCACGGCGCCTATGCCCACCGCGCGGGCGATCTGCCGCAGTTCGGCTTCGTCCAGCTCGGGGTTTTTGCCTTTTACCAGGGTGTAGGCACGTTCTTCGGCTTCATCGAGCAGGTCGACCAGCTTCACCGTGCCGCCGTCGCGGGTTTTGAACGGGCGGCCGTCGGCGCCGTTCATGGTGCCGAAGCCCATGTGTTCTAGCTGCATTGTGGCTGGGACAAAGCCGGCCAGGCGCGCGGCAGTGAAGACCATCTGGAAGTGCAGAGCCTGGCGCTGATCGACGAAGTACAGCGCGCGGTCGGCCTTGAGCACGTTGGCGCGGTAGCGGGTAGCGGCCAGGTCGGTGGTGGCATACAGATAGCCGCCACCAGCTCTTTGCACGATCAGCGGCAGCGGGTTGTCTTCGGCGTTCTTGAACTGCTCCATGAACACGCACTGGGCGCCATCGCTCTCGCTGAGCAGGCCTTTGGCCTTGAGGTCAGCGACTACGTTGGCCAGGTCGTCGTTGTAGGCGCTCTCGCCCTTGACGTCGGCCATGCTCAGCTTCACGCCGAGGCGGTCATACAACGCCTGGCAGTGGCTCAGGGAAATGTCGTTGAAGCGGTGCCACAGGCGCAGGCATTCGGCATCGCCGGCTTGCAACTGCACCACCAGCTCGCGGGCACGCTCGGCGAACTCGGCAGAGTCGTCGAAACGTTTCTTCGCCGCGCGGTAGAAGCCTTCCAGATCGGCCAGCTCGCTTTCGGCGGCCTCCGGGGTTTCCTGCATATAAGCCAGCAGCATGCCGAACTGGGTGCCCCAGTCGCCGACGTGGTTCTGCCGGATCACCTCGTCACCGAGGAACTCCAGCACCCGTGCCACGCCGTCACCGATGATGGTCGAGCGCAGATGGCCGACGTGCATCTCTTTGGCCAGGTTGGGGGCCGACAGGTCGACTACCACGCGCTGGGCTGGGCCATTTTTACGCACGCCAAGCTTGGCATCGGCCAACAGGGCATCCAGGCGCGCGGCCAGGGCTTCGGTGTTTTGGTAAAAGTTGAGAAAACCCGGGCCGGCGATTTCGACCTTACTGATGTCGGCATCGGCGGGGAGTGCGGCGATCAGCTTTTCAGCCAGGTCGCGCGGCTTCATACCGGCTGGCTTGGCCAGCATCATGGCGATGTTGCTGGCGAAATCACCGTGGGTTTTGTCTTTGGTGTTCTCCACCTGAATGGCCGGGCTCAGGCCTTCGGGCAGCACGCCGTCGGCGGTGAGGCGGGTCAGGGCTTGCTGAATCAGGTGGCGAATGCTGTCTTTCATGGTCTGCTCGGTCGGCCGTTGGGGCGGCGGCGCACAATGGCGCTGGTTGAAAACTGCGTATTATCGACGCCCTTCGCCTGCAGCTTCAAGCAGCGTGTGGTCTCGCCGGGCTAAAGGCCGGCGGTATGGGCTATACGTCACGCCGCTTCGGGCCTATCTAGAAGGCTGTGCTCAATCAAATACTGCGGCGGATTCTGCGGACTTGTAGGAGCGGCGGGGGCGCCTAGTCATTGGCCGCGATGTTTTTCTGTCGACCTTGATTCGCGGGCAAGCCCGCTCCTACAAGAGCTGAGCGCTCTGAGAATGAGCGCGCAGCAGCCCTGCTTTTTTAAGCGGAGCGCTGCGCCGTGCCACGCACCGCCGCGTTGCCGGCGACAAAGTACGGCGCGGTGCTGCGCGGCAGCGGGGCGCGGCCACGGATTTTGTCGGCAATCTTCTCGGCCATCATGATGGTCGGCGCGTTCAGATTGCCGGTGACAATCAGCGGCATGATCGACGCATCCACCACCCGCAGGCCTTTAACGCCATGCACCCGGCCCTGGCCGTCGACCACCGCCATGTCGTCTTCACCCATCTTGCAGGAACACGACGGATGGTAGGCCGTCTCCGCATGTTCGCGGATAAACGCGTCCAGTTCGGCATCGCTTTGCAGTTCGATGCCAGGGCTCAGCTCGCGACCGCGATACGGGTCCAGCGCCGATTGCGCCATGATTTCACGGGTGATGCGGATGCCGTCGCGGAACTCGCGCCAGTCCTGCTCGTGCGCCATGTAATTGAAGAGGATGCTCGGGTGCTGGCGCGGGTCCTTGGATTTGACCTGAATGCGGCCACGGCTCGGCGAGCGCATGGAACCCATGTGCGCCTGGAAACCGTGCTCCTTCACCGCGTTGCTGCCGTTGTAATTAATCGCCACCGGCAGGAAGTGATACTGGATATTCGGCCACGCGAAGTCCGCGCTGGAGCGGATAAAACCGCCGGCTTCGAACTGATTGCTGGCACCGATGCCCTTGCCGAGGAACAGCCAGTTGGCGCCGATCATCGGCTGGTTCCACCATTGCAGCGCCGGGTACAGCGACACCGGCTGCTTGCAGGCGTATTGCAGGTATACCTCGAGGTGGTCCTGCAGGTTCTGGCCGACGCCAGGCAGGTCATGCACCACGGGGATGTCCAGCTCGCGCAGCAGCGCTGCTGGGCCGACGCCGGAGCGTTGCAGGATTTGCGGCGAGGCAATCGCGCCGCCACACAGCAGCACTTCGCGGCGCGCGTTGACGGTGATTGGCGTGTCGTTGTCGCCTTGCAAGTAGGCCACACCACTTGCGCGCTTGCCGCTAAACAGAATGCGATCAGTCAGCGCGTGGGTGACGATGGTCAGGTTCGGCCGCTCGCGGGCCTGATCAAGGTAACCGCGCGCAGTGCTGGCACGTCGGCCCTTGGGCGTGACGGTACGGTCCATCGGGCCGAAGCCTTCCTGCTGGTAGCCGTTGAGGTCATCGGTGCGCGGGTAACCGGCCTGCACGCCGGCTTCGACCATGGCGTGGAACAGTGGGTTATTGCCATTTTTTGGGGTAGTGACCGACACAGGGCCATCGCCGCCGTGGTAGGCATTGGCGCCGATGTCACGGGTTTCCGCCTTGCGGAAATACGGCAGGCAATCCAGATAGCTCCAGTCTTCCAGACCTTTTTCCTCGGCCCAGCCGTCGTAATCCATGGCGTTACCACGGATGTAGCACATGCCGTTGATCAGCGATGAGCCGCCCAGGCCTTTGCCGCGCCCGCATTCCATACGGCGGTTATCCATATGCGGCTCAGGGTCGGTCAGGTACGCCCAGTTGTAGCGCCGGCCTTGCAGTGGGAAGGCCAGGGCGGCGGGCATCTGGGTACGGAAATCCAGGCGGTAATCCGGGCCGCCAGCTTCGAGCAGCAGCACGCTGACGTCTGCGTCCTCGGTCAGGCGGGTAGCCAGTACGTTACCGGCCGAGCCTGCGCCGATTATGATGTAGTCGAATTCTTGGGGCATAAAAGCTCCTGTAGCCCGGATGCACTCCGGGGAAAACGCGGTGACTGTTCCCGGATTGCATCCGGGCTACGGGGCGACGATTCAATCCGTGGCAAGGGTCAGGCGGCGTTCCGCTTTAGCCGCGAAAGGTGTCGCGGCTAAAGCCCCTCCCACAACACAGTGGTTAGAAAACCGAGGCGTAGTCGCCCATTTCCAGCTGTACCGATTTGATTCGCGTGTAGTGCGCCAGGGTGGTCAAACCGTTTTCGCGGCCGACGCCGGATTGCTTGTAGCCGCCGACTGGCATTTCCGCCGGCGACTCGCCCCAGGTGTTGATCCAGCAGATGCCGGCTTCCAGCTTATGGATCACCCGGTGCGCGCGGTTCAGGTCGCGGGTCACCACGCCGGCTGCCAGGCCGTATTCGGTGGCGTTGGCGCGGCGTATCACTTCTTCTTCGGTGTCGTAAACCAGGATGCTCATCACTGGGCCGAAGATTTCTTCACGAACGATGGTCATGCCGTCGTTGCAGTCGGTGAACACCGTCGGCGCAACATAGGCGCCCTTGGCGTAGTCGCCTTCGGTTACGCGGTTGCCGCCGATCAGCAGGCGCGCGCCTTCCTTGCGGCCGGTTTCGATATAGCCGAGCACGCTGTCCAGATGCGCCGCGCTGACCAGCGGGCCGAAGTTGGTGCTGTCATTGAGCGGATCGCCGAGGCGGATGCGTTTGACCCGCTCAACCACCTTGGCCTCGAAGCGCGCCTGCAGCATGCGCGGCACAAACACGCGGGTGCCGTTGGTGCAGACTTGGCCGGAGCTGTAGAAGTTGGCCATTACCGCGATATCGGCGGCGCGATCGAGGTCGGCGTCTTCGAAGATGATCAGCGGCGACTTGCCGCCCAGCTCCATGGTCACTTCCTTGAGCGACGAGCTGGAGGCGCTGGCCATCACCTTCTTGCCGGTTACGGTGCCGCCGGTGAAGGAAATCTTCTCGATGCCCGGATGCTCGGTCAGCCACTGGCCAACTTCACGGCCGCTGCCGGTGAGCACGTTGAACACGCCATCCGGCACGCCGGCGGCGGTGTAGATCTCAGCCAGCTTGAGGGTGGTCAGCGAGGTCACTTCGCTGGGCTTGAAAATCATCGCGTTGCCGGCGGCCAGCGCTGGGGCCGATTTCCACAGGGCGATCTGAATTGGGTAGTTCCAGGCGCCGATACCAGCCACCACGCCCAGCGGCTCGCGGCGCGTGTAGACGAAGCTGGTGTCGCGCAGGGGGATTTGCTCGCCCTCGATGGCGGGGATCAAACCGGCGTAGTACTCCAGCACGTCCGCCCCGGTGACGATGTCGACATAGCGGGTTTCGCTCAAAGGCTTGCCGGTGTCG